>DASYYE010000140.1:0-33596 GCA_035946955.1 Streptosporangiaceae bacterium | reverse complement strand
CCCGGGCGGCCGCGGCAGCCGGACTGCCGACGCCGGTGCCCTCTCCCGGCGCCGGCAATCCGGGTCTAGGCAGGCAGCCCCGCCTGTGGCTCGGGGCTGCCTGGTCAGGCAGGGGTTACGGGCAGGTGGGCGAGACCTTCGCCGCCATGAAGCCGGCGACGCCATTGCCGTTCACGCTCTGGCCGCTGTCCCCGGTGAACATGTAGAGCTTCTGGCCCATGTAGGTGACCTGGAGCCTGCCGTTCCCGACATTGACCGTCTTCAGGCACTTCGCGCCCGTGGGGGTGGTGGTCCCCTTGGGCATGAGCAGGCGCGGCCAGATCGACAGGCAGGAGCCGGTGCAGGGGCCGCCGGGGTGGATGTAGAGGGCACGGCCCGTCGTGGGCCGCACGAGCATGGTGATGGACATGCCGCCGACCATCCGCGTCGCGGGGGTGACGACGTGTGCCGACGTCTTCGCCGTTGTGTGCGTATGGGTCACCGATGCGGCTGACACCCCCGCCATGACCATTGCCGAGGCCCCCACCAGTGCTGTCCCCAGGAGAATGCGGGCCGTCCAGGCCCGCCCCCGCGATGCTGCCGACTTGCGAGCGAGAACTCTCATCAGCTCCAACCTCACGTTCTGTGCACCACTAAGGACGTTTGACCGCACGGCCCTGCGGGCGACTCGCCTGCCAGGCGGGCGGCCTCCCGGAACAAGGCCCTACGCGTCATTTCACGTGTGGAGGGGTGCGGCCGGTTCAAGGATGACTGGTGAATTTTCTAGTGCCGGTGCCGCGCCCGAGGTCAGCGGCGGGCAGGATCCTTCCGACCGCTAGTTGCGATCAAGCAACTATCTATGGGTAGGCTGGGTCAACGTGGGTGACAGCAAGGCCGGGGCAGGCCGCGACCGATACAAGTGGATCGCCCTGTCCAACACCACCCTCAGCATGACGATGGCGGTGATCGACGCCTCCATTGTGATCATCTCGCTGCCTGCCATCTTCCGCGGCATCAAGCTCGACCCGCTCGACCCGCACAACGTGAGCTACCTGCTGTGGATGATCATCGGGTACCTGCTGGTCACCGCGGTGCTGGTCGTCACCCTGGGCCGGCTGGGCGACATGTTCGGCCGGGTGCGCATCTACAACCTGGGTTTCGTGGTCTTCACCCTGGCGTCGGTGGCCCTGTCGTTCGACCCATTCATCGGTGGCAGCGGGGCACTGTGGCTCATCGGCTGGCGGATGGTGCAGGCGTTCGGCGGCTCCATGCTCATGGCCCAGTCCGCCGCGATCCTGACCGACGCGTTCCCGGCGGGCCAGCGCGGCATGGCGCTCGGGATCAACCAGGTGGCGGGGATCTCCGGCCAGTTCGTCGGCCTGCTGCTGGGCGGGCTGCTCGCCGAGTGGGACTGGCGCGCGGTGTTCTGGGTGAACGTACCCATCGGCATCTTTGGCACGGTCTGGTCCTACCGGAGCCTGCGGGAGATCGCGGCCACGCGCCGGGCCAGGATCGACTGGGTCGGCAATGTCACATTCGCACTGGGCGCGGGCATGCTGCTGGTGGCCATCACCTACGGCATCCAGCCCTACGGCGGCCACTCCACCGGGTGGACCAACCCGTGGGTGCTCAGCGGGCTCCTGGGCGGGGCCGCCCTGCTGGTCCTGTTCGGTGTGGTCGAGACCAAGATCCCCGAACCGATGTTCCGGATGCAGCTCTTCAAGATCCGGGCGTTCGCGGCAGGCAACGCCGCGAGCCTGCTCGGTTCGATCGCCCGCGGCGGCCTGCAGTTCATGCTGGTCATCTGGCTCGCGGGCATCTGGCTGCCGCTGCACGGCTATGACTACGCGGTCACCCCGTTGTGGGCCGGTATCTACATGCTGCCGCTGACCGCTGGGTTCCTGATCGCAGGCCCGGTGTCGGGCACCCTGTCCGACCGGTACGGCCCGCGGCCGTTCGCGACCGCCGGGCTGTGCCTGGCGGCGCTCTGCTTCGTGGGCCTCATGCTGCTGCCGGTGGACTTCCCGTACTGGGCGTTCGCACTGATCATCTTCGGCAACGGCATCGGGTCCGGGCTCTTCGCCTCCCCCAACACCTCCGCAATCATGAGCAGCGTCCCGGCCAGGCACCGCGGCGTCGCCTCGGGCATGCGCTCGACGTTCCAGAACTCCGGGATGTCACTGTCGATCGGGGTCTTCTTCTCGCTCATGATCGCGGGCCTGGCTTCCACCCTGCCCCACGCGCTCACCACGGGCCTGCACGCCCAGGGCGTCCCCAGCGCCGTGGCGGCGCGGGTGAGCCACCTGCCGCCGGTCAGCACGGTGTTCGCGGCACTGCTGGGCTTCAACCCCGTGCAGCACCTGCTGCACGGCTCCGGCGTGCTCGCCACCCTCCCTCATGCCAAGGTCGCCCTGCTGACCGGCAACCAGTTCTTCCCGCACCTGATCTCCGGGCCGTTCCACCACGGGCTGTTCATCGTGTTCACCGCGGCGGCGCTGATGTCACTGCTCGGCGCCGGGGTCTCGCTGCTGCGCGGCAAGCAGTTCTACTGGGACGAGGACGCGGAGACCGTCGTGCGCCCCGTTGCCACGCCCGTGGCACGCCAGACCGCGCCGCCGGTGTCGTAGGCTGCTGGCGTGCCACGCTATGAGTACCGGTGCCGCTCATGCGGCGCGACTTTCGAGCGCACCCGGCCGATGGCCGAGGCGTCCGCCCCCTGCCCGTGCCCACAGGGCCACGATGACACGGTGAAGTTGCTGTCCACCGTGTCGGTGGGGGGCCGGGCCAGCGCCAGCGGGCCCCGGCCCGCCACTGGCGGCGGGAACGGCGGGAACGGCGGGGGCTGCTGCGGCGGGTCGTGCGGCTGCGGTTAGGACTCGGCTGGCGTCAGCGGTCCCACTTCCCTGGACCTTGGCGGCGCCGCACGCTTCTTGCTGTTATCTACCTGGTATCTGTCTTGCTGTTATCTGCCTGGTGGCGGGTGCCGGCCGCCGTCAGGTGCCGTGGTTGCGGCCGTGACCGTTGTGGTTGTGGTTCCGCCCATTGTGGTTGTGGTTGCGGCCGTGCTCGTTGTGGCTGTGCAGGTGCTCAGCGTTCCAGTCGTCCCGCTGGCGCGGGTCAGGCCGGTCGACGTTCCAGTGCCTGCTCACGACCAGCAGCCAGCCACTGCGGTCCTGCCCCTGCCACGGCTGGAACCCGAACCTGGTGATCACCCGCTGGCCTCCCTCATGGTCCCCGTACAGGAGGTCAACAGTGAGGCGCGTCGGGTCCTGGATCGCGCGGGTGGCCGGGCCGTGCTGGGGGTCTGCCGGATCGCGGAACGTGCCCTGCCAGAAGCTCATCTCCCCCGGCGCCAGGTACAGGTCACGGTTCAGCCTGCGGAAGTCCTTCAACTCGGGGCGGTCCCGGCCCGGATCCCAGTCGGGGTAGAAGATCCAGCCCTGGAGGATCCCGATCCCGGGCCCCACATTGCGCAGTGACGCCGCCAGGTACACGGTCTCGTCCACGACCTCCGCCCAGGCGCACCCACCAGGCAGCTTCACCACCTTGGTGTCGGCGAACGTGACCTTCTGCGCTTCATCGGTCAGCCGGGAAGCCACGACCATCGGCCGCAGCCCGACCAGCAGCGAGCGTTCCGCGGCACGGGCAGCCCGGTTCGCGGAGCGGGTCGCGCTGAACGTGGCCACCGCGAGCACCAGGGTGCCGGCCGCGGTGGCGACATTGGCTAGGGAGGCCCAGTCCACCACGAGACGCAACACTAGGACATCACGCGCGCACCCCGTGACGTGCGTATCTCCCTGGCACCGAGATGGCTGCCAGATGGCCACAGAGTTACCAGCAGGTGAACACATCTGATCGTTGCGGACCTACACTAATGAGACACCCGATGAGCGGGCACTTTCCCGCTGTCTCGGCGTGCCCGGCCACAACGACCGGTGTGGAGGTCCATGGTGGAGGCGCCCTCGCACGACTTCGTCATCGGAGAGTCAGCGGAGCCGGTGACGCAGGCGCTGCGAAAGGCGCTCGCCCCCCGTTTCACGGTGGTTGCCGACGCCCGCCCGCACACCAGGCGCCATACCTGGCTGGAGACTTTCGACTGGCGGCTGCAGCGGGCCGGCATGACCCTGGAATACGTCACCGGGCGGGGTTGCGGGGAACTCGTCCTCACCAGCACCGACGGGGAGCGGGTCAGTGTCCCCGCGCAGGGACTGCGCTGGCCCGCGCTGGCCGACACCCTGCCCGACGGGCTGATGCGTGCCAGGGTCGGTGCGGTGGCCAGTGTGCGGGCGCTCCTTCCCACCGCGGAGGCACTGTCCACGGTCCGCAGACTGCGGGCGTGCAACGCCGACGAGAAGACCATCGCCTGGCTGACCGTGGACCATGCCCGGGCCATCGTGCCCACCGCGGCTGGCCTGCTGGGGGCGAACGGCCTGCACCCACCGGCTGGCCCGGCCGGCGACCTCCCCACCCGGCTCACGGTCACCCCGGTCCGCGGATACGGGACACAGGCTGACCGGATCGCGGCCCGGCTGGCCGACACCCACGTCGGGCAACCCGCCCTGGCGACACCGTTCCAGGCCGCGCTGGCCGTGGCCAGGCGCTGGCCCGGCGACTACAGCGGGAAGCTCGAAGCACGCCTCGATGCCGCGATGCCAGCCCGGCTGGCCATGGTGACGGTCCTGGCCGACCTGCTCACCACCTTGGAGACCAATGTCCCCGGGACGCTGCGCGACGTCGACACGGAGTTCCTGCACGACCTGCGGGTCGCCGTGCGGCGCACCAGGACGGCGCTGAAGCTGGGCGCTGCCGCGCTGCCCGCTGAAGTGGTCCAGCACTACCAGGCTGAGTTCAAGTGGCTGGGAGACGTCACCACCCCCACCCGCGACCTGGATGTCTACCTGCTGGACTACCCCGCCATGGCGGACTCGCTGGTCGGCGCCACCCCAGCCGACCTCGCGCCCTTCCACGACTACCTGGTCCGCAGGCGTGCCGCGGAGCGCCGCCACATGGCCCGCACGCTGCGCTCGGCCCGTTTCGCCAGCCTCACCAGCACGTGGCGCACCACCCTGACCGGTATGCCGCCCGGGCGGGCCGGGCGCAGCGCCGCCCAGCTGGCACGCGACACGCTCGCCAAGGCGCAGCGGCGGGTGCTGGCGGGCGGGGACGCCATCACCAGCGACTCCCCGCCAGAGAGCCTCCACGACCTGCGCAAGCGCTGCAAGGAACTGCGCTACGCCCTGGAGTTCTTTGCCAGCCTGTGCGACCCGGCCGGCTACCGGCAGGCAGTACGCGGCCTGAAAGGGCTCCAGGACTGCCTGGGCGCCTACCAGGACAGCAGTGTGCAGCACGAGGAGATCCGGGTGATGGCTGCCCAGATGATGGCCTCCCACGACGTCCCGGCCGACACCCTGCTGGCACTTGGGGAGCTGGCCGGCGAGGTGGCCCGGCAGGGGCACGACGCCCGGCGTGAGTTCGCTGGCCGGTTCGCTGAATTCGCCGCCCTGGTCCGCCGCACACCGCTGCGCACCCTGGTGACGGGAGTGCCCCGATGAAGGTCATCGCCACCTACAACATCAAGGGCGGGGTCGGCAAGACGGCCACCGCCGTCAACATCGGCCACCTCGCCGCCACGGACGGGCTGCGGGTGCTGATCGTTGACCTCGACCCCCAGGCAGCCACCAGTTACCTGCTGCGGATCCGGCCGCGCGTCAAGGGCGGGGCCACCGGTCTCGTCCGCGGCAGCCGCACGCTGGACGCGGCGATCAAGGGCACCGACTTCGAGGGCCTCGACCTGCTGCCCGCGGACTTCACCTTCCGCAACCTGGACCTCGTGCTCGACGCCGCAAAGCGGCCCACTCAGCGCCTCGCCCGCCTGCTGCGCCCCGTGGGGCCCGAGTACGACCTCGTGGTCCTCGACTGCCCACCCGGCATCTCACTGCTGTCCGAGAACGTCCTGTACGCCGCCGACACCGTGCTCGTGCCGCTCATACCGACCACGTTGTCAGTGCGTACGCTGGACCAGCTCAGCGACTTCCTGGCCAGCTTGGACGGGCACAAGCCCACGGTGCTCGCGTTCTTCTCCATGGTTGACCGGCGCAAGCGCCTGCACGCGGAGGTCATGGCACACCTGGCGGCCGAGCGCGATGACGTGGCCACCACCGCCATTCCCTCGTTGTCCCTGATCGAGCAGATGGCGGTGCGTAAGGCTCCGGTCACTGCCTTTGCACCCCGCAGCGCCGCGGCACGCAGCTACGCATCACTGTGGGCTGAGGTGCGGGCCAAAGCTCTGCCAGGCTCCGGCTGACACGGCTGGGTGACCAAGTCAAGCCACCCTCATTGACCTGCCAAAACATAGCCTTTATGACTAATTGCCCGGCTGAGGAGCCCATGCCCGGAGCATGCTATGAGTGGGGCCGATTGTGCGAGGGAGTCGATGTGAGTCGCAGGCTGCTTTGGCTGGAGATGCCGGTCTTCCCGGAGCGAAGAAAGATCCGGCTGCGTGACGCCGCAGCCGACCTGCAGGGGTCTGACACACCACCCCTGCCAACGGGCGGCCTGATCAGCGCCGGCCGCGAGCAGATGTGGATTGCCAGCCTGCAGGAGAACGTCGGTGTGCGCGTGGCGCTGGAGGAGTGGGAAGGCGCGCCACCCCCCTTCGGCGAGGAGTGGGAGGACGAGGCCAAAGCCGTCCTGTACCTGCGTGGCGCGATCAGCATCGACACGGGCCGTCCGGGGAGCGCGGTGGACCGGCTGCGGCTGGCAGGTGGTGTCGGCGACTACGTGGTCCGCGTCTACGCCCGCAACCGGCGTGAAGTGGTCAGGCTCTACAGCCAGATGTTCGAGCGCGGCATCGACCCGCTGGGGGACGGCTTCCAGCAGGCACGACGGAGTCTGGAGGGGCGGGAGCAGTACCTGCTCCAGCTATGGCGTGAGTCCTAACCTGGCTGCACGCCTACCGGAGTGACATGCAGCGCACGCGTGCTCGTGTGGTGGGCGGCGACCATCCCCGGCTGGACCGGGGCCTGGTGCATGTGCGTGTTTACCGGCCGCGGGGTGGCGTGCAGCGTGAACAAGGTGTAGGCGAGCAGCACGATGATCCCCACTACGAGCATCATCCAGGCGGCACGCGCCCGCCGTGAGCGGAGGACCGAGGACGAACGCGGGCGTCCCAGGTTGGAGAGCCGGACCGCCAGGCCCGGTTCGGCCCGCGTGAGCTCCTGCTCTATCTCCCAGAGGATGCGCCGCTCCTCCATGGACAGCCCCACAGCGCCACCTCCACCCCAGCCACCTGCCGGGCGCCATCACCGCTGACTGCCTGTTTCATTCCTATCCCCTCCTGGAAGATTTTTAGCCACGTATTAGACATTCTCATCGTGGTTGTCCCACCGTGACCGCGGTGTCCGCCACGCCGCAAGCCCCCCACTCGAACTCATGTTTGACTCAATCGAACAGGTGTCCTAAGTTCGAGTGCATGCGGTGGGACACCCTGCGGTTTGACGCTGAGACGCAGGCCCCCGGGACGCCTGGCCCGCCAGCCGTGCCCGCACTGTTCGAGCAGGGCTCGGTGACCCGGACGTTCGACACCCCGGCCTTCCGCGGCATGACCTTCTTCGAGGTCCACGCCCGCTCGGTCATCAACCGCGTCCCCGAGGCCTCCCGCGTCCCGTTCCGCTGGACCATCAACCCGTACCGGGGCTGCTCTCATGCGTGCCGGTACTGCCTCTGGGGTGAGACACCCATCCTCATGGCCGACGGCCGTACCAAGCCGCTGGCCGAGGTACACGTGGGCGACGCCGTCTACGGCACGGCCCGCCGGGGCCGCCACCGCCGGTACGTGGCCACGACCGTGCTCGCGCACTGGCAGGCGGTCAAACCCGCCTACCGCGTCACGCTGGCGGACGGCACCCGGCTGATCGCCAGTGCCGACCACCGTTTCCTCACCGGCCGGGGCTGGAAGTACGTCACCGGCGCGGCACGGGGTGCCGCCCGCCGGCCCCACCTGACCCCCAGCAACGAACTCATGGGTGTGGGCAGGTTCGCGGAACAGCCCAAGGACTCCCCCGACTACCGGCGCGGCTACCTGTGCGGGACGGCCCAGCAGCCTGTCCACTGGCCCAGCGCACCGAGCCTGGACTGGCGCAAGGGGTTCCTCGCGGGCATCTTCGATGCGGCGGGTAGCTGCGCCGGCGGCGTGCTGCGGATCTCCAGCACCGACCGGGCCGCCCTCGGCTGGGCCATCGCATGCCTCGCCTCGCTGGGGTTCGGCGTGACCGTGGCACCGGCCAGCCACGCCAACGGCCCTGCCGTAGTGCGGCTGCGGGGCGGGCTGCGGGAGCGGCTCAGGTTCTTCCACACCACGGACCCCGCGATCACCCGGAAGCGGACGATCGAGGGGGCCGCGATCACGAGCGATGCCATGCTGAGGGTCGTCGCGGTCGAGCCGCTCGGGTTCGACCTGCCGATGTACGACATCACCACCGGCACCGGGGACTTCATCGCCAACGGGGTGGTGAGCCACAACTGCTTCGCCCGCAACACCCACACCTACCTGGACCTCGACGCCGGGCACGACTTCGACTCCAAGATCGTGGTGAAGGTCAACGCGCCGCAACTGGTGCGCAAGGAGCTCGGAGCGGCGCGGTGGCGCGGGGAACCAATCGCGATGGGCACGAACGTTGACTGCTACCAGCGGGCCGAAGGCCGGTACCGGCTGATGCCGGGCATCCTCACGGCCCTGCGCGACTACGCCAACCCGTTCTCCATCCTGACCAAGGGCACGCTGGTCCTGCGCGACCTGGATCTGCTCCAGCAGTCGGCGGAGGTGACCGACGTCGGGCTCGCGGTGTCCGTCGGGTGCACCGACGAAGACCTGTGGCGGGTGCTGGAGCCGGGCACGCCCAGCCCGGCGCGGCGGCTGGGAGTGTGTGCCACCCTGACCGGCGTGGGCCTGCCGTGCGCGGTGCTGATGGGCCCGGTCGTGCCGTTCCTGTCTGACTCCCCTGCCCGGCTCGCCGACACGGTGCGCCAGATCGCGCAGGCTGGTGCCTCCTCCGTCACGCCGATCGTGTTGCACCTGCGGCCCGGGGCGCGTGAGTGGTTCTTCCAGTGGCTCGCCGAGCACGAGCCAGGGCTGGTCCCCCGCTACCGGGCCATGTACGCGCGGGGTGCCTATGCCCCCAAGGCCTACCAGGAGCGGGTGGCCGAGCAGGTCCGCGCGCTGGCACGGCGGTACGGGGTCGGCCGTGGGGCCCCGCGCCCGCGGCCGCACCGCGCGGGTGGGCGGCAGCACCCTGGCACCGGGCACCTCACGGCGCCTCAGCGGCCCCAGGCAGTCCAGGCGACCCTGCTTTGACATCCCGCCAGTGAAGAGCGCGTGGCACCAGGGTGGACACCAGGTCAAGGATCCCCCCTCTCAGCGGCCGCCAGCGCGCCACGTACAGTCGATAAGCGTGGAAACAAGCCCTGGTGCCGGGAGCCAGGGCCAGGGGGACAGGCTGACGGTGCGGACCGTTGCGGTCCCCGGCCCAGTGGACCTCATCGGCCAGCTCCCCGGTCCTGATGCGCTCGCCTGGGTCCGCAGCGGTGACGGCCTCGTCGGCTGGGGCGAGACGGCCCGGGTCGTCCTGCCTGCGGGCGAGGACAGGTTCACCGCTGGCGAGAAGTGGCTGCGTGCCCTGTTCGAGGGCGCTGACGTGGAGGACCAGGTCGGCGAGCCCGGCTGCGGGCCGGTCGCGTTCGGCAGCTTCACCTTTGACGGCGCGGGTGACGGCTCTGTGCTCGTCGTGCCCGCCACCGTGGTGGGCCAGCGCCACGGCCGTGCCTGGGTCACGACCATCAGCCCCGCGGCCGACGCCGGGCCAGCACCTGTCCGGCCGAGTGCACCGGCCGAGGTGCGCTGGCACGACGGCAGCCTGGGGCCGCCAGAGTGGGAACATGCGGTGGCCTCGGCCGTCAGGTGGATCAAGCAGGGCCGCCTGCGCAAGGTCGTGCTCGCCCGCGACCTGTACGCGCACGCCTCAGACGACATCGACACGCGGGTGCTGCTGCACCGGCTCGCCGGCCGCTATCCGAGCTGCTACACGTTCGCGTGTGCCGGGCTCGTGGGCGCGACACCGGAACTGCTGATCTCCCGCCGCGACGCCGACATCAGATCACTGGTGCTGGCGGGCACAGCCCCGCGCGGCCACGACGCGGCGCAGGACGCCGCGCTCGCCGCCGGGCTGCTGTCCTCCGCCAAGGACGCCGAGGAGCACTCCTACGTGGTGGCGGGTGTGCGGGCCGCCCTGGCGGCCCGGTGCTCACGGCTGAGCGTGGACACCCGCCCGTCCCTGGTGCGCCTGGCCAATGTCCAGCACCTGGGCACCCACGTCACCGGGCAGCTCGCCAGCACCGGTGACGCGTTCGACCACTCGGTGCTGGCGCTCGTGGCGGCACTGCACCCCACCGGCGCGGTCTGCGGTACCCCGGCCGAGACAGCCATGGAAGTGATCCGTGAGCTGGAGGGGATGGACCGCGGCCGCTACGCGGGACCGGTCGGCTGGGTGGACGCCGGCGGGAACGGCGAGTGGGGGATCGCGCTGCGCTGCGCCGAGGTCGAAGGCCCCTGGGCACGGCTGTTCGCGGGGTGCGGGATCGTCGCTGGCTCGGACCCGGTAGCTGAACTCGCCGAAGCGCAGGCCAAGTTTCACCCGATGAAGTGCGCTATCGAGGGCTAAATCACCCCGTATCCCCCTTACGGAAAGTAACTATTGGCCCTGTGACCGACGTATTGCCGGACGGGTGGCCCTTCCCATCCGCGCGCTTGTTGTAACGCACCCAACTCGGCTTTGTCACAGGGTTGTTGCGGTTGCGTAACCCCTTTTGAGCGCTTCGTCCTGCCGGGTAGACAGCGACGGCCAAAGCCATATAGTCACGAAGGGTGATCACTGAGATGCCGGCGCTCGGCGCCAGGCCCGAAGGAGCATGCTCATGAGATCTGTCCCCAAGCTTTACGCAGCGGCAGCCGCCACGGCAGTCGTTGCCATGGGCCTGGCGGCATGTGGGTCGTCCTCCACCCCGACGACACCGTCGGGGAAGCCAGTCATGGGGGGAACTCTTCACATCGTCGCTAATGCTGGCCCTGACCATATCGACACAGTGCCCGCGTACTACACCGCGGACTACATGCTGGAGCGTGCCTACACGCGCCAGCTCCTGGCCTACCCGACCGTGCCCGCACCGAGCGTGACCAGCGCGGGCTGGACGAAGGACGTGACCCCGGTCCCCGACATCGCGACCGTGGTGCCAACGGCAGCCAACGGCGGGATCACCAACGGCGGCATGACCTACACCTTCCACATCAAGCCTGGGGTGATGTGGGACTCCATGCCGCCGCGCCAGGTCACCGCGGCCGACTTCATCCGCGAGTTCAAGGCCTTCTTCAACCCGGTCAGCCCGGTGGGCAACCCCGGCTACTACGAGAGCACGATCGCCGGGCTCACGTCCTACGCCACTGCGGAGACCGCGTTCTTCGCCAGCAAGGCCAACAAGCCGACCGCGGCGAACATCGCGAGTTTCCAGAACAGCCACAACATCACCGGCATCACCGCGCCGGACTCTTCGACGCTGCAGATCACCCTGACCCAGCCGGCGAGCGACTTCCTCTACATGATGGCGATGCCGTTCACCTCGGCGCGGCCGATGGAGTACGACGCGTACGTGCCGAACAGCCTGCAGCTTGACACGCACACGCTGTCCGACGGCCCGTACAAGATCACCTCGTACGTCCCGGGCAAGTCGATCACAATGGTCCGTAACTCGGCGTGGAAGCAGTCCACCGACCAGGTCCGCCATGACTACGTAGCCAGCATCGTGGTGACAGACGGCGTGAGTTCCGCCGCGACGCAGCTCACGGACATGCAGGCCGGAAGCCAGGACCTGCCGATTGACACCTCGATCAACCCACCGTCCATCCCGGGCCTGCTGTCCAGCAAGACCCCGCAGTTCCACATCTGGGCCTGGTCGGACACGTTCCCCTACATCGTGTTCAACCTGCGCAGCCCGGACGCGGGCGGGGCCATGGGCAAGGCGCTCGTGCGGCAGGCCGTCGAGTACGGCGTGAACAAGGTCGAGGCTGCCAAGGTCTACGGCGGCCCGGAAGTCACCCACATCATCAACACCGTCATCCCACCGGGCAACACCGGCTACGTGAACTACAACCTGTACCCGGACGGCAACGGGATCGGCAACGCGGCCATGTGCAAGTCCGACCTGGCCAAGGCCGGCTACCCGAACGGCCTCACGCTGATCTACACCTACCCGAACGACTCGGTGAACACCGATGAGTTCGCGGCCATCCAGGCCAGCCTGAAGCAGTGCAACATCACGCTGACAGGGAAGCCGGAAGTCAGTTCCAGCTTCTTTGTGGACCTGGGCAACTCACCGGAGAACGCCAAGCCCAACACCTGGGACATGGGCCAGCCAGGCTGGATCCCGGACTGGTTCGGCAACAACGGCCGCACCGTCATCCAGGCGCTGTTCCAGGGCCCCAACTGTGTGGTCAACACCGTCAACTACGGCTGCTACAACAGCTCAACGCTCAACAGCCTCATCACGAAGGCAGAGGGCGCGACCTCTCTAACGACCGCTGGGAGCTTCTGGCACCAGGCTGACATGCAGATCATGAAGGACGCGGTGATCGTCCCGCTGGGCAGCCAAGGCTTCCCGCTCTACGCGAGCAAGCGGGTCATGCCCGCAGGCGGGCTCTTCGCGCCCAACATCGGCGACGCCGACATCACCAACATCTGGCTGTCGAACGGCTAAGGCAGCAAGGGCAGTGGTTCGGCCGGGCATGCGCAGGGCATGCCCGGCCGAACCCTAACCTGGCACTGACCCTAACCTGGCACTATCCGTAATTTCGTGTCACGCTTAGCCCGGTCATCTGCGTACCCCACGAAGATGTGCGGGCCAGATATCTCAGGGGAGGCCTCCTGTGACCCTGCTTGAAGTCGAGGACCTGACCGTCAGCTTCCCCACCGCCGACGGAGTGGTCCGGGCGGTCCGCGGGGTTTCCTTCTCGGTCAGCGCCGGGCGCACGCTTGGGATCGTCGGTGAGTCCGGGAGCGGCAAGACCGTCCTCACCCAGACTCTGCTCGGTCTCACCCCCGGTGGCGACATCTCCGGGAAGGCCCTGTTCGACGGCACCGACCTGCTGCAACTGTCCGAGGACAAAATGCGCCGGATCCGCGGCGCGCAGATCTCGGTCATCTTCCAGGACCCGCTGACCAGCCTCCACCCGCTCTTCCGGGTGGGCGCGCAGATCTCGGAGATGATCCGCGCCCACGACAAGAGCGTCTCCCGCAAGGAGGCTGCCGACCGCGCGGTGGAGTTGCTGCGCCGGGTCGGCATCCCCAAGCCGGAACAGCGCATCCGCGACTACCCGCACCAGTTCTCCGGTGGCATGCGCCAGCGAGCGATGATCGCGATGGCCCTGTCCCTGGAACCCAAGCTGATCATCGCGGACGAGCCCACCACCGCGCTGGACGCGACCGTCCAGGCGCAGATCCTCGACCTCCTGCTACACCTGCAGCGCGAGTCGAACACCGCACTGATCATGATCACGCACGACCTGGGTGTGGTGGCCGACATTGCCGACGACGTCATGGTCATGTACGCGGGGCGGGCGGCCGAACGCGCCACCAAGCACGACATCTTCTACCGGCCGCACCACCCCTACACCAAAGGCCTGCTGGAGTCCATCCCAAACAGTTCGGCGGCCACCGAGCGGCTGCGGCCGATCACTGGGCAGCCCCCCAGCCTCATCAACCTGCCGCCGGGCTGTAAGTTCCATCCGCGGTGTGCCTATGTCATGGACCGCTGCCTGACCGAGGAACCAGACCTTCGCGTGGTGGGCGAGGACGGCTACCACGCCTCGGCCTGCTGGCTGCCCGTGGCCGCGGCCGGCCTGAGCGAGGACGCCGAGGACCTGCGCAGGCGGACGGTGGCCGAGGGCCGGTCGGAAGCAGCGGCGGAGGTGGCCGAGGCCATTGCCGCCAGCCCTGAGTCAGAGGGGAGCGTCTTGTCATGAGCGCCACCGTGCCAGGTGGTGGGCCACGTACTGGGGGGGCATCACCCGACGGCCAGCCATCGGACGCGCGCACCACCCACGCGCAGACGGTCAGTGCAGAGGCTGCGAGCGACCCGGTCCAGCCCGGGCCAGGCAGTGGGGACGACGTCCTGGTCAGGGTCGAGAACCTGGTCAAGTACTTCCCGGTGAAGGGCAGTGGCCTGTTCGCCCGGACGGTCGGGCAGGTCCAGGCGGTCGACGGTGTCTCGCTGGACATCCCGCGTGGCCGCACGCTCGGGCTGGTCGGTGAGACCGGCTGCGGCAAGTCCACCCTCGCCCGCTGCATCGCGGGCCTGATCCCCACCACCTCGGGCAAGGTCGTCTTCGACGGCCAGGACATCACCAACCTGTCCCGGGGACGGATGCGCCCGTTCCGCCGCGAGATCCAGATGATCTTCCAAGACCCCTACGGTTCCCTCAACCCGCGCCGCAGGGTCGGCTCGATCATCGGTGACCCCTTCTCCATCCACAAGACCGCCACGGGCGCGGACCGCAAGCGCAAGGTCCAGGACCTGATGTCACGGGTCGGGCTCAATCCGGAGCACTACAACCGCTTCCCCGCCGAGTTCTCCGGTGGCCAGCGCCAGCGGATCGGTGTGGCCCGTGCCCTGGCACTGCGCCCGAAGCTGATCATCTGTGACGAGCCCGTGTCAGCGCTGGACGTGTCCATCCAGGCGCAGGTGCTCAACCTCCTCGCCGACCTCCAGGACGACTTCGGCCTGACCTACCTGTTCATCGCCCACGACCTGGAAGTCGTCCGGCACGTCAGCGACTCGGTGACCGTGATGTACCTGGGCCGGGTAGCCGAAGCCGGCCCCAAGGACCCGGTCTACAGCCACCCGCGCCACCCCTACACGGCGGCCCTGCTGTCCGCCGCGCCCGCCGCCGACCCGGAGGCCGCCGCCAGCCGACAGCGCATCATCCTCACTGGCGACGTGCCATCCCCGATCGACCCACCCAAGGGGTGCCGTTTCCATCCGCGCTGCCCCAAGGCACAACCGCTCTGCAGCGAGCAGGATCCGCCATTGGAGGTCAAGCCAGGCGACCCACCCAACCATGTGACCGCCTGCCACTTCCCCGTGCAAGCCGGCGAGGACCTCGCCAGCGCAGCGGCCAGGAGGGAAGCACCATGAGCATCACCGAAATAGCGTTCGAGGCCCAGGCCGTCGAGGCCGCGCCCGAACAGGCCGTCGAGGGCCGCGGCCAGTGGCAGCTCACCTGGCGGCGGCTGCGCCAGGACAAGGTGGCGATGGTGTCGCTGGCCGTTATCCTGATCATGGCGGCGATCGCCCTGGCCGCACCCGCGATCGCCAGCCTGATCGGCCACCCCGTCGACACCCCCTACAACAATGGCACGACCTCCGCGGGCCTGCCCGTCGGCCCGGGCACCCACGGGTTCACCCTCGGCACCGACTCCATCGGCCGCGACCTGCTCGTCCGGATCCTCTACGGGGCACGCATCTCATTGTTCGTGGGTCTCGTGACCACCCTCATCGCCACTGTCGCCGGTGTCTCGATCGGACTGGTCGCCGGGTACTTCGGCGGCGTCGTGGACACCCTCCTCGCCCGGCTGATCGACTCGGTGCTCGCGTTCCCGGTGATCGTGCTCGCCCTGGCCCTGGCCGTGGTGATCGGCCCCAGCCTTACCGTGATCGTCGGGGTGATCTCCTTCTTCTCCTGGGCGGGCATCTCCCGGATCGTGCGCGGCCAGACCCTGTCCATCAAGGAGAAGGAGTACATCGAGGCCGCCCGCTCACTCGGCGCCGGCCCGTTCCGGATCATGTTCGTGGACGTCCTGCCCAACCTCATGGCACCGGTGCTTGTGCTCGCCACGCTCTACATCCCGACCGCGGTGGTGTTCGAGGCGACCTTGTCCTACCTCGGGCTCGGCATCCAGCCCCCTACACCGAGCTGGGGGAACATCCTCGCGGACGCACAGGGCTTCTACCAGCAGGCCTGGTGGTATGTGGTCTTCCCCTCCGCAGCGCTGCTCATCACGACCCTGGCGTTCAACCTGCTCGGCGACGGCATCCGGGACGCGATGGACCCGCGGACCGAGCGTATCTTCGCGGCGGGCCGCAAACGCAGGAAGAGGCGTGGTGTGGATCCGGGGAAGCAAAGCAGTGACGACCTCGTCCAGGTGCCAGCCAAGGACCTCCCCTACCCACCACCGATCATCCCAGGGTGAACTGATATGACCATCGTGCGCTTCCTGATCCGGCGCATCCTCACCGGCATCCTGGTGATGTGGCTGGTGGCCTCGCTGTCCTTCCTGCTCTTCTTCACCCGCCCGGTGGCCACCGTGGCCCACCAGTACGCGGGCCGGGCAGCCACCCCCCAGGTGATCAACGAAGTAATCAGGAACCTCGGCCTCAACCTGCCGCTGCAGGTGCAGTACTGGCACTTCATCGACGGCCTGCTCCACGGCAACCTGGGGTACTCCTACTACACCAGCGAGCCCGTGACCACGATCATCGGGCAGGACCTGCCGCCCACGGCATCGCTTGTGGTCGGCGGCGTCATCCTCTGGCTGGTTGCTGGCCTGGCGGTGGGGATCATCAGTGCCACCAGGGCCCGCAGCCTGTTCGACCGGTTCTCCACCATCGGCGTGCTGATCGGGCTGTCGATGCCCGTGTTCGTGGTCGGCCAACTGCTGCTGCTGCTCGTGTACCTCCCGCTCAGCCAGCACGGCTTCACCTGGGTCCAAACCGGCTACGGGGCCCCGTCGTCGGTCGGCTGGATCGCCTGGGCTGGGCACATGATCCTCCCCTGGATCAGCCTGGCGGTCGTGCAGGCGGCCATCTACACCCGGCTGTCCCGCGGCCAGTTGCTCGACACCCTCGGTGAGGACTACATCCGCACAGCCAGGGCCAAGGGCCTGGCCGAGCGCACCGTGATCTACAAGCACGCGGTGCGGTCCGCCCTCACCCCGGTCGTCTCGCAACTCGGTGTGGACGTGGGCCAGTTGCTCGGCGGCGTGGTCGTGGTCGAGTCGGTGTTCGGCCTCGGTGGCATCGGCCAGGTGTCTGTCCAGGCCATCTACTCCGACAACCTGCCGGTGATCATCGGGTTCGTCATCCTGGCCGCCCTGTTCGTGGTGGTGGCCAACATCGTCGTCGACCTGTCCTACTCGCTGCTGGACCCGCGGGTCCGCATCAGCTGAGCCGCGCGAGCGCCGCGCTGCACGCCCGCGTGAGCTGTGCGCGCAGCGCGGCGCCCTCGGCGCGGTCAGTGCGGGCCTCGACCACCCGCAGCCCGTCCCCGGCCAGTGCGTCCTTGATGCTCGCGGCGTCACTCAAGCGCTGGCTGGGCACCCCGGCCCCGGCGGCCAGTGCCTGGAGGTCAGCGTCGTGGGGTGTGCCGAAGAGGCGCTCGAACGCCCCGCCCAGGTCAGCCTGCTCGAGCAGGGAGAAGATGCCGCCGCCGTTGTTGTTGACCACGACGAGGGTGAGGTCGGGCCTGGGCTCCTCCGGGCCGAGGACCAGGCCGGGCAGGTCATGCAGGAACGCCAGGTCACCCAGGAGCGCGACCGCTGGCCCACCGCCGGCTGCCTGGTGAGCGAGTGCGGCGCCGATGGCACTGGAGGTCAGCCCGTCGATCCCGCTCGCCCCCCGGCTGGCCAGCACATGCAGGCCGTCCCGCGGCGCCATGTGGTGGTCGAGGTCGCGGATGGGCAGGCTGGAAGCCACCCAGAGCAGTGCGCCCACCGGGAGCAATGACGCCACGTCCCGTGCCAGCCTCGGCTCAGTGACACCGGCTGCTGAGTCCAGCACCGCGTTAACTGCCTGGCGTGCCACCCGGTCGGCCGCCAGCCACGAAGCCAGCCATTCCCCGCCACCCGCCACGCGGGAACCCCCGCCCTGGCGGCCGACGCCACTCCCCCAACTGTCATCGCGACCGTCCAGCCGGACCGCCGCCGCCACGTCGGTGGCGCTCCGGGCGGGGTCGGCCCACCACCCCGGCCCGTCCGCGATCACCACATGCCTCATGGCCTGGCCGTTCCCTTTCAGCAGCGCGAGCTGAGGTCTGGACAGGCCTGGACGGCCCCCCGACACGATCAGGTCGGGCTGGTGGGCTGCCATGAACTCCGCCGAGGCGAGCAGGTAGGGATAGGCCGACAGCGCGTTGGATCCCCGGCGAGCACCTGAGGACGGCTCGGCCAGCAGCGGCCAGCCCGCTTCCGCAGCGAGCCGCTCGAGGGCGGCGGGGTCGCTGCACCCATCTCCGCATACCACAAGGCCCCGCTCGGTCCACGGCACCATGATCGATGTCCCGGGATGGACAAAAGTTTGTCCATATCCGTACATCGATGACCCGGCGACCTCCCCGACCGCAGCGTTTCTTGCTGTTATCAGCGTCTTGGCGGCACTGAGGGGGGCTAGGGCCGGCACCGCGGCCCCGAACGATGTCCATGGGGCGCCGTCCGGGCGGCCATCCAGTGGTTCTGGCCACTCCCCGCTGTCCCCGCCTGCCCCTGCGTCCCCGCCCCCCTCGCCCGCGCCTGCTCCCTCGGCGGTGTCGGGCAGGTGGGGGACGGGCAGGTGGGGGACGAGCGGCTCGCGCAGGGGGACGTTCACGTGCACCGGACCGGGCAGGCCGCCCGCGGCGCCCAAGGCAGCGGCCCAGGCACGGCAGGCCATCGAGCGCCAGTAGGCGTTCATGCCCGGGCACGCCTGCGCCACCCCGGTCTCGCAGAACCACCTGACCGCCCCGCCATACATCTTGAGCTGGTCAATCGCCTGGTTGGCCCCGGTCCCCCGCAGCTCCGGCGGCCGGTCCGCGGTGACCACCAGCAGCGGCACCCGCGCCTCGTCGGCTTCGACCACGGCCGCGTGGAAGTGCGCGGCCGCTGTACCCGAGGTGCAGACCACCATGGCTGGCCGCCCGCCCGCTTTGGCGAGGCCGAGCGCGAGGAACGCCGCGGACCGCTCGTCGATCCGGACATGCAGCCGCAGTGCCCCGGACTGCGAGCGCTCCCACAGGGCGAGCGCCAGCGGGGTGCTGCGTGAGCCTGGCGCGACCACGGCCTCCCGCAGGCCGCACCGGATGAGCTCGTCCACGAGCACAGCAGCGAACGCCGTGGCGGGGTTCACTCCTGCTCCAGGAATTCAGCGGCAGCGGTAGCCCTGGCTCGCCAGGGGGCGGGGTCCACCTCCCAGGCGGCCAGGCGCGAGAGGTCAACCGTGGGCCGCCGGACGTCGAGGAACCCTCCGCGCTCGGTGAGCGGGTCGCTGGTCACGTCCGAAGTCAGCAGGCTCATGGTGGCGAGACCGCATGCGTGGCGGAGTTCAGGCAATGCGGCGGCCAGCGCGGTCCCGGTGGCCAGGCCCACCGACGTCTCCACCGCACTGGACACCACCACGGGGAGCCCGCATGCCTCCGCGACCCGCAGGGCCGTCCTGACGCCGCCCAGCGGCTGGGCCTTGAGCACGACGATGTCGGCCGCGCCCGCGGCGCGCACCGTGAGCGGGTCGCTGGCCCGGCGGATGGACTCGTCAGCGGCCAGTGGCACGTCCACCCGCCGGCGCAGTTCGGCCAGTTCTGGAAGGGTCGCACACGGCTGCTCGGCATATTCGAGGTCGAAGCGGCCCAGTTGACGCAGGGCGCGTTCAGCTACGTCCACGTCCCAGGCGCCGTTCGCGTCCACGCGGACCAGCCCGTCCGGGCCGAGCGCGTCACGTACCGCCGCCACCCGGTCCATGTCCGCGCGGATGCTGGCCTCCCAGCCGCCGCCCTGCCCGGGCTGAGGCGGCTCGGCGACCTTCACCTTGGCGGTCCGGCACCCCGACGCCGCGACGACTACGCTCGCCTGCTCCGGGCCAACCGCCGGGACCGTGACGTTCACCGGGATCCGAGCCCGCACCGGGGCCGGCCATCCCACCGTCGCGGCCTCTAGGGCACATGCCAGCCAGCGGGCACACTCGCGGGGACCGTATTCGGGGAAAGGGGAGAACTCCCCCCAGCCAGCGGGACCCTCGACCAGCGCGCCCTCGCGGAGGGTGATGCCCCGGAACCGGGTCCGCATCGGGATGGCGAACGCCCGGAGCCCGGGCAGGAGTTCCGCAGCGGTGGTGGCCAGGCCCGTTGGCTGGGTCACGGCCGCCGGGGGAAGCGCGAGAAGTCCGGGCGCCGCTTCTCCTTGAACGCGTCCCGTCCTTCCTGGGCCTCCTCGCTCATGTAGAAGAGGAGCGTAGCGTCGCCGGCGAACTGCTGCATGCCTGCCGCGCCGTCGGTGACGGTGTTCAGCGCGCCCTTGAGCATGCGCAATGCCAGCGGTGACTTCTCCAGCAGCTCACGCGACCAGGCGACCGTCTCCTCCTCCAGCCGCTCCAGCGGCACGACGGTGTTGACCAGGCCCATATCCAGCGCCTGCTGCGCGTCGTACTGGCGGCACAGGTACCAGATCTCCCTGGCCTTCTTCATCCCGACCGTGGCGGCGAGCAGCCAGGACCCGTAGCCGCCGTCGAACGACCCCACCTTGGGCCCGCTCTGGCCGAAGATGGCGTTGTCCGCGGCGATGGTCAGGTCGCAGCACACGTGCAGCACGTGGCCGCCGCCGACCGCGTAGCCAGCGACCATGGCGATCACCGGCTTGGGGGTGCGCCTGATCTGGACCTGGAGGTCCAAGACGTTGAGCCGGCCGATGCCGTGGCTGTCCAGGTACCCGTCGTCGCCGCGGATCTTCTGGTCGCCGCCTGAGCAGAATGCCTCCGTGCCTGCTCCCGTGAGGATGATCACGCCGACCTCGGGGTCGTCGCGCGCCGCATTGAATGCGTGCGACAGTTCGAACAGGGTCGTGGGCCGGAACGCGTTGCGCACCTCGGGCCGGTTGATGGTGATCTTCGCTATGCCTTCGGCCGTCTCGTAGATGATGTCGGTGTAGTCCTGGCCGGCCTCAGGGCGTGGCCGCTGCCACTTGATCACGGCAGACCCTCCCGGTGCGTTCCTGTTCCTCGCCGCCAGCGGCCAATGCCACCCGGCCCGTTAACCTTATTCCGGTGACCCGGCGGCCTTTGCATGCGCTCCTATTGCCTCCCGAATGCGCTGGCCGGATGCTCGACGCGCTGGCCGCGGCCCTGGACGGCACCGGCCCCGCTGTCCTTCCGCTGGACCCCGCCCTGCCACGGGCCCGCCTGGACGCGCTGCTCGGTCAGTTCGCCCCCACCGCGTTCGAGACGCCCGAAGGTACCCAGTGCCGCACCGCTGGCACGGGCGAAGACGCCGGTGTCCCAGCGGACGTAGCGGTGGTCGTGGCCACCTCAGGCTCGACGGGCGAGCCCAAGGGAGTCCAGCTGAGCGCCGCGGCACTGCGGCACTCGGCCAGCGCGAGCCTGCGCAGGATCGGCGCCACCCCCGGCCAGCGGTGGCTGTGTCCCCTGCCGACCAGCCACATCGCGGGCATCGGTGTGCTGGTCAGGTCGCTGGTGAGCGGCACTACCCCGGTCGTGACCGGCAGGCTGGACCCCGGGGAACGGAACCTGTCTCAGCTAGGCTGCGCGAACGTCTCGCTGGTCCCCACCCAACTGCGCCGCCTGCTCGCGGCCAAAGCGGACCTGGACACCTTCGCCACGATCCTGCTCGGCGGCGCGGCCGCCCCCGCCAGCCTGCTGGCGCAGGCCCACGCGGCCGGCGCCCGGGTCGTCACCACCTACGGCATGACCGAGACCTGCGGCGGCTGTGTCTACAACGGCCACCCGCTCGACGGTGTGTCCGTGCGCACCGGCGACGACGGCCACATCCAGATCGCCGGCCCTGTCCTCTTCTCCGGCTACCACCGCACCGCCAGCCAGCCCTCCGTCCTGGACGGCACCTGGTTCACCACGTCCGACCTGGGCTCAGTCGACGGCACCGGTCAGCTGACCGTCCTGGGCCGCGCCGACGAAATGATCATCACCGGCGGCGAGAAGGTGGCTCCCGCAGCGGTAGTGGCCGCCCTGGAGTCCTCCCCCATGGTCCGTGAAGCAGCTGTTATCGGCGAGCCAGACCCTGAATGGGGCCAGCGCGTCACCGCCGTCATCGTCCCAGCCGACCCAGCCGCTCCCCCGTCCCTTGCCGACCTCCGCGCCTACGTCCGCCGCCACCTTCCGCCAGCCGCCGCCCCCCGCGCGCTTATCGCAGTCCCCGCGATCCCGCTGCTCCCCTCTGGCAAGCCTGATCTCGTCGAACTCCACAAACTGGGCCAGAGCACGTTGACCTAAGGCCCGGGGGGTGCCCACGACTGTGGGGGTTCATCACGCTCGCCCCGGCTCAGGGGAGCGACGTAACTCATGGAGGACAGAACGTAACTCATGGAGTACAGGGAGTGCTGTGCCAACAGGGGGTCTCCGGGCTAACAGGGGATCTCCGGAGCGCCGGGCTCCGGAGCTATGAGCCAGGCAGCGACCAGCGGAAGACCCGGGAGCCAGGAAACGTTAACCACAGGAAGGGACCGGCAGGCTGAGCGGCCACCAACGGAAGGGCCGACCCGAAGTCGCGGACGGTGACCACTGCGCCCGGGAGGGCGAACGGCGACCACCATGGCTAGGGGACGAACGGACGGTGACCACTACAGCCGGGAGGACGAACGGACGGCGACCACCATGGCCGGGGGGATCCGGGGGGTCTCCCCCCGGGGGCAGGATCGCGGGCTACGGCGCAGTCGTTGAAAAATGACAAGCACAGTTCGCCGCCTCGGGAACAATCGTGCCGTGGCAGCGTTAGTAGTAATACCGCGCTTCACAGTACCCAGCCGATCCGGGCCTGGCAACAGGCGAGCGGGGCAGGGCGGGGGTTGTTGAGTGCGTATACACGTGCCCCGGAGGGAGGTGCCTCATGCCGAGGAGTACAAACACCACTGCGGTGAGGGAACCCCGCGAGCGCACCGCTGCCAAGGCGGGCGGTCAGGCCAAGCGTGCGCGTGACCGTGGCACCCCGCGGGTCAGGGGCGGCGCCGAGAACGGTACGGGAACGAGTAAGGACACCATGCTGACTGCGCAGATCGAACAGCCAACTGCTGAGGAGTTCCTGGACGCCCCCGAGGCGGACGCTGCCGCGATAGCCGAGATCGCCGTCAATGAATCCGATGCGGCCCTGGTCACTGAGGCTGCATCGCTGGAAGTGGACCTCGACGACCAGACGTCCACCATGGGTGACTCGGTCCACACCTACCTCAAGTCCATTGGCCGGACCAGCCTGCTGACCGCGGAAGAGGAAGTGAACCTCGCCAAGCGGATCGAGGCTGGCCTGTTCGCGGAGCACAAGCTCGAGAACGAGCCGGACCTGCCCGAGGACTACCGGCACGACCTGGAACTGGTGACGGAGGACGGCCGCCGGGCCAAGGCCCACATGCTGGAGGCGAACCTCCGGCTGGTGGTGTCGGTGGCCAAGAAGTACAGCGACCGGGGACTGTCCCTGCTCGACGTCGTGCAGGAAGGCAACCTGGGCCTGATCCGCGCGGTGGAGAAGTTCGACTACACCAAGGGCTACAAGTTCTCCACCTATGCGATGTGGTGGATCCGCCAGGCCATCCAGCGCGGCTTCGCCGACTCGGCCAGGACGATCCGGCTGCCAGTGCACGTGCTGGAGATGCTGAGCAAGCTGAGCCGGGTGGACCGCGACATGCACCAGCGCCTGGGCCGTGAGCCCACGCCTGAGGAGCTGGCCGTGGAGCTGGACCGTACCCCGGACCAGATCGAGGAGCTGCTGCGCACCAGCCGCCAGCCGATCAGCCTGGACTCCACCATCGGCGAGGACGGAGAGACCAGCATCGGTGACCTCATCGAGGACGTAGACGCCCCCGAGGCGTCGGAACTGGTGGACCGGCAGCTCATGGCCGACCAGCTCCGGCACGCGCTGGACGCGCTGACCCCGCGTGAGGCGACCATCATGGCGATGCGGTTCGGCCTGTACGACGGGAACCCGCACACGCTCGACGAGATCGGCCGGGCACTGGGCCTGACCAGGGAGCGGATCCGCCAGCTGGAGAAGCAGTCCCTGTCCAAGCTGCGCCACCCCAGCCGCGCACACCCGCTGCTCGACTACGCGAGCTGACTGGCTGACCGACACTGATGCCGCCGCCCGGACGGGCGGCGGCATCAGTCATGTCAGGGGCTGGCCGGGCACCTTCGCGTCATGCCTGGCGCGGCCGACCCCGTCCTGACGTCGCCGGCCGTGCCCGCAGGTGCGCCCGTTCCCCTTGCCCGCCGAACAGGCTCAGGAACTCCACCGCCTCCTCGTCGGCGGCGCCAAACCAGTGCGGCGTCCGCGTGTCGAACTCGGCGGCCTCACCGGGACGCAGGACGAGGTCGTTGTCACCGAGCACCAGCCGGAGCCGCCCGTTCAGGACGTAGACCCACTCGTAGCCCTCATGCGTCTGCGGTTCGGGTTCCCGCCGGGCCGTCCCAGCCGGGATGACGAGCTTGTACGCCTGGATACCGCCGGCCCGGCGGGTCAGCGGCAGCATCGTCATCCCGTGCCGCTGGACGGGGCGCAGGTGCACGCGCGGGTCACCGGTGGGCGGGGCATCGACGAGCTCGTCGAGCGTGACGCCGTAGGCCCTGGCGAGCGGCAGCAGTAGCTCCAGTGTGGGCCGGCGCTCTCCCGACTCCAGCCGGGACAGCGTGCTCACCGAGATGCCCGTCTCGGCAGACAGGTCAGTCAGCGTGGTCTGGCGCCGTCCGCGCAGCGTGCGCAGGCGCGGCCCGACCGTGCCGAGCACGCGGCTGAGGTCTTCCGCCATGGATGCAGTTTGCCATGTCAGCAAAGGGTTTTGCGCTCTGGCCGGCCCATGCTGATCCTGGGCGATGGAGGTGGTCACGGTGACCGATGACCTGGTGAGTAACTATGACGTGGTCGTGGTCGGCGGCGGCGCAGCGGGCCTGAACGGTGCGCTGCTGCTGGCGCGGTCCCGGCGTCCGGTCCTGGTGGTCGACGCCGGAGCCCCGCGCAACTCCCCGGCCGCGGCTGTCCACGGCCTGCTGGGCCACGACGGGGTGCCACCAGCGGAGCTGCTGGAACGGGGCCGGGCCGAGGTGCGCGGCTACGGCGGTCAGGTGGTCGGTGGCGAGGTCACCGCGGCTGCCCGGGACGGGGACGGCTTCAGCGTTGTCCTGGCCGACGGCCGGGCGGTGCGGGCACGGCGGCTGCTCGTGGCCAGCGGGCTGACCGACGAACTGCCGGATGTGCCGGGTGTGCGGGAGCGCTGGGGCCGTGACGTCGTGCACTGTCCGTACTGCCACGGCTGGGAGGTCCGCGGACAGGCCATCGGCGTGCTGGCGAGCGGGCCGATGTCGGTCCACCAGGCGCTGCTGTTCCGCCAGCTGAGCGACGACGTCGTCTATTTCGCTCACCTGAGCACGCCAGCGGCCGAGCAGGCCGGGCAGCTGGCCGCGCGCGGCATCCGCGTGGTCGAAGGGGAAGTCGCGTCGCTCTCGGTACAGGGCGACCAGCTCACCGGGGTTCAGCTGGCTGACGGCACGGTGGTCGCCCGCGAGGCCTTGGCGGTCTCGACCCGGATGGTCGCGCGAGCTGGCTTCCTGGCTGGTCTCGGACTGAAGCCCGAAGAGCATCCGTCCGGGCTCGGCGAGCACATCCCGGCGGACGCCACCGGCCGCACCGCCGTGCCAGGAGTATGGGCGGCGGGCAACGTCACCGACCTGGCCGCCCAGGTCGGTGCATCGGCCGCTGCCGGCGCCCTCGCCGCGGCGCACATCAACGCGGACCTGGTGGCGGAGGAGACCAGCCGCGCGGTCGACGGTGCCCGGCAGAGCGCCGGGGCCGCAACCACCGGTTAGGCATCGATACCTGTGCGCGCGGCTTCGCGCGGCGCGGACTCGGCGGGCTGGCGCACACGTGGGGTGGGGGGGGGCCTCACCCCGGCGCTGGAAGCGCAGAGTGATGATGACCGAGACGATGACCAGTGCCGCGCCCGCTGCTTCGCGGAGGGTGAACCGCTCGTGCAGCAGGGTGGTGCCCAGCAGGACGGCCACCACGGGGTTGACGTAGGCGTAGGTGGAGACGGTTGCCAGCGGCAGGCGGGCCAGTGCGTAGCCGTAGGCGGTGAAGGCCAGGATCGAGCCGGCCACGACCAGCCAGGCCAGTGCCAGCCACGTCGAAGCCGGTACCAAGGCCCAGCTCACCTGCTGGAATTCGCCGCGGGCCAGTGCCGCGACCAGCAGCACCACGCCAGCGGCACACATTTCCATGGCCGCCGCGACCAGGGCACGGCGCGGCAGCGACAGCCTGCGGGCGAGCACCGACCCGAAGCCCCATGAGGCCGCGGCCGCGAGCACGATGACCATGCCGGTCACATGCCCGGCTGCCGGACCGCCCCCGGCCAGCACCGCGACCCCGGCCAGCCCGAGCAGCACCCCGCCCGCTGTGACCGGCCCAACGCGGCGGCGCTCGATGGGCACGGCAAACAGGATCATCCAGAGTGGGACGGTGGCGACCAGCATCGCGGCGAGGCCGGACGGCACCGTCCGCTCGGCCACGGTCACGCCCCCATTGCCGACAACCAGCAGCAGCAGCCCGATCAGCGCACAGCCCAGCCACTCACGCAGCCGTGGCCGGTCGGTCGCCCGGACGTGTGCCCCGCCGGTGCGCAGCGCGATCGGGTAGAGGACCACGCCGGCGATCAGGAAACGGACCCCGGCCAGTGCCAGCGGGGGCAGGCCGCGGTCCCCGACCCGGATGGCCAGGTACGTCGACCCCCACATCACGTACACCACGATCAGTGCCGCCCAGCCAGCCAGCGGCCTGCGGTCCACGCCTTGGCTTGCGCTCATGCCCTCCACACTGGCCGACCGGGGACGCCTTAGCGTTAGGCAGAAATGACATTCAGAGGTAGATTCCTGCCATGCATCGGATCGCCATCCTGGTCACCGACAACATGCCGCTGTTCGAGATCGCCGTCCCGTGCGAGGTGTTCGGCCCCCGGGAGGACTTCGCGGCGCCCTGGTGGTACCAGGCCCGGCTGTGCGCCGGGCAGTACGGGCCGGTGCGCACCGCCGAGGGGCTGCGCCTGGACAGCGGCTACGGCCTCGACGAGGTGGCCAGCGCCGACACCGTGATCGTCCCGGCCTGCGAAGACGTGCAGTGCGACGCCCCGCCGGAACTGCTCGACGCGCTGCGCGCCGCCTACAACCGCGGGGCACGGATCGCCTCCATCTGCACCGGCGCATTCACCCTTGCCGCGGCCGGCCTGCTCGACGGACGGCCAGCCACCACGCACTGGATGCACGCTGATGAGTTCGCCCGCCGCTGGCCGCGGGTCCACCTGGACCGTGACGTGCTCTACACCGACGACGGGCAGATCCTCACCTCAGCCGGGTCCGCGGCTGGCCTGGACCTGTGCCTGCACCTGGTCCGCCGGGACCACGGCACACGGATCGCCAATGCCCTGGCCAGGCGGATGGTGATGCCACCGCACCGCGACGGCGGCCAGGCGCAGTACGTGGAACAGGCCGTGCCGGAAAGCACCGCGGTCAGCATCAGCGCGGTCCAGGACTGGGCCCGCGCGCACCTGGACCAGCCGCTCACCGTCGAGGAGCTCGCCACCCGCGCGGCCATGAGCCCCCGGACCTTCGCCCGGCATTTCAAGGCCAGCACGGGCACCACCCCGCTGCAGTGGCTCCTGGCCGAGCGGGTCCGCCGCGCCCGGGAGCTGCTGGAGACCACCGACGACACCATCGACCGCATCGCTGTCCGGTGTGGCTTCGGGTCCGCGCAGCGGCTGCGCACCCACTTCGCCCGGGCCAGCCGCGTCACCCCCCACGCGTTCCGCCGTACCTTCCGGGACAGCGTCACGTCCGCGGCAGACACGGCCGCCGCGTGAGGGCCGGCCGGGCGAGACCGTCATCACCCTGGCCGGCTGGGTGGGTTCCCTTCGCTCGTCGGCCTGTCACTTCCCACCCCGAGGTCTCCCGCGCGCAGCGCCGCGGAGACCCCGCTGCGTCCTGGCCGCGGTCAGCCAGACCAGACATCGGCGACCCTGACGGCCACGTTGGCCGCCTGGGCGTACCCGGCCTGGGCGGCGTCCGCCCGGCGGGCCGAGTCGAGCAGGTTGGGCCCGATCGCGGCCAGGGCCGCCCGGTCCGGGGTGAGCAACGCCACCGACCGCCCGGCCCTGGTCATGGCCTTGCACAGGCGGGTCGCTGCGGGCATGACGTTCCGAAACCCCCGCGCGACCGGCGCGAGCACCACGATCCGGTCGCACTCCCCCGCCAGGTCGGCATTGGACGCCGAACGCATGCCCCCGTCCATCCACCGTTTCCCATTGATGAGCAGGGGCGGCCACACACCCGGCACCGCGCAACTGGCCGCGACGGCGTCCACCAGGCTGACCCCGTCCCCGCTGCTGAACACCGCGCACTCCCCAGAGTCCGCATCCACCACGGTGATCAGCAGCTTCTGCGCAGGCCAGTCTTGGCTGGGCAGCCGGCTCATGATCACCTCGCGACGCCTAGACTCCACCAGCTCCGGCGAGGCCAGGGCCATACGGCCGATCCTGACCCGGGCACGCAGCCCATCTCGCGAACACAGTGCCAGCAGGTAACGAATCCTCGCGTTCGAGCCCATCCGGGCGCTGATGTCCCCGTCAGCGGGCCCGAGCTGTGCCTGGTAGAGGTCGGCGACACTGGCCCCGGAGGTCAGCTGTGCGCCAACTATGGAACCGGCGGAGGTACCGACCACCAGATCGGCGTTGGTCAGCTCGATCCCCTGCGCGGCCAGACCGGCCAGCATCCCGAGCTGCCATGCGATCCCGGTGATGCCGCCGCCGCCCAGCACCAGTCCCCGTTGCGTCATTACCCTGTTGTCCCCATCGGCCACTCCATCACGACCACGGCAAGACGGCCCGTATGCATTCGAAATAGCGTGCGCGGTCGCGTGCAGTATTCCGGAGGCACCGAACGTGGTGTGAACGTCCGCTGGCCAGCACACCTGCGTGAGGCGGTCCCGTGACGTCCCTCACACTCCCCGTGGTCAGCGGTAGGCTGCCGGGCGTGACTGTCGAGGTGTTGCGCGAAGTAACCGATGAAGTGGTCGAGGCATTTGCCCGGCTCGTCCCCCAGCTCTCCTCGAGCGCGCCCCCTCCCGGCCGTGCCGCGCTCGCGGAAATGGCCGCCTCGCCCGTCACCACACTCCTGCTTGCCCGGCAGGAAGGCACCATCGTCGGCACGCTCACGCTGGTGGTGTTCCGCATCCCGACCGGCGTACGGGCCTGGATCGAGGACGTGGTCGTCGACAGGGCCGCCGGGCGCCAGGGCTTCGGAGAAGCCCTCACCCGGGAGGCGCTGAGGCTGGCACAGGCCGCCGGCGCACAGACCGTGGACCTCACGTCCCGCCCGTCCCGCGTGGCCGCTGGCAACCTCTACGAGAAGATCGGCTTCAAGACCCGCGAGACCCGCGCTTACCGCTACACACTCCCCAGCCCCGCCTGACGCTCCTCAAGGGTTCGACGACTACCGCCTGCCCTCCCGAAATGCGGTCACCAATACCGCAGGCAAGTCAGGAAACCCATTCTGTCGGCGGCGGGGTCTAGGCTGTAACCAGTAATCGAACTCGACCAGCCCGTCCGCATTCGGCTACAACGAGGCACAGCTCCGATTCCATGAAGGCAGCGCATACACGCACCTGCGCGACACGCCTTCCGCGTGGGTCGCACAGCGCCGAGCACTCGAACTCGCCCCAGAGAACGACTACACCGACAGAACACTCACCCATCTTGACCGCGCAATATGCCTGGCAAATGACGGCGATGGGCCAGAAGCCATCGCGCATGCCGTGAAGGCGCTGACTGACCTGACAGAAGACCAGCGGCGCGGCATCATCGCACTCCGTGCCGGGGATGCGCTGCGCGCTATCCCAGCCCAACAGCGCACGCTTCCCGCCGCACGCGACTTCCAAGACCTTCTTATGATCTCCGGTAACCCAGGAAAGGACGAGGAATAATGCTGACGGTGAACAATGCCGAACCGCGTGACGCGGCAGCGATGGCAGACCTCTTTCTGGAGATGGACCGCTTCTATGGTGAAACCACCCTAGAGTCAGCCGACGCTAAGGTCCACCAGATCGAGTCTGCGCTATTCACGAACCCGCCACTGGCTTATGCACTGCTCGCATGGGATAGGGCCGAACTCGTGGGCATAGCTGCCTACTCGTTTCTGTGGCCAGCCGCCCTAACCTCAAAGTCACTTTACCTAAAAGAACTCTACGTCCGTCTACACCACCGCAGGAAGGGGGTCGGCAAGATGCTGATGCAGCATGTATTCCAGGTCGCCAGAGACAGAGAATGCAGTCGCGTAGAATGGACCACCGACAAGGGCAATGCGAACGCACAAAACTTCTACAAAGACCTTGGCATCCAGCCCAACTCTTCAAAGATCTTCTACTGGATGGAGATCGAAAGTTCGACCATCGGGAGGTGAATGTGCCTAATTTGGCGAGTCGGGGCGGTTGCGCGGATCTTCTTCAAGCATCCATTCGTGCGCCCGCCAGTCACCGAGGATTTCATTCCAGAAGCGCCTGATCTGATCGTCGTAGGTGGTCTTGACGGCCACGCCGGCGAGATCAACGGCACCGCCGCGGCGCCTACTACCGGGGCAGGTACGGGTCCGCTAGGGGAACCGGCCAGGATGCCCGCCCCGGCCCGGAGCCCTGTGCCACGCCGCCGGGCAGGCCCCGGGGCTGAAGAACCACACAGGTGTCAGGGCCGCTACGGGGCTCTCAGCGCCGTAGATGTGACCCACGTCACACTGACCTGTCCCATGCCTCGTCCGGCACCTGGGCCAGCTGCACCACATACGCAGCCAAGTGTGGCTCGATTCCGAGGTCCTGCAACGTGTGCATGTCCTCGGTATGCTGGTTGTCTCCCTGTTCGGCCAGGTGGCCGGCTTCCCGCGCTGCGGTGATCATCCGTCCGAGGGTGCGTTCGGCTTCCCGGGCGTTCCACATCCACCCGCCCGCCTAACGGGAGCTGTGCCCACGGGAGCGCCCAGCCCTCCCCACCACCACACCAGCCGACCGGGGCGGTGCACTGTCAAGGCAGCCGTGACACCAGCCAGCCACCCCACGAGTTAGGCCCTGCGCCGTACGCTGGGCAGTGGATCGCCGCACAGGTTAGGGGCAGGGCCTTTGGACGAGGCTAGCACCATCGGACGTCGCATCGCGCGGGCCCGCAAGCTGCGGGAGTCGCCGCTGACTCAGGCGGGGCTCGCGGCGAGAGTGCCGTGTTCCAAGAGCCTCATCGCGCAGGTTGAGCGTGGTCACAAGCCAGCCACACCGTCGCTGATCGCGGCCGTGGCGCGGGCGCTGAATGTGGATGTGACTGAGCTGACTGGCCAGCCGTACGGGGCGGGCAACGGGCGCCCTGACCGCATCCACGCGGCGATCCCGCAGATCCGCCAGGCGCTCGTCTACTGGGACATCGCCCCGGCGCTGGATGGGCCGCCACGGCCACTGGCCGAGCTTGCCCGGGTGACACGGCGCGTGGGCGAGTTGCGCATGCAGGCCGGTTACACCGAGCTTGGTGCACTGCTGCCAGGGCTGATCAAGGAACTGGTCGTGCACGCGCACACGTCGGACGGCGCTGCCCGGGAGCGGGCGTTCCGGCTGCTCGCTGACGCCTACACAGCGGTCGACTCGATGGCCTACAAGCTGGGTTACATGGACCTGTTCGCGCTGGCGGTCGAGCGGATGTCGTGGGCGGCGTCGCAGGCTGACGACCCGCTGCTGCGGCCGGTGGCGTCCATGCGCCGGTCATCGGCGTTCCTGGCCACCGGGGAATGGGACGGCGGCCTGCGCCTGCTGGAACGGGCCGGACGTGACCTCGATGACGGCCGGCCGGGTGACCCCGCCACGCTCAGCGTCCTCGGCACGGTGCACTTGCGGGCTGCGGTCATGGCAGCACGCGGCGGGAAAGCTGCACCTGCGTGGGAGCACGTCGGCTACGCCCGTGATATCTCCAGCCGACTGGGCCGCGACACGAGGGACTACGGCTTGTTGTTCGGGCCGACCAACGTTGCGATCCACGAGGTGGCTATCGCCGTCGAGCTGGGTGACGCAGACCAGGCGGTCCGCCGTGGCAGGGATCTGGCCCTTCCCGCTGACCTGCCCCGGGAGCGCTCCAGTCACCACTACATCGACCTGTCCCGGGCGTGGCTGTGGCAGGGCAACAGCGTCAAGGCACTTGCCTGCGTCGTGGAGGCGGACCGGCTGGCGCCGCAGCGGACGCGCTACCACCCGATGGCCAGAGAGACCGTGACCAAGCTTCTGGACCAGCAGCGCCGCCTGCCTGAGCAACTCCGGGTCATCGCCGCGCGCATGGGCATGTCCTAGACGCAACCCTGCGGTGTTTCACGTCGTGTGAAACTTACTCCCCCCGCCAGCCGGTGGCATTGCGTCATGGGCTCATCACTGGACAGCGGCGTCACTGCGGAGACGTTAATCACCAGCCTCGAAGCTGAGTTCCCACAATGGCACGTCTGGAGGACCAGCGACGCGGGGACGTGGTGGGCGACCCGGCGCGGCCCTCAGTGGAACACCGAACCGCGCACCCTGGCCGCTGACACCCCAGACGGGCTGAGGGACGAGCTGCGCGGGCTGGCAGCCACCGCGCCGTGACCGTCTATGACCCGGACGAGCGTGACGCTGCTGCGTGGGTGGACCGGCGTAACCCGCAGTGGCTGGTGCTGTGGGGGACGTGGTCCCGGGAGTTCTGGGCGTTCCCCTGCTTCGCCGCCCCGCCTGGCACCATCGTGCACGCGGGCGACCACGCCACCCTGCTCGACCTTATGCACGAGGCCGGCCAGTGAGCCGCAGGGCCAGCGCCGTGGCCAGGCCGCGCCAGGCCCACACCCCGAGCAGCGGCCCCGGCCTTTGCTGCGGCGCTGGCCCTGCACCAAGACTTCGCCGTAATTCAGGAATGGGCGTGTCGTGTAATTGTGGGTGAACTCACACCGGGTGTGACCGCTATTCCTTGCGGCTGGTGGTGGGTCAAATTGAATTTGATCAAGATCAAATTCACCACCACCACGGAAGGGGCCAGAAATGGCAGCCACCACCACCGCCCGCAGGAGCCGCGCCGCCCGCGCAGCCGAGCAAGCCAAAGCGGACCAGCAGGTCAGCGCGGTGCTCAGCGAGACACCGAAGCCGAAGCCGACGGCGGAAGTCACCGTCGAGACGGTGCAAGTCCCCTACTTCCGGCCGAGCGTGAAACTGCCGGACGGGAAAGTCGTCGTGTGCGAGCACAAATACCTCCACGAAAACGAGAAAGCCGCGTCGGCGTGCGGGCGGAGAATCGCGGCGGCCGGCGCTTTCGTGAAGTAGCCGTGGAGCTGTTCACCACGTCGTTTGCGAGGTGGCGGCCAGGCGATGGGAGCTCGGTCGTCATCTCGCTCGGCGTGCCGCGGTGGCGCCCGGAGGCGGCGCAGTGGCCCAGGTGCTGGGAACTCTGCCCCCGGTGGCGGTATTTCAGCGCCCCTGACGAGGTGTTTGAGGCGGAGTACCGCAAGCAGCTCGATGCCTACGGGCCGCA
>DASYYE010000139.1:0-4136 GCA_035946955.1 Streptosporangiaceae bacterium | reverse complement strand
ACTCAGGATCGAGACGGGCGATGGTGTCAGGGATCTCACGCGACATATGCCACAGTGGGCCAGGAGGGGCGTGGCGTTACACGGCGACGGCCGCGCGCCGAAGCAGGTATGCCTAAGCGATTCGCCCAAGGGATCGCGCGTGCGCGGATCCGGTATGGCAACGCTGGCAGCGTGGCTGGTAAGACCAGCAGGCCCCGGGGCCGCTAACGATGCATGACCAGACCTCAGACCACAATGCTGCATCCAGGCGATCCGTTGCCCGCGGTCACCGTCAAGCTGCCCGGCGGCGGCAGCCTCCAGCTGCCTGATGCTCTGGCTGGCGGCTTCGGCGTGGTGTTGTTCAACCGGGGCTCGTGGTGCCCGTACTGCAACGCCCAGCTGCGCGCATTCCAGCGGTCGCTGGACAGCCTCACCAGCGTGGGCGCCAAGATCGTCGCCCTGTCTGTGGACGACGAAGGCACCACCCAGGACCTGATCGCCAAACATGGCCTGCAGTTCCCAGTCGGCCACAGCGCCGACGCCCGCGCAATCGCGGATGCGACCGGTGCCTTCGTCAACGACGACCCGCTGTACCTGCAGTCCACAGGCTTCGTGCTCGACCCCGTCGGCCGGGTCGTCGTCAGCGTGTATTCCAGCGGCGCCATCGGGCGACTGGTCGCCGAGGACGTCATCGGCCTGATCCGCTATCTGCGTGAACGCTGACACCCCGCAACCCGAGCCGCCTCTGGTGATCACGGAAGCCGAGAAGATCACGACAACCCCGAATGCCCGGCGCCTGAGCCCGGCCAGCACAGGGGCTCAGACACCGGCACCCTGACCAGCCTGGCCACCGAGCGGGCCGAAGCGTTTCACCCGGGCTCGGCACCGTAGATTGCTGCTGTGGACGCCGTTACGGGCGAGCCTGTGCCTATCCCGGATATGGCGCAGGCCGATCCCGCGGGGGAGGGGACCGAGCATGCTTTGCTGTGCCGCCTTCGTCGCGGCGACGAGCAGGCGTTCGACCAGCTGGTCCGGGCCTGGTGGCCGCCTATGCTGCGGGTAGCCCGCGGTTTCGTGTCGACGGATGCTTCCGCGCAGGAGGTCGTCCAGGACACGTGGCTCGTGGTCATCCGCGGGCTGGCCGGCTTCGAGGAACGCTCGTCTTTGCGCACGTGGGTCTTCCGGATCCTGGTGAACATCGCCAAGACACGGGGAGTGAAGGAACAGCAGACGATCCCGCTGTCCGCCGTGGCCGCCGATGAGGGCACCGGTCCGACGGTCGACCCGAGCCGGTTCCGTGACCCCGGTGATCCGGAGTGGCCCAGGCATTGGACGCCGGCAGGGATGCCGCGGCGCTGGGAAGCCGACCCGGAGGCGGAGGTCATTCGCGGCGAGATCCGCGACCTGGTGTCTGCGGCAGTCGAGGCGCTTCCGCCAAGGCAGAGAGAGGTCGTGGTGCTGCGAGACGTGCAGGGCTTCGACAGCGGCGAGGTCTGCGAACTTCTCCGCATGACGACGGAAAATCAGCGGGTGCTGCTGCACCGGGGTCGCGCGAAGGTGCGAGCGGCGCTGGAGGTCTATTACGCCAGGGAGATCGCGTGAGTAGCGAACGCGGCTGGGAGATCGACTGCATCGACCTAGTCGAACTGGTAACCGGCTATCTTGAGGGTGACCTCGACGAGGAGCGGCGCATCACTATCGAGGCTCACCTGAGGCTGTGTGACGGCTGCCAGACCTACGTCGAACAGATCCGCGAGACGGTCCGTGTTCTAGGTCACCTCCCGCTTCACGCCGCTCAAGACCTGCCCGATGAGGTCCGCCGCCAGTTGCTTGCTGCCTTCCGGGCCGAGCGCCCGCGCTGACCGCCAGCTGCGCGTCCGGCCACGTGCCCTCCGGCGGCCATCAGGCGAGGGAGAGGAACAGCTTCTCCATCTGCTCCTCGGTCATGGGGGAATCACCGTCGCCGGTCAGGCACTGCCGCAGCCCGCTGGCCACGATCTTGAACCCGGCCCGGTCCAGGGCTCGTGAGACCGCGGCCAGCTGGGTGACCACGTCCGCGCAGTCTCGCCCGTTTTCGATCATGGCAATGACCCCGGCCAGCTGGCCATGGGCCCGGCGGAGCCGGTTAAGCACGGGGGCTGTCGCCTGCTCGTCCATCTTCATGAGCGCCTCCCTCGTCTGCCGGCAGTATACCCTTAGGGGTATATGCGACGTGGGTCCAGGGTCCGGATCCACGGCGGGAGGAAGCCTTCCCCGGCTACCTACGCCAGGCCCGTGCGGTGCTCGCCGCTCTCCCCGGCCATATCGAGGATGGCCCCACCCTGGCTGTCCCTCGAGTTCGAGGCGCTGCGCTGGTTCCCGCTGCCTGCCTGCCCGCCCAGTCAGGCGACGCGGCGGGCCGGCGCTGACGCCTGCTGCCGCGAGAGTCCTTAGACCACCCCGGTCAGGACCAATGGCCCTGGCGAACTATACCCAGGGGGGTATGTTGCGGATAGGTAGAGATTCTGACCTGGCCGATACCCCGGCAGAGGTGCGGGAGCGAGCAGGAGGTGGCGTGATGAGCCGTAAGAAGGTGCTGGTGCTGGGCGGGAATTTCGCTGGGCTGACCGCGGCGCTGGCCGTGCGGCACGAACTGCACGGGGATGTCGACGTGCGAGTGGTCTCGGCGTCGGACAGGTTCTTGTTCAACCCGTCGCTGATCTGGCTTCCGTTCGGCAAGCGGAGCCCCGCGGATATCACGTTCCCGCTGGCTCCGACGTTCGACTCCCACGGGGTCGACTTCGTGCACGCGGAGGCCACCGCCCTGGACCTGGACGGCCGCAAGGTGACCACCACCGGCGGCGTTTACGACTACGACTACCTGGTCATCGCGACCGGCTACCGCAACAACTTCGAGGTGATCCCCGGGCTGGGCCCGGGCGGCAACGCCTATACGATCACCACCCTGGACGAGGCGATCAAGGCCGGGGAGGGGTGGCGGCGGTTCCTGGAGGCGCCTGGTGACATCGTCGTGGGGGCCACCCAGGGCGCCGGGTGCTTCGGCGCCGCGTACGAGTACCTGTTCAACATCTCCCACCAGCTGCGCAAGGCCGGGCTGAAGCGGCAGGTCAAGCTCACCTGGGTGTCCTCCGAGCCGTTCCTGGGGCATTTCGGCATCGGGGGGCTGCCGCACGGCGAGGCGCTGCTCTCGATGTTCCTGCGCAAGGAGCACATCACGCCGGTCATGAATGCCTCGATGGATCACGTCGACGCTGGCCGCCTGGTGCTCGCCGATGGCAAGCCGGTCGACTTCGCCTACGCCATGATCGTGCCGCCGTTCCTCGGCCAGGAGGTGATCAAGTCCGCCACCGAGATCGCCGACGCGAAGGGCTACGTCAAGGTCCGCGACACCTACCAGACCCTCAGCCGCGACGAGGTCTACGCGGTGGGCATCGCGGTGGCCGTGGACGTGCCCTGGCAGACCCCGACCCCGGTCGGCATCCCCAAGACCGGGTTTCCCGCTGAGCGCATGGCGCACGTGGCGGCACGCAACATCGCGGCGCAGGTCAGGGGCGAGAAGCCGGCGTCACGGAAGGCATTCGGCGATATCCCGGCCGTGTGCGTCATGGACGCGGGGAACAACGGCGTGATCATCCTTGCCGACAAGATGCTGCCACCGCGCAAGCACGGGGTGCTCATCCCCGGGCCGCAGGCGCACGCGATGAAGCTGGCGTTCGAGAAGTACTTCCTCTGGAAGAGCCGGCACGGATACGTCACGCTCCCCTGACCCAGTTCGGCGCGGACACAGACCCGCCCGGGGCAGCGGACCAGCGAAGGAGGACCTAAGTGCGCTCGCCAGCATTTGATGCGCTAACAGCCCATGAGCAGCTCATCGTCCGGACAACGCCCGGAAGGGACGTGCTTGTCGGGCGGCTCGCCTCCGGTGACGCGGAACGGCCCGGCCGGAGCATCAGCCTCGGCATCGGCCGAGCACCCGGCTGCGCGGACGGCGCCGGGGCAGTGCTGACGCCAGCCGAGGCGCGCCAGCTCGCCGCCGCGCTGCTCCAGCAGGCCGCTGCCGCGGACGGCGAAACCGCAGATGACGCGGCCAGCCAGGTGGAGGTCAGCTATCTCGGCGGCGAGTCCTACGCGGCAGCCACGCGCGGTCATACCCTGCT
>DASYYE010000138.1:0-30896 GCA_035946955.1 Streptosporangiaceae bacterium | reverse complement strand
GGGACTGCCGGTGCCCGGCTGCCCGGGCAGTGGCGGCTACCTCCATGGCAAACGTGACACGGTCGGCCAGCCCGGGTGGCGCAGCCTGCCGAAGCGCCTGCGCGGCCAGGCGGCCGGCCCGGTCCTCCCGCACCGCCCGCCAGCAGGCCTCGCACTCCAGCAGATGCTCATCAAACCGCCGCGCATCCGCCGGGCCCAGGTCCCCAGCCAGGAAGGCTTTCTGCATGCGCTCATGGCCGTCCATGGGCCACCCCCGCCTCGGTCAGCAAGCCGGCCAGCCTGCGCCGGCCGCGGTGCACCCGGGCCAGCACCGTGCCCCGCGGGCAGCCCAGCGCCTCGGCTACCTCCCGGGCGGTATACCCGGCGATGTCCATCAGCACGATGCACAGGCGCTGTGGCTCAGGCAGCCGGGCCAGGCACTGGGCGACCGCCTGCGCGTCCAGGTCGGCGATGACCACGTCCGCTACGTCGGGCTCCGTCTCCGTGCGGCCATTTGGCAGCGCGTCCAGCAGGGCCGGGGCTGGCACCTCCCTGGGCCTCCGCCGGCGCTGCCGCGCTTGCGACCGGGCCGTGTTCAGGCAGATCGCTGCCAGCCACGCCCGCGTGTTCCCGCCCCGGTGAGAGCCGAACGCGGCGTAGGCCCGCAGGTAGGTCTCCTGCACCAGGTCCTCGGGCTCCTGCCCGGCCGCGGCGGCATGCCGGGCGATCTGGTATACCACGTCCACGTACGGCAGCGTGGCGTCCAGGAATGCGCGATGGTCACCGCCCACGGCACTTCACACTCATATATGACGCCTGGCACCTCCCCGTGATTGCGTCATGTGGGATGCCCGGCCATGCGGGTACCTGTGGTCAGCTCTGCCGCAGGGCGGGCATGGGTATTGGAATGGAATAGGTGGTCGCGCCCACGCCTACGCCACCTTGGCAGGTGTTCGGCGGGTCGGTGGTAGCACCATGGACCGACGGCTGCTCGGCTGCCCAGAACATGTAACCGAGCATGCCTGGCGTTGTGCCGGCCCCGTCGGGCGCCACCGTCCGCACGAAGCTGCCGGTCGAGTCCTCCAGTGAGCTGGCGAAGTTATTGCACTCGGGCTGCACCGACGACAGGCCCGCGATGAACACGCTGCCGGTGTACTTGGCGGGTGCCAGCGGCAGGACCGGCGGGGCGTAGTTCGGCTTGCCGTCCGCGTGCTCCAGCCACTGCTCCTCCTGCTTGCTGGTGTCGAGCTGCCTGTTGGCCACCATCGCGTTCGCGTAGTCGAGCACCGGGTTGCTGGTGGTCAGCCAGTTGGCTGTGGCGTAGCGGGCGAGGTCGGTCAGGTACTGGTCGCCTGCTGCGAGGTCGATGGTGAGCCGCGCCGCCGGGTTTGCGCCAGTGGGGTCGTAAGGGAGCTGCGAACGGTAGGCGCTGATGAACGCCTGCAGCCCGGTCAGGTTCGGGCTGGTGCCGTTCTCGTAGTCGATCTCCATGCCGACACCAAACTGCTTGGCAACCGCTGCGGCGTTCAGGCCCAGTTGTGTCGGGTTCTGTGACAGTGCGGTGTCCCAGTCGCCGGTGTAGGTCACGCCTCCGATGGAGAACATGACCCGGACGCCATGACTGGTGAAGTAGTTCACGACCGCGGATGTCATGCCCACGGGGACGCCATTGACATCACCGGAGTCGTTGGTCTGGTCCAGCAGCTTCAGCGGGTTGACGAAGGCGAGCACCACGAGGTTGACCGACGGCTGCCCATTGCCCCGGTCGATCATCCAGTGGTTGTTGGTGTCGAAGGTGGTCATATTTGGCACATGGCCCCAGGTGCATTCGTCGTCGCCGCACAGCCACGCGCCATAGACCTGAATCGGCGTGCCGGTCGCGGCAGCGGCCACCCTGGGCGTGAACGTCGTCAAGAGCAGTGCCACGGCCCCGGCCAGCGATGCATACCTGCGAAATGGAACGGTTCGTCGCATCTGTCCTCCCCGGAAAGCGTGGCTCTGCGGCGGAGCCCTGGGCTTCGACGAAACCAATATGAGGTCCGTTAGTCAGGGCGTATCCCAGTTCAGAACCCCCGTCAATCCATGAGCTACCGCTACAGCCCTGGCACCGGATTCACTGCGGCGTGGTAGCTCGTTCGATCACGTCCAGGGTCGCGTCTCGCAGCAAGCTCACTTTGTACCCGGTCTGGGACAGCGGGGTGCAGCGTGACGTTGCGCGGTCGGAGGCGGCCTGGAGGGTCTCCGGAGTGGCCGGCTTACCCACGAGCGCGGCCTCGACCTCGGTGAGGCGTACGGGAGTGCGCGCGACCCCGGATACGGCGACGGCGGCGAAAGTGATCGTCGTGCCCGAGAGGGTGAGGCGGGCGACGACCTCCACAAGTGGCCACTCGGCTCCGGCCCGGCCGGTGACGCGCTGGTATGCGATCCGTTCGCCGCTGACGGGCGCTGGCAGTCCTACAGCGAGGAGCACCTCGCGGTTGGTCAGGATGTGGTCTCTGGTGGGATCTGAGCCGTCGCCGTACAGGTCGCCGATGGCCAGCCTGCCGCGGGCATGTATGTCAAGGGTCGCGTCGTAGGCCAGCAGGGCCATCGCCAGCGAGGACGGGTGCGGGGCAACGCACGGACCCTGGTCGATGACCACGGAGTACAGGTGCATGCCCGTTCGGGCCGGGCAGGTGTCGCCGCCGGTCTGATGGCAGGAGAAGAGCGGGTTGCGGTAGTACCAGCAGCGGTTGCGTTGCAGCAGGTTGCCGCCGACCGTGCCGGCCGTGCGGATCTGCGGTGTCGCCACTGACGCGGCCACGGCGGTCAGGGCGGGATAGGCGGTGCGGAGCCGGTCGTCGTCGGCGACCTCGGCGACAGTGGTCATCGCGCCGATGCAGGCGGTGCCGTCCGCGCGCCACGTGATGCCCCGCAACTCAGGCAGGCCGCGCAGGTCGACGAACGGTCCGGTGGCCCGGCCGCAGTCGCGCCGGGCCATGATGTCGGTGCCGCCCGCCCGCAGTTCGGCACCGCTTGTGGCGAGGGCCTCGACGACTTCATCGACGTTGGACGGCGCGTTCACCGAGCGATCCCCTCACGCAGCCTGTCAGGGCGGATTGGCAGGTCACGTGGACGCCATCCGGTTGCGGCGTACACGGCGTTCCCGATCGACGCGGCGACGCCGACCGTTGCGATCTCGCCGAGTCCGACGCCCCCGCCGGTCACGTGGTCCCAACCGTCCTGATGGAAGTGGACACTGATCTCCGGCGTGTCGCCGATGCCCGGGATGCGGTAGTCCTCGAGGTTGCTGGTGAGCACCACACCGGTAGCTGGGTCGACGTGGCACTGCTCGAAGAGCGCGTAGCCGATGCCCTGGATGACGCCGCCCTCGCACTGGCTGCGCGCGAGCCGCTCGGCGTAGATGTGGCCGGCGGCGATCCCGCACCAGACGCGTGTGACGCGAACAGTGCCCAGCAGGATGTCGGCCTCTACCTCGGTGAGGTATACGGCACCGGCGAACCCCCTGCCGATCGCGAGGTGCCGGATTGGGAACGGGGTGACGTACCCACGGCGGTCGCGACGGCGCTTGCCCACCACCCGAAGCCCTTCGGCGGCGGCAAGGGAACTCAGCACCGGGCCGGCTGGGAGAGAGGCACGCAGCCGCCTGGCTGCGTCGGTGGCTGCCGGAGCGATCGACGGCGTGGCGCTGCTGGCCACCGATGCCGGCCCGTGTACCGTGCCGGTCCGGCCGAGTTCGACCCGCACCAGGGCCGCAGGCAGATCGAGTTCGGTACGCACGACATCGGCGATGACGCTGCGGCTGCCGGTACCGATGTCCTGGGAGGCCGTCCGAGCTACGACGACGCCCCCCTCGACGGTCAGCTCGACCTCGGTGCCGGGGTCGAGGAGGTATAGCCAGTTGGCCGCCGCGAAGCCGACCCCACGCCGGAACCTGCCCTCCCGTGCCCCAGCCGGCTGACGGCCGGACCACGCCGGGAGAGCCGCGGCCCAGTCGTACAGGACGCGCCGCTTGGGATTGCCGTCCCATCGGGACCGCAGGGCGATCGGATCCTCGCCGAGACGGTGAGCCATCTCGTCCACGGCCTGTTCGAGGGCCCAGACCATCGGCGGCCCGCCGGGTCCGCGGAACGGCGCACTCGGAGGCCGGTGGGTTAGCACATCGAAGTCCCGCAGCCGTCGCGGGGCGTTGCCGTAGATGTACCGGGCCAGCCCTGCCGCATTGGAGCCGATAGACACCCCCCCATCGCCCCACGCGTCCATGCTCAGCGCGGCGAGGTTGCCGTTGCCGTCGGCGAGCAGGGACAACCCGATGCGGGTGGCGGGTCGGCTGCCTCCGTCGGTCAGTTCCTCCGCCCTGCTCAGCACGACCCGTACTGGCCCGCCGGTGACCCGGGCGAGCTCCGCAGCAGCGACGATCTCGCTGGTGAGGTGGGCCTTCGCGCCGAAACCCCCACCGACGTGTTCGGCGACGAGGTGTACCTGGGTGGGCTTCAGGTGCCACCGTTTCGCTGCTTCCGCCGCGACCGCACTCACTGCCTGGGTCGATAGGTACAAGTGCAGGCCGCTGTCGTCGTCCCAGCGAGCGACGCAGGCATGGGGTTCCATCGAGGTGTGCGCCTGAGCGGCGGTCGTGAACGTCCCCGACACCAGACGGTCGTCTCCGCGCTGCAGCGCGGCGGCGATCCGGCGCATCGCGGTACCCCCACGCCAGCTCGCCGAGGAAGGCCCCCGCACGTTGCCTCGCCATCGGGCCGGACTCAACGGCGCTTCGTTCGATCGTGGTGCGCTCTGCCGCGCCACGCGCGAGTCGTACACGACGGGCGCATCGGGCTGTTCTGCCGCGCTGGTCTCCAGCACGGCAGGCAGCGGCGCGTATCTCACCTCCACCATGGCCGCCGCGGCCAGCGCACCGGCACGGGTGGCGGCGGCGACCGCAGCGACCGGCTGACCGACGTACCGGACGACACGGTCCGCAGGCAGCAGGTCCACGACCGGAGCGTCACCGGAACGTACCTCCACCACCCGCGCGTGGGGCTGTGCCGAACGGACGATCACCCCTTCGAGCTGGCCTTCCAGCCGCACGTCTGTGGCATAACGGGCCAGGCCTGCGACCTTCTCCAGAGCCTCCACGCGGACCGGCGACCCGTCGTCGCCTTCACGCTCGCCCGCACATGCTGCAGCGATCGCCGCATATATCGCCTCATAGGCGCCACACCGGCACAGGTGCCCCGCCATGGCCTGCGCGATCTGCGACCGGGTCGGCGCAACGTCACCGTGTGCGGCGCGCCAACGGTCGGTGAAGGCAGCCGCCGCCACGACAAACCCCGGCGTGCAGTAGCCGCACTGCAACGCGTCATGGGCAGCGAAGGCACGCTGGACCGGATGACTGCCACCGAGCCCCTCGACGGTCGTGACATCCCGGCCCTCGATAGCCCTGCCGGGCATCAGGCAGGCAACGGTAGGCACCCCGTCCACCAGGATCGTGCAGGCCCCGCACACGCCGGTACCACAGACCACCTTCGTCCCGGTCAGGCCAAGTTTGTCGCGGAGGAGTCCCACAGCCACGTCGTCGGGCCCGGCGTCCACTTCGGCAGCCTTGCCGTTGACCGTGATCTCCATCACCCACTCCTCCTCATGGGAAGGCCGTCCGGATCTAGACAGCGGAGGACTGGAGGACATGGTGACATATGCGGCGGCTATGGTAACCCTTTACGTAAGCAGTAACCACTATCCCAAGCGTCACCGCAAGCTGACGTCCGCCTTCAGAGGGAGGCGCGGTGCCAGACGAAGACCCAACTGCACCGGGTACCGGCGGCGACCGGATCCGCTCCCCCGTCGAGACGTCGCGGCCCAATATCGCCCGGGTCTACGACTACCTCCTCGGCGGTAAGGACAACTTCGCCGCCGACCGGGAGCTGGGTGACAAGATCAAAGAGGCGCTGCCCGAGGTCCACCTGGGCGTGCAGCAGCAACGCGCGGCCCTGCGCAGGGTCGTGCGCTACCTCGTGGGCGAGGCGGGCATTCGGCAGCTCATCGACATCGGATCAGGCCTGCCGACAGCGGGCAACGTGCACCAGGTAGCCCAGCAGACAGCGTCCGGCGTACGAGTGGTCTACGTTGACAACGACCCGATCGTCCTAGCCCACGCACGCGCGTTGATGGCCGACAACAAGGCCACTTTCGTGATCGACGGCGACGTACGCCACCCGGCCGAGATCCTCAGCCACCCCGGCCTGAACGAGCTCATCGACCTCGGCCGTCCCGTCGCCCTGCTCCTGTGCGGCATCCTGCACCACATCCTGGACGAGGAGGATCCCGTCGGCATCACCGCCGGGTACCGTAAGGCGCTGCGGTCAGGCAGCTATGTCTTCATCCATCACCTGGTCGACATCGGCGACCCCGGCGCGGCCGCCGTCCAGGCCGCGTTCCGCCAGGGAATGGGGCGAGGTCAGTTCCGCAGGCTCGAACAGATCAAACAGTTCTTTGACGGCCTCGACTTCGTCGATCCGGGAATCGTGCCCGTCGCCGACTGGCGCCCCGACGCCGACACCCCACTAACAAGCGACCACCCCGTCCTGCGGCTGGCCGTCGTAGGCGTCGCGCGTAAACCCTGAGACTCTTCCTCCGGTCAGGACCGCCATTTGATCGAGCAGCCCATGCTGGGCCGGTGCGGCTCAGGCACCGGCTGGCCGGCCAGAGTCAGCTCGATGGCAGCGCGCAGCAGCTCGCCGGTGACCGGCTTGCCGTTACCTGGTGTGGACTCGTCGAACGCGCCGCGGTAGGCCAGCCGGCGCCCGGTGTCATAGAGGAAGAAGTCCGGCGTACAGGCGGCGTTGTACGTGCGTCCTGCCTGCTGGTCGGCGTCGACCAGGTACGGGAAGTTCCAGCCGGCGCGGCGCGCCTGCTCGGCGAGCTGTTGCGGCCGGTCGTCGTGGTAGGCGTCGGCGTCGTTGGTACAGATGCCCACGACGGCCAGGTCAGGGTAGTGCGAGAGCAGCGTGCCCAGCGCTGTCTCGACGTGGCGTACGTACGGACAGTGGTTGCACAAGAAGGCGACCAGCAATGCGGGCGCGCCGGTGAAGTCGTCGCGGCGCACCACTGTGCCGCTTGTGTCGGCGAGGGTGAAGTCGGGCGCTTGCGTGCCGAGTGGGACCATCAACGACGAGACAGCCATATCGAAACCCTATCCGCGTCAGGGGGACGTGTCATAGGCCGTCACCGGGGATGGCTGCCGCGGCTCCACCTGTTGCGGTACCGCTGCGTCACCGGGTGTTCAGGGCCGAGTGTTCGCTCATAGCCTGCGAGGACCCGCCGGTACAACACATTCGCCTTGAGCCGCCGCCCCGCGAGGGCGTATGCCCGGGCCAGGCCAGCACGCGATGACAGCGTCAGCCGGTCATCACGGCCGAGAACCCGTTCACAATCGGCGCTTACCTCCTTGAGCGCGGTGACGGCTTCGGCTGTCCGCGAGGCTCTGGCCAAGGCGTTGCCCAGGTCGATGCGGGCACACAGGGCCACCGTGTCATCTGCGCCAAGCAGCCGGTCCAAGTCCATGATGGCCTCCTGGAGCAGGGCGATAGCGGTTTCGTACCGCCCCGCCTGCATATACGCGTTGCCGAGTTGGGCACGCTCTCCGATCACCAGTGGGTGAGAAGGGCCGTATACCCGCTCGTAGTCCACGAGCGCCCGCTTATGCTCGGCAATGCCCTCCGACACCCGCCCAGTCGCCTGGTAGAGCGTGCCAAGGAACGAGCGGCACTCGATTTCGACCGGATGACCGGGCGGCAGCGCCCGCCTGCATTCAGCCATGGCCCGCTTGGCCAGCTTGAAAGCCAGGCCCACTCGTTCATCCAGCCCTTGCGCCATGGCGAGCCAGATGCGGCACGCCAGCGTGTCCGGATCATCCGGGCCGAGCACGCGCTTGCTGTCGGCAAGCGACTGCTCCAGGAGTGGTCGGCCGCTGGCAAGGGCACCATCCCGGACCAGCGCCGCGCCGAGAAAGCACCGAGCTGTGATCGCGTCTGGATGGTCCGCGCCTAGCACCCGGTCAAGGTCGGCCGAACTCCGCTCAAGTTCTGCAACCCCTCTGGGAGGTTGCCCGGCCGACATCGACGACCTGACCAACTCGTAACGGGTAGTCACAGTGACTGGGTCATCCGGACCCAGCGCCCGCAAAGACGCCTCCAGGTTCAGCTTTTGCAGTTCGACCGCGTCCCGGTAGCGGCCGACGAAGCGATAGGCGCGTCCCAGCTTGTACCGAGCCGCGAGCACGCTGCGCCCATCTGGTCCAGGCGCGGCTTCGGCATCGGCCAGCTCTCGCTCGAAAAGCGCGGTCTCCCGCGCGATACTCTCCGGCGAAATCGGCCAGCTAAACGGATAGCGGCTGCTCCTCACCCGGCGCCTGCCTCTCACGGTCACCGCGGTTCCAACAGCGAGTCCACTGTACGTCCGAGCTATCAGGCCTCCCCAGCCTCGGTCAGCAACGGCATCAGGGCCACCATCTCGGCCTACGAGGCCGCGGAAACCCCGGCCCGGCCCTGTTGGCAGAGGCTGCGGCAGCCGGGTGGACCGTCGCAGCCGTGCCTGCATCCGCGGCCACTGCTGTATGGACGGTCACGGCATGCGCGGCTGCTGCCCTGGGGTACGGCGTGCCTGGAAGGAACGACTCCGTCGGCTGGGCGCCGAGGCGGTGGCCTGATGCCACGCCCCGGCTGGTTCACAATTTCTATGCCGAACGGAATCATGGACCTAGCCTGACTTTGGAGGCGAGTCATGGGCGGCAGCGAACTCTCCTACGGCCACGGTGCGTCAGTGCACCCGCTCCTCGGTGAGACGATCGGGGACAACCTGGGCAGGGTCGCCGCCGCCCACCCTGCTGCCGATGCGCTGGTGGACGTGCCCTCCGGGCGGCGGTGGAGCTACTCCCAACTCGACACTGACACCGACACGCTCGCCCGCGGCCTGGTCGACCTGGGGATCCAGGCCGGTGAGCGGGTCGGCATCTGGTCGCCGAACTGCCCGGAATGGGTGCTGCTCCAGTACGCGACCGCCAAGATCGGCGCCATCCTCGTCAACATCAACCCCGCCTACCGAACCCACGAACTGGCTTACGCATTGCGACAGTCGGGCGTGAAGCTCCTTGTCAGCGCCCTCTCGTTCAAAACCAGCGACTACCGGGGCATGATCGAGGCGGTCGGCGGCGACCTGGACCAGTTCGAGCAGGTCATCTACATCGGCTCAGCTGAATGGGACACGCTCATGGCCAACGGGGCCGGTGGCGGGGGGGCGGACGACCCGCTGGCCCGGCGCGAGGCACAGTTGTCTTTCGACGACCCGATCAACATCCAGTACACCAGCGGCACCACCGGCTACCCCAAAGGAGCCACCCTTAGTCACCACAACATCCTCAACAACGGCTTCTTCATCGGTGAAGGGTGCGGCTACACCCACGCCGACCGGGTCTGCATCCCGGTGCCCTTCTACCACTGCTTCGGCATGGTCCTGGGCAACCTGGCCTGCACCACGCACGGCGCGTGCATCGTCATCCCGGCGCCCGCGTTCGACCCGGCCGCCACGCTGCGGGCGGTGCAGGCCGAGCGTTGCACGTCGCTGTATGGCGTGCCGACCATGTTCATCGCCGAACTGGCTCTCCCCGACTTCGCCGAGTATGACCTGGCCAGCCTGCGGACCGGGATCATGGCGGGCTCGCCATGCCCGGTCGGCGTCATGAAGCGGGTCATCAGCGAGATGCACATGACCGAGGTCACCATCTGTTATGGCATGACCGAAACATCGCCGGTCTCCACCCAGACGCAGGCGGATGACGACACCGAGCGGCGGGTGTCCACCGTGGGGCGGGTGCACCCGCATGTGGAGGTCAAGGTCATCGATCCAGACACCGGGCTGGTGGTGCCCAGGGGCACGCCAGGGGAACTGTGCACCCGTGGCTACTCGGTGATGCTGGGCTACTGGGATGACGAGGGACAGACCCGGTCCTCGATCGACACCGCCCGCTGGATGCACACCGGTGACCTCGCCATCATGGACGACGCCGGGTACCTGAACATCGTCGGCCGGATCAAGGACATGGTGATCCGGGGCGGCGAGAACGTCTACCCGCGCGAGGTGGAGGAGTTCCTCTATGGCCACCCCGCGATCGAAGACGTCCAGGTGATCGGGGTGCCCGACGCCAAGTACGGCGAGGAACTGTGTGCCTGGGTCAAGCTCCGCCCCGGTGCCGAGCTGAGCCTGGACGAGCTGCGGGAGTTCTGCACCGGAAAGATCTCCCACTACAAGATCCCCCGCTACCTGCGGGTCTCGGACGAGTTTCCGATGACCGTGACCGGGAAAGTGCAGAAGTTCAAGATGCGCGACGTGAGCGTTGCCGAACTCGGCCTCGCCGACGCCGCCAGCATCGAGACGGCCTGACCGGCTGCGAAGTTATCCGGCTCGTGCTCCTGCCGGAAGGAGGTGCACCCGGCATCATGAGCGCACCAGAGAAGATGGCGACTGACCGGCTGGCCGGGCGGATGTCCGGCCTGGGCACGGAGTCCGCTTTCGAAGTCCTGGCCCGGGCGCGGGCACTGGAGGCACAAGGCCGCAAGATCACCCATCTGGAGATCGGAGAGCCTGACTTCGGGACTCCGGCCCACATCGTGGAGGCCGCGGTCGAGGCCCTGCGTGCGGGGTTCACCCACTACGTGCCAGCCCCCGGGCTGCCCGAAGTCCGTGAGGCCGTGGCCGCGTGGCTCTCGCAGACGGGCAGGCTGGAGACGACTCAGGACAGGGTGGTCGTGACCCCTGGCGCCAAGCCCATCATGTGGTACCTGATGCTGGCCACCTGTCAAGAGGGCGATGAGGTCATCTACCCGGACCCCGGGTTCCCGATGTATGAGTCCATCGCCCGGTTCACCGGGGCCACCCCGGTCCCGCTGCCGCTGCGGGAGGAGAACGGGTTCTGCCCCGACCCGGGGGAGCTGGCTTCCCTGGTCACTCCCAGGACACGGTTGCTCGTGCTCAGCAGCCCGCACAACCCGTGCGGCTCTGCGCTCACCCGGGCAGACTGCGAAGCCATCGCTGAGATCGCCATGCGGAACGACCTGCTCGTCCTGACCGACGAGGTCTACTGGGCCATCCGTTACGACGGAGGGCATGAGTCTGTGCTGGACGTTGAAGGGATGGCCGACCGCACCGTCTTGCTGGACGGATGGAGCAAGACATTCGCCATGACCGGCTGGCGCCTGGGGTTCGGCGTGTTCCCTCCGGCGCTGGTGGAGCCCATCACCCGGTTGGTCATCAACTCGGTGTCCTGCACCAGCGCGTTCAGCCAGCGGGCGGCAATGGCCGCGCTGACCGGGCCGTGGGAGCCGGTCGCGCAGATGGTTGACGAGTTCCGGCGTCGCCGCGACGTCATCGTGGCGGGGCTGAACGCCATCGAAGGCATCACCTGCGTGGTGCCGCGTGGGGCGTTCTACGCGTTCCCCTCGGTCAAGGCGTTCGGGATACCGTCGCAGAAGATCCAGGAACATCTGCTCAACCAGGCAGGCGTGGCTGCGTTGTCGGGTACCGCGTTCGGCCGGTACGGCGAGGGCTACCTGCGCCTGTCCTACGCGAACTCGGTCGAGGCCATTCGCGGCGCCCTGGAGGCAATGGCCGCGGTCCTTCCTGACCTGGCCGCCTAGGAGGTGTCATAGCAGTGGACCGTCCGCAGGTCCTCGTCACCCGCCGCCTGCCGTCCGGAGCACTGGAACGGGTCGACACACGGTGCGACATGACGCTCTATCAGGGCGAAGGCGCTATGCCCCGCGGCCAGCTGCTGACCGAGGTGGCCGGGAAGGCAGGGGTGATCACCCTCCTCACGGAGCGGGTCGACGACGAGTTCCTGGATGCCGCAGGGCCGCAGCTCAAGATCGTTGCGAACTACGCCGTGGGCTTCGACAACATCGATGTGGACGCCTGCACACGGCATGGCGTCCTCACCTCCAATACGCCGGAAGTCTTGACCGAGACCACTGCGGACATGGCGTTCGCCCTGATGATGGCGACAGCCAGACGGGTCGCCGAAGGTGACCGTCTGCTGCGCTCCAAGGCCCCGTGGATCTGGGGGCCGCTCATGATGCTGGGCCAGGACGTCCACCACAAGACCCTCGGCATCGTGGGCTTTGGCCGGATCGGGCAGGCCCTGGCCCGCCGCGCCCGTGGGTTCGCCATGCGCGTCGTCTACCACGACGTGCACCGGCCGCCCGCCGCGGTCGAGCAGGAAGTCGCAGCGGAGTACCGGAGCCTGGATGACCTGCTCCGTGAGTCGGACTTCGTGTCCCTCCACACCAACCTCACGCCGGACACACGCCATCTGATCAATGCGGAACGCCTGGCCATCATGAAGCCCACCGCCGTGCTGGTGAACACTTCACGCGGTCCAGTCATAGATGAGGCGGCCCTGGCCCAGGCGCTCCACGAGGGCCAGATCTTCGCCGCCGGGATCGACGTCTTCGAGCACGAGCCAACCGTCAACCCTGACCTGCTCACCTGCGAGAACGCCGTGCTCATCCCGCATCTCGGATCAGGGACCGTACAGACCCGCCTGGCAATGGCCAACCTGGCGGTTGACAACCTGTTCGCTGGACTCGACAACGAGCGGCCGCCGACCCTGCTCAACCCCGGACTCTGGGAGCAGCGGGCGTCAAGACCATGACCTGCGGCAGGGAACTCGCAGGTGCGGGTGGTGGCCGGGACACCATACCCGCACAAGCGCGTTAGGGACGTCCGGCCTCAGCCGGTCCCACCAATAAGGCAGCTCATCGTGTAAGGGCCGGCGATGCCATCGACGCCGCCGGTGCAACCACGGTGCTGTGCCTGGTAGTTCTCGACCGCTGTGAGTGTCTTCGGGCCGAAGTCGCCGTCGGGTACAAGGTTTGCATGGTCCACGCCGTTGAGAGCCTGCTGCAGGATAACGACGCAGTCCCCAGTGGACCCTTCGGCCAGGCTGGCTGATGGAACGCCAACCGGGTAACCGATGTATGGATTCGTGAACGAGTAACTGTAGCAAGAGCTGGCATCGGCGGAAGCCGCCGCGGGAAACGCGGTAACTGCACCGGCGGCGAAAGGCGCTACCAGCATGAACACCATTGAGCTGGCTTTCCAGAGGCGCACGAAAGGTTCCTTTCACGAAGGTGGAGGGTCGTGACCGGCTCACCGCGGTATCAGTTGGGTGCCCCGCTCGCCGGGGGTCAGTGTCCGGCCCGTCGAGTCATGGTCTCGTGGCTGGGTTGATTCTCGGTGTAGTCCCGAGTGCTGCCTCGATGACCAGGCCCAACTGCCGGCCGAGCCCGCGTCGCCGTCCCCCGTAGGATGCGGCGGCGCGGGCTTGGCCTCACCGGGCTCCGTCACTCACTGCTGGATCAGTAGATGGTCGTGGAGTCGTCGGGACCGGCCGACGAGCACACGTCCCCGTTGTCCAGAATGGCGTCGCTGGTGGTTTGCACCCAGGCGTAAGCAGGTCCAGGGGTCAGGCCGGGCCAGGTGTTGATGGTGCCCCAGTCGGTCCGGAAGGCCAGGCCGCCAGCGAAGGTGTGGCTCGATTCTCCGCCGTTGTCCTCCATCCAGTACTGCCAGTAGTAAGCGACGGCGGGCGTGTAGACATGGAAGCCGGTTTCCACCGTCGCCGCGCGATTGCCGACGCCCCACTCCCACATCCAGGACCACCCGCAGTTGCCATAGAGGGTGTCATTAGGGGTTGGGCCACTCTTCGATCCGGCCTTCACCGTGTACTCACGGCCGTGGGAGTCGGTGCGGACAACGTATCCGTGTGCCCTGGCCACCGCAGCGTCGATGCGAACGACCCTCATCCGCACCGCGACTTTCTCGACGCCTGGCTTTGCCACGTGCGTGACATGGGTAGCGGCGCTCGCTGCTACCGAGGATGTGGCGACCAGGCCCGCAGCCAGTGCGACCGCACCGAATGCCACGCTGGCACGCCCCAAGACGTTTCGCATGGTGTTACCTGTCCCTTCACTCATTCCGGACGACCTTTTCTGGATTGGTTTCCCGGCCGTGGCCAATCCCCCGTGTGTCCAGCCGCAGAGTCACCTTGACGCGGGGATGCTGACTCTGGGTGTATTCGTGGTTGAGTTGTTGCGTAGCCTGGACGGGATAGGTCGTCAGGGACACCTACGGGACTGGTTGTGCTGTTTCGGATCCTTGGGCCGCTGGAGGTCCGCACCCGCGAGGGCTGGCAGGGTATCGGCGCGCCGAAGTGGCGGGCGCTGCTCGCAGCGTTACTCCTCCGCCCTGGCCAGGTCGTCTCGATCGAGCGCGTGGTCGATGAACTGTGGGGTGAGGACGCGCCGCCCGGTGCCCGCAAGCTGGCACACGGGTACGTGCTGCGGCTGCGCCGGCTGCTCGACGACCCGCAGGGCCAGGTGCTGGTCACGCGGCCAGGGGGCTACCAGCTACTGGCGGTGCACGGCGACCTTGACGCGGGCCAGTTCGAAGACCTGGCGGCTGCTGGGCGCAAGGCGCTTGCCGAGGACGACGCTCCGCAGGCGGCAGTCCATCTCGCCGGGGCGCTGGCGCTATGGCGCGGCCCGGCCCTGGGTGACGTACCGCCGGTTCCGCTGGTGCTGGCCGAGTCTGGTCGCCTGGAAGAACTGCGTCTTACCGCGCTCGAGCTGCGGATCGAGGCTGACCGCAGGTGCGGCCGGGACACCGAGGTGGTGGCAGAGTTGCGTCGGCTCACGGCCGAGCACCCACTGCGGGAGAGGCTGTGGGGGGAACTGATGCGCGCGCTGCACAGCTCCGCCCGGCCGGCCGAGGCACTGGAGGTGTACGCACATGCCCGGGAGGTCATCGCCGATGAGCTCGGTGCGGATCCTGGCCCGGACCTCCAGGATCTCCACCGGCGCATCCTCACGGGTGACCTAGGGCCCGCTGACCAGCTACCTGCTGCCAGGGAAGGCCCCGCCGAGACGGGGGAACCGGCAGCGGCCGTCCACACCCAGCCGACTGTGCCCCGGCAGTTGCCAGCCGGGGTGCGGCACTTCGTGGGCCGGATGGAGGAGATGGAGCGGCTGTCCGGGCTGCTCGACGAGGCGACCGGCACCGGGAGCGCGGTGGTGATTTCGGCCATCAACGGTACCGCGGGGATCGGCAAGACCGCCCTCGCCGTGCACTGGGCCCACCGCAACGCCGAGAAGTTCCCTGACGGGCAGTTGTATGTGAACCTGCGCGGCTTCGACCCCTCCGGTACTCCCGTGCCCGCCGCAGCGGCGATACAGGACTTCCTGGCCGCACTGGCCGTGCCCCCCGCGAGCGTTCCCGACGGCCTGGACGCGCAGGTGGCGCTGTACCGCAGCCTGCTGGCCGACCGTCGCATGCTGGTCGTGCTGGACAACGCCCGCGACCCCGCTCAGGTCAGGCCGTTGCTCCCCGGCACGGCCTCCTGTCCTGTCCTGGTCACCAGCCGCAGCCAGCTCGCGGGCCTGGTGGCGGCGGACGGCGCCGTCCCGCTTACCCTCGGCCTGCTCACGCCAGGCGAGGCCCGCGAGTTGCTGAGCCGTCGCCTGGGCCGCGAGCGTGTCACCCGCGAGGACCAAGCTGCGGGTGAGCTGACGGAACTGTGCGCCTACCTGCCCCTGGCACTCAACATCGTGGCCGCCCGCGCTGTCCTACGTCCCGACCGGCCGCTGGCCGCGCTGGTCAGTGAGCTGCGCGGAACCCACCAGCGACTAGACCCCCTGACTATTGGTGACAGCGCCGCGGACGTGCGCGCGGTGTTCTCCTGGTCCTACCAGACCCTCAGTACCGGGGCGGCACGCATGTTCCGCCTCCTCGGCCTGCACCCCGGCCCTGATATCAGCATCCCGGCTGCGGCCAGCCTCGCCGCGCTCGACCGTGACCAGGCCCGCCACGCCCTGGACAAGCTGACAGCCGCCCATCTGCTGACTGAGCACACCCCCGGCCGGTACACCTTCCACGACCTGCTCCGTGCCTTCGCCGCCGAGCAAGCTGACACCCACGACCCTGAGGCCGAACGCCGCCACTCTCGGCAGCGAGTGCTGGACCACTACTTACGCACGGGCCATGCCGCCTTCAAGGTGCTGTATCCGAGCTGGCTCTCGCTCGGCCTGCCGCCGCCTGTTCCCGGGGTGGGACCAGAAGACCTCACCGACCAGGACCAGGCGATCGCCTGGTACGAGGGCGAGCACGCGGTGCTGGCGGCCACCATCTCCTGGGCCGCAGAGGAGGGCTTCGACAGCTACGCCTGGCAGATCCCCTGCACGCTAGGGACGATCATGGAGCGGAGGGCTCACCTGCGCGAATGGGCCGCCGTCAGCGAGGTCGCACTAGGTGCCGCGCAGCGCAGCGCGGACCTGGCCGGACAGGCCCACTCCCACCACCGGCTGGGCCAGGCACTCTTCGCACAGGGTTCGTACCCAGCGGCCGGAGCGCACCTTCGGCAGGCGCTCGAACTGTTCGGCAGCCTTGGCGACTCCGCTCGTCAGGGCGACACCTACATTGCCCTCAGCATGGCGCTGTCCGCGGAAGGACAGTTCGCCGATGCGGTCAACTCCGCGCAGCGTGCCTTTGACCTGTACCGCACTATCAGCCACGTGGCCGGGCAGTCGATCGCGCTGAACAATATCGGCTGGTTCGAGGCGCAACTCGGACGGTACGAGCAGGCCCTGGTCTATTGCCAGCAGGCACTCGACCTGGCCCGGGAGGCCGGTGAGCGCGAAAATGAGGCGCTCACCCTGGACACCATCGGCCACGCTCACCACCGCCTCAGCCGCTATGCCGAGGCGATCACCTCATACGAGCAGGCAATTGAATTGGAACAGGCCATAGGCGACCGCTATAACTACGCTGGCACGCTCACCCGCCTGGGAGACGTCCACCACGATCACGGGGACCGCCACGCCGCCCGCGACGCCTGGCGTCGCGCCCTGGTGGTCCTTGACGAACTGCATCATCCCGACGCCGGCGAGGTTCGCGCCAAACTCCGCGTCCTCGGCAGTGTCAGTTAGTCACCGGCTGGCCGGCTGCTCAACTCCGTCGGCGTCGGTGACAGGGAGACAGCCACGCTAGCCTCGTTGGGTGACTGAGGCAGAAGGCTTTGGGTGCAGGTGCTGCGGCGAACACCACGACGGACCACCAATGTCTTATGGGGCTGAGGCGCCCGAATACTGGGATCCGTCACTGGCCAATGATGAGTCCAGCGCTCTCAGCCAGGAGCAATGCATCATCCAAGGCCAGCAATTCTTCGTCCGGGGACGTATTGTCATACCGGTCCTCGACGCTGACGGGGCCGAGTTCGACTGGGGTGTGTGGGTGTCGCTGAGCCCGGAGAACTACGCCCGCGCGAGCGAACTGTGGGACACCCCCGGCCGCGAAACGGAGCCGCCGTACTTCGGCTGGCTATCCACCGAACTCCCGCTGTATCAGCCCTCCACCCTCCTGCTCAAGACCCACGTCCACACCCAGCCCATCGGCCAGCGGCCCCTCATCGAGCTCGAACCCACCGACCACCCTCTCGCTGTAGAACAGCGCACCGGCATCACGCTCGCCCGCGTCCACGAGTTCGCAGAGACACTGCTGTACCCCTCTGGCTCTTAGCCTGAGGTGTGGGGCATCGAGCACGCGTGGTGCTGTGGGTTGTTGTTTCCGTTGCGGCGGCCTGCTGGCTCGTGGTTTCGGTTATCGCCTTCGCGGTTGGTGGGTTGCTGGCCGAAGATGCCGGCACGCCGCCTGCCAGGGTGCCTGCCGGCGCAGGTGGTGGGCTGTGGCTGGGGCAGGCCTGGGTCGATGGCCGCCGCACCGGCTCTGACCTGGATCGCCTCGCGGCGCTGGTGCGCCGGGCGGGGATCCGTGACCTGTTCGCTCACATCGGTCCCCTGTCGAGCAACGGGTCGCTGGACCCGGCACTCGACCCGCGTGCCCGCTGGTTGCTGACCGGGCTCCACCGCCTGCTGCCCGGCGTCCGGGTCCAGGCCTGGCTAGGTGACCTGACCGGCCCGGGATACCTCGACCTCGACACCCCAGCCACCCGGGCGCGGACACTGCGAACCGCCAGCGGCTTCCTGAACGAGGGTTTCGACGGGATCCATTACGACTTCGAACCCGTCCCGAGTGGCGACTCCGGCTATCTGGCACTGCTGGCGGCGACCCACACCCTGACCCGGGAACGCCACGCGGTCCTGTCCGTCGCGGCCGACCAGATCGAGCCACTGCCAGACCTGCACACCCCCGAACAGTGGGTCTTCGGCAGCGCCCACTGGTGGTCGGTGTCCTACCTGAGCGCCATCGCCGCCCGCACCGACGAGATCGCCGTCATGACCTATAACACCGCCATCCCACTCGGCCCCGCCTACAGCGGCTATGTCCGGCTGGAAACCGGACTCGCACTGGACGCAGCCCCAGCCCGGGTGACAGTCCTCATCGGGCTGCCCGCCTACCACACCCCCGACCCGGGCCACACCAGCGCCGAAACCGTCGCCGCCGCCATCCGCGGGGTCCGGCTCGCCCTCGGCGACGACCCACAACGGCATGACATCGGCGTAGCCATGTACGCCGACTTCACCGCCACAACAGCCGACTGGGCAGCCTACTTCGCCGACTGGGTACACCTGCGGCGGCCTGCGGGCTGACAGTGGCCACAGCGGCGTCGCTGGTGGTGCGATGGGGGCGCCGCCCGCAGTGGCAGGCACACACCGACAACTTCCGCATTCGCATGGTCACCGGCGGTCCCACAAGAGCAGGCCCGTCCGGCGGAGGGGCCTGAAGCGCCTGCCGCTCCCGACTTCACGGGTGATGGGCCTCACGAAGAACCGACCACCCAACCCGCAAAACAATCATCACGACCATGATCGATGTGACCTGGCGGACAAAAGATCGACCCGTGCCAAGACCCAGGATGATCATGGCGGTGATCGATGTGCGCGGACGGACAAAAGTTTCTCCGTTTCGGTACATCCATCCGCCCCGTCACCCCCCTCGGCCGACATCAGCAGCCACATGAACTCCCACTGTTCACACCAACCTCAAGAAGTCAGCTACCCACACCCCGATGTCCGGGAAAAGCGGCGACAAGAGCGTGGCCTCATATTTGGGGTGCTGGGGCAGCCGGTGCTGGGGCAGCCGGTGCTGGGGCAGCCGGTGACCCTAGCGCACGGGGCCGGGCGCGACGACCGTCACAGCCGGCCCCGTGCGCTGTCCCATAAGAGGGACGAAGACCTCATCGCGCGGAGCCGTCTTCCAATGGGGCGACGCAGGTGCCCTCAGGCAGGATCTCGCCGCAGTCATCGAAGGTCACGACGCCATTGCAGAGCAGGCTCCAGCCCTGCTCTGGATGGCTGGCGACAACCCGCGCGGCGCTGTGGTCGGTAGCGGTGGCGGCCGGGCACCGCGGCGTGTGAGCGCACCGGCCCTGTGGGCCGGCTGTCCGGCTGAGCCTGGGGAGCCGAAGGCCCAACACCGGTCTCAACTCCGTGTGCGCGGGGCGTAAGGAGACAGTTCTTTGTTCAGCCGCGGCGGCCACGTGTCGGTGAGGGTAGTGTCCGGGAACTCGTCGCGAGGCCGTGGGCGGCGACTGATCTGGATGCGGCGGCTGGCGGCGGCTGGCTGGCCAGATGGTTGGGTGCTCATCGCACCTCCCCAGTTTGAGCGGATCGATCGTCCCGACGTGGTGACGATCTGTCATCGACTATGCGCCGCGATCACATGCGAGTCACTGGACGGCTGACTGAACTGAAGCGTCCTTTCCGGGCAACAGGCAACGAGACTGCTGACGCCCACGCCTACGACATTTGCCGGACGGGTGAGACCGAAACTGCCCAGTTTGAGCCATCTGTGAGGCCGATTCAGGGGTGGTGGTGGCCGGAGGTGACTGGACCGGGTAGGCAAAGGGTTGGTGGCCGCAGGTGCAGGCGGCCCCTACGGCCACCAACCGGCTTGGAGGGGTCAGGGACGGTAGCTGGTCACGGCGACGGCTTGGTAGCCGTGCGCGAGGGGGTGCCGGGGTGTGCCCGGCCGGAGGGGTTCCTGGCCTTGGTGCTGCCGCCGCTGGAGGTGGCGATGGCGAAGACGTGCAGGAGGCCCTGGTTCACGGTGGCAGGCAGGGTGACACTGGCGACCGTCTTACCGGACGGGAGGGACACCGGCGTGGTGGCGAACACGTCAGTGTTGATGGTCTCCTTGGTGCCGGCAGAGGTGTCCCGGTACGGCGTGTTGATGGCGATCGAGTTCCCTGACTCGACCGAGGCGCTGCCGCCGTTGAGGGTCCAGTCGGAGAAGCTGAGGCTGACCGACATCGTGGAACCGTCGGTGAACGTGATCGTCGCGGTCCCGCTGGACGGGCCGTTGGTCGAGGAGCCGAGGAACGAGATGCTGCCCGACCCGGACAGGGCCACCGTCTGGCCGCTGGCGACCCAGTTGTCGGCCGTGCTGACCGCGACATTCGGCCAGGTGAAGTTGATGCCGTTGACCGAGACCGTCGACCCGGGGGTGACCCCGGCCGCCGATATCGCCTGCGCGGAGTAGGCGTTGCCGCTGGAGTCGAAGCTGTCCGCGCTGGTCCCGTCGTTCTCGATCCCTATGTTGTTGAACGCGGCGCTCCCGCCGCCACTGGTGGAGGTGGCGATGGCGAACACGTGCAGCTGGCCCTGGTTCGCGCTGGCGGGCAGGGTGACGCTGGCAATGGTCTTGCCAGCCGGGAGAGCGAGCGGGGTGGTGGCGAACACGTCAGTCTTGACGGTCTCCTTGCCGCCCGTGGAGTTGTCACGGTAGGCGGTGGTGATGGCCAGCGAGTTCCCTGACTCCACGGAGGCGCTGCCGCCGTTGAGTGTCCAGTCGGAGAAGCTGAGGGTGTCCGACATCGTGGAACCGTCGGTGAACTTGATCGTCGCCGTCCCACTCGACGGGCCGTTGGTCGAAGAGCCGAGGAACGAGATGCTCCCCGACCCCGACACCGTCACCGTCTGGCCGTTGGCGCGGAAGTTGTCGGGCGTGCCGACCGCGACGTTCGGCCAGGTGAAGTGAATACCGTTGGCCGTGACCGTCGATCCGGGGGTGGCCCCGGCCGACGACAGCGCCTGCGCGGAGTAGGCGTTGCCGCCGCTGTCGAAGCTGGCGCCGGTCGAGCCGTCGTTCTCGATCCCTGTGTTGTTGTAGACACCGGACGGGCCGCCATAGGAGGGCGGTGCCGCGGTGGCGCCGGACGCCCAGGAGGTGTTGGCCGAGGTGCCGAGGGTGAAGGTGAGCGTGCCGCCGCTGGTGACCGCGGTGGTTGGGGCGTAGGCGTTGTTCCAGGCGACGCCGTTCCAGGTCGCGGACTGGACGTAAGGGGCGTTGTCGGCGGCGCCGTTGCCATTGATGGTCAGCGTGCTCCCGTTGCCGAGGGTGACCACAGCCTGGGTGAACATCGGTGAGCCCAGCGCCAGGTTGGCGGTCCCGGGGGTCTCGGGGTACATGCCGAGCGCGGACCACACGAACCAGGCGCTCATCGTGCCCAGGTCGTCGTTTCCGTCGCCCAGGCCGTTCGGGCTGTTGGTCCAGATCTGGTCCTGGACCTTCCGCACGACGTTCTGGGTCTGGTACGGCTCACCCACGTAGTCGTACTCCCAGGGGAGCTCGATGCTGGGCTCGTTGCCCATCCATGCGAAGCCGTTCGCGCCGGTGAAGCTGGACAGCACCGTGTTGAGGTAGCTGATCATCTTGCTGGTGCCGCCCATGGCGGAGGTCAGCCCTGCGATGTTGAACGGCACCATGCCGGTGTAGATGTACGGGGTCGCTTCGACAAAGTTGCCGTCGCTCCCGCTCTGCGCGTTGAAGCCGGACTCCCACGACCCGTTGAAGTTTCGTCCTTCCATAAACCCAGTCGCGGGGTTGAACACGTTCTGCCAGTCCTGGGCCCTGTTCTGGAAGGTGTTTTGGTCGCTGGTGTTGCCCAGCGCCCCGGCGAACGCGGACAGTGCGAAGTCGGCGGTGTTGTATTCCAGGGTTGTGGATGTCGGCCCGTAGAAGTTGCAGCAGCCGTAACTCCCGTCCGTTGGCTCGTAACCGATGGATTCCAGGTAGTTCAGGCCGGGGCGGATGTTGTTGGTGTTCGTGGCCTCGTTGACCATGTCGGTCAGTGCGGTGGCGGTGTTGAAGTTGGTCGCGCCGAACGCGTAGTAGTCGGCGAGGATCGGGTCCGCCGGGTCGCCGACCATCACGTAGGACTCGCCGTTGTTCTCCATCCACTTGGGCAGCATCCCGCCTTGGGCGTAGTCGTCGACCATGGACTGCGCGGTGTCGCTGGCTGCCGCCGGGTCGAGCATGGCCTCCAGCTGGGCCTGGGACCGGTAGATGTCCCAGCCGGAGAAGTTCGTGTACTCGGCGCTGTGGCCGGAGTCCACGGTGTGGACCTGGCCGTCGACCCCTATGTACTGGCCGTTGACGTCGCTGTTGACGTTCGGGTGGAGCAGGGCGTGGTACAGCGCGGTGTAGAACTCCACCTGCTGGTTGGAGGTGCCGCCGCTGATCTGGATCCTGCCCAGCAGGGAGTTCCAGGCGCTCTGGGTGGCCGACTCGGTGGCCGGGAAGTTGAAGTTCGGGTTCTCGGTGGTCAGGTTCTGCTTGGCATTGGCGATGGAGACGTAGGAGACGCCGACCTTCGCCTGAACCACCTGGTTGCTGGTCGTGTTGAACGTGACGTACGAGCCGTTCGGCCCGGCCAGCTTCACACCGGTCGTCTGGCCCTTCGGCAAGCCACCGTGGTAGCTGGGGTGGTCCCGCTGTTCGGGGGTGCGCCGGGAGACGGGGCTGGTGACGTCACCTCTGCCGGTGGCCCGCACGGACAGGTGCTTCGCGCGTGGGTGCAGCCCGAGGGGGGTGAACGTGCCGTTGGTGCTGAACGGCTGGTCGAACTGCATGTCGAAGTACAGGGTGTAGGTGTTTCCGGCGCCGCAGAAGTGGCCGGAGGTCACCGAGCCGCTGACCTCGGTGCTGCTGACGACGTTGAAGCTCGTCGCCGAGTCGCCATTGGCACTGTCGTTGAGCTTGAAGATCAGGTTGGCCTGGGTGGTCGAGGGGAACGTGAAACGCGCCATTCCGGTGCGGGTGGTCGCGGTCAGCTCCGTCTTGACCCCGTTGCTCGTGGTCACCGAGTAGTAGCCAGCCTGCGCGGACTCATTGGAGTGGGAGAACGAGTCCGTCGCGCCGGTGTTGATGGCGCCTGTGGTCGGCAGGACCGGCACGTCGCCTTCGGCGCCGCAGCCAGGGCCGGACAGGTGGGTCAGGCTGAACCCGGTGATGGCTGAGTCGTTGTATTCGTAGCCACCGCCGTCGTCGCGGTTCGGTGACGTGTCCGGGCTCCACTGGACCATGCCTAACGGGGCATCCGCGCCGGGGAACGTGTCGCCGCTGTTAGTGGTCCCGATGAACGGGTTCACCAGCGCCGAGGGATTGGTTACCGTTGCTCTCGGCTTCGCCGTTGTGGCGTCGCGGCCGGTGGCGGAGACGGCCAGTGTGGCGGAGTGGGCCTGCGTCGCGGCGGCGGCAATGCCTGGCGGCCCGGCGAGCACCGCCACGGCGAGGACCGCCGCGCTGGTACCGGTAGTCGCCGCGACCAGGCGGCATGCCTGCGTGAGAGTCTTCCGGCCTAGTGCCCAGGGAACCAACGACACCTCTCCGCCTTTCCAAACCCTGAGAGGCACAGTCACGAGGCGAGCGCACGTGGCCGTGCTGCGGAGGGCTCTTTCTCAGATGGGGCTGCGGTGCCAACTGACAACGTTGTCAAGAGGTTGATACTCCTGGCTCCAGTGCGCCGTCAAGACCTCAGTCTTAGTAGCCGCAGACTCGGCGCCAGCCGCTGGAGTCCTGATCCCGGCTTCGCCAGCGGGCGCGATCACCGGGTGTCCTTGCCGGGACCTCCAGCCATTGCTACGGCGCGCCCCTCCCCCGTCAAGCACTGGTTGCCGGCCGCCTACTGCTCGCGGTTTGACTGATGGCGTGGCGCGACTTATTGTACTGACTAGTCAGTCTAAAAACGTGAGGAGGCTCCCATGTCCACGTTGTTCGCCCTGCTCCGGCGTGAGGCCGCTGCCGTACACGCGTCGCGTCTGGCACGGGCCGGCCTGGGCGTGGTCCTGCTCCTGCCGCTGCTGTATGGATCCCTGTACCTGTGGGCGTTCTGGAACCCCACGGCCCACCTGGACCGGGTGCCGGTGGCCCTGGTGGACGCGGACCGGCCAGTCACGGTCCACGGGCACGAAGTGGACGCTGGTGCGCAGCTCACCCGTACCTTGCTCCACTTGCATGCGTTCGACTGGCACGTGGTCAGTGCCGGGCAGGCAGCAAGCGGGGTCGCTGACGGCGACTACTACCTCGCCGTGACGGTCCCCCCGGGCTTCTCCGCCGATGTCGCGTCCCCGGAGCGGGCGGGCCACGCCCCCGAGCAGGCACGGGTTGACGTGGTGCTGAACGACGCGAACTCCTACCTCGCCTCCACCCTGGCCCGCGATGTCCTGGCACAGGTCCGCTCCGTGACCTCGGCGCATGTGGCGACCACCGACGCCGGGGGCCTGCTCACCGGCCTGGCCCAGGCACATGGTGGCTTCCAGCGCGCCAGTACGGGCGCGGCCCGGTTGGCCCGCGGCGCGGACGCCGTCAACGGCGGGGCGGCCAGGCTGGCGCCGGGGACCGAAAGCCTGGCCAATGGGGCGGCGAGCCTTGCCCACGGGGCCACGGCCGCCAACGCTGGGGCACGCTCCCTCGCGTCGGGCACGCAGTCGATCGCTGCGGGCGCCAAGCGGCTGGCTGTGGGTGCCAGCCAGCTCAGTGCGGACACGGCCGGCCTGCCAGCCAGGACCGCGCGGCTCAGCGCCGGTGCGCAACAGGTCTCGGCGGGAACCACACGGCTGGCCAGCGGTCTGGACAGCTTCGCCGCCCAGACCGGCGAACTGACCGCCGCACAGGCACGGGCACTGGCCGCACTGCGGGCCGCTGCGGCCGCCTACCCTCAGGATGCCGCGCTGCAGCAGGCGGTGACGGCAGTCACCGCCACCGGCGACGCGTCCGCCAGTGCGCTCACGGCGGTGGCGTCCCAGACCGGTCCTGTGCAGGCACTCGCAGCCGGGGCTGGCCAGGTGGCGGCGGGAGCCCAGCGCCTCGCGGGCGCCGCTCCGGAGCTGGCAGGCGGGACAGCGGCACTCTCCGCCAGCACCGAGCGCCTCGCGGCTGGTACCGGGCAGGTCTCGGCCGGTGCTTCCCGGCTCGCCGTCGCCACCACGAGCATGAGCGCTGGCACCAACCAGCTGAGCGGCGGTGCCGCTGGTCTCGCCGAGGGTGCCCAGGGCCTGGCGAGCGGCAGCGGCCGCCTCGCCACCGCAGCTACCACCCTCCACCGGCGGCTGGCGGGCGGCGCTCGGACCATTCCCGTGTTGCACACCCCAGCACAGCAGCGGCTGGCGCGGGTGGTGGGCAACCCGGTGGGCCTCGCCACCCAGCGGCACGACCCGGCGGGCAGCTACGGTGCGGGGTTCGCACCGTACTTCATCGGGATCGCCCTGTGGGTTGGCGCGATCTTCATGTTCGGTGTGATGCGGCCGGTCGCGCGGCGCGTCCCAGGTGAGGCCAACCACCCGTTGCGCCGCACGCTGGCCGGGTACCTGGTCGTGCTGACGGTCGGGGCCATCCAGGCGGTGATCCTGGCCGGCGCCCTGCACTACGGGCTCGGCCTGGACCCGGCGCGGCCACTGGGCACGCTGGCGTTCCTCGTCCTGGCTGCAGCGTCCTTCGGTGCGGTGCTGCAGTTGCTGCACGCCCGGCTCGGCCCGGCCGGGCGGGTGCTCGGTGTGGTCCTGCTCGTGCTGCAGATCACCAGCTCGGGCGGTACCTACCCGATCGAGACCACTCCGGCGTTCTTCCGGGCACTGCACCCGTTCACGCCGATGACCTATGTCGTCACCGGGCTGCGGCGACTGCTCGCGGGTGGGGAACTCGGGCCGGTGTGGGCCGCGGTGGGTGTGCTCGGTGGCCTCGCGGTGGTGAGCCTGGCACTGACCTGGTGGACGGCCCGGCGCGGGCGGGATGTCAGCGCGGCGGTGGTAGGCGGTGCCACGGTGACTTCGCAGCCTGCCGTGACAGTCCGGTGAGCACTCGGGCCACCTGGGCGGCCCGGGACCAGAGGATGATTGGCACCATGCCCCGACCCGTCAGGGAGCGGCCACCCCGGACAGCTCCGCGGGCCCCACGCCAGCCGGACCCGCGCCCGGCCCGCAGCCTGCAGCGTCTCCAGGACGCGGCCATCGAACTCGCCGCCGAGCACGGCATCGACGGCACGACCGTGGACGACATCGCGGAACGCGCCCACGTAGCCAAGGGCACTGTCTACTACAACGTCGCTTCCAAGGACGACCTGTTCACCGGCGCCCTGGTGGCGGGCGTCGACCGGCTGGCCATGGCACTGGCTGAAGCGGCCGAAGGGCTGGCTGGCACGGCGGCGTTGCGGGCGGTCGTCTCGACGATGCTGACCCGCGTCACCTCCGCCGCCGACTTCGCCCGGCTGATCCTTGCCGAGGCATGGCGGCCGGGCCGGCCCTGGCACAGCGAACTGCGGGCCGCGCGGGAACGCGCGGTTGGGGTGGTCGAAGAAGTGCTGCGCGAGAACACCACCCCGGGTGTCGACACCGGGCTGGCCGCCACGGTGGTATTCAGCGCGACGCTGGTGACCGGGCTGGACCTCGCAGCCGACGGCAGTGCTGAGGACACCGCCGTCCAGGCGGCTGCCGACCAGCTCATGACCTTGTTCACACGGGCGGGCGCCGGGTAAAGCACGACGGCAACCAACAACGTTGTCAATGGCTTGACGAGCGTCCGTGTCCCGGCCGATGAGGCCGTACAGGCTGAGCTTTCAACCCTCTACAGGATCTTTAGATTTCCTCCAGAGGCTGCCATGAAGATGAGGTTCCGGGCCGGGCGGCCAAGTCAGCCTGATGGGGGGAGATGACCTCAATGCTGGGGCGGCCAATTCTTTCTTTCCAGGGAGCCGCATGCCTTAATGCACCTCACCCGGGCCCACCGATGACCTCGAGGAGGACGCATGAACCACGATCGGCCTTTGCCGAGACGGGCCCGGTGGCTGGCACTCGTGCCGCTGACCACAGTGATGGCGACCATGGCGGTGGCGCTGACCAGCAACGTGCCAGCGCAGGCCACCATCGGCACCAACGACTACCCGTATGCGAACTACGCACCCGACAGCAGTAACGCGGGCGGGTTCCCCAGCCGGGAGTGCACGTCGTTCGTTGCCTGGCGGCTGAACAACGACGATGGGGTCCCCTTTGGCCACGGCTACCAGAACCAGTGGTGGGGGGATGCGTACAGCTGGGCCTTCGACTCCAGCGGCCAGCTCGGCGGGTAAGCCCAGGCTGCGGGCATACCTGTGGACAGCACTCCCACTCCGGGGTCGGTCGCGGTCTTTCCCCCGAGCCTGGCCGGCAGTAACGGCCACGGGCATGTGGCTTTCGTGGACTCGGTAAACAGCAACGGCACCGTCACGCTGGAGGACTATAACTGGGTTTCGTTCTCCTACGACCAGCACACGATGGCGATAGGTGCGGACGGAATGGTGTACATCCATTTCACAGGCACGCCCCAGCCTCCACCTTCGGCTCCATCTGGGAGACCAGCGGTCGTCTATGACCCGAACAACGGCAACATCGAGGTCTACGCCCGCGGCGAGGACGGCGCGGTATGGGAGAACTACTGGAGCCCTGTCAGTGGCTGGTCGGGCTGGTACAGCAAGGGCGGGGGCATCGTCGGTGAGCCGGTAGCGGTGTACGACCCGAACAACGGCAACGTCGAGGTCTACGCCCGCGGCGAGGACAACGCCCTGTGGGAGAACTATTGGAGCCCGACCGGCGGCTGGTCAGGCTGGTACAGCAAAGGCGGCGGCATCACCGGTGACCCGGTAGCGGTGTACGACCCGAACAACGGCAACATCGAGGTCTACGCCCATGGTGAGGACAACGCCCTGTGGGAGGACTACTGGAACCCCAGCGCAGGCTGGTCAGGGTGGAACAGCCTCGGCGGCGGCATCACCAGCCAGCCAGCGGTCGTCTATGACCAGAGCAACGGCAACATCGAGGTCTACGCCCGCGGCGAGGACAACGCTCTCTGGGAGAACTACTGGAGCCCCACCGGCGGCTGGTCCGGCTGGTACAGCAAGGGCGGCGGCATCACCAGCGCCCCAGTGGCCCTGTACAACCCCAGCAACGGCAACGTCGAGGTGTACGCCCGCGGCGGGGACGGCGCCCTGTGGGAGAACTACTGGAGCCCGACCGGCGGGTGGTCAGGCTGGTACAGCAAGGGCGGTGGCATCACCAGCGACCCGGTGGCCCTGTACGACCCGAACAACGGCAACGTCGAGGTCTACGCCCGCGGCGGAGACAACGCCCTGTGGGAGAACTACTGGAACCCCACCGCCGGGTGGTCAGGGTGGAACAGCCTCGGCGGCGGCATCACCTGACCCCTCTGTCGGCACCTGAGCGGGCCCGCCGTTTGACGCGGCGGGCCCGCCCAGGTGTCAGTGCTGGTCGTGCAGGGCGGCGAGTTGCTGTTCGACCCGTTTGGCTTCGCTGACGCGGTGCTGGGCCTGGTATAGCTGGAGGGCCTGCCGCCAGGTGTCGCGGGCTCGGTCGTGCTGGCCGAGCGCGGCATGTGCCCCGGCGACGTGGTCGAGGATCTCGGCTTCGTTGTACTGGTCACGCAGACCGCGGAACAGGCGCAGCGCCTCCTGGTACCAGCCGAGGGCCTGCTCGTGCTCGCCGCTGCGGTCGGCGAGATAGCCGAGGCTGTCCAGTGCGGCCGCCTGGCCGAGCCGGTTGCCGTGGCGGCGGTGCAGGCGCAGCGCGGCATCGCAGTGGGTCCTTGCCTGGTCGAGGTGGCCGAGACGGGCGTGGTACCAGCCGACATCCCCGAGCGTGTAGGCCTCCAGGGCGTTGTCGGCGATGGCCTGGTGGAGGTGCAAGGCCCGAGTGGCATGGTCGAGCGCCTGCTGGTCGTCACCCTGCCGCGACCAGGCCCGCGCCAGCGAGTTGTGTATCAGCGCCTGGGTGAGGCGGTCCGTGCTCCCCTCCATCAGGGTCAGGGCCTGGCGGAGATGAGAAAGGGCCTCGCCGTGTTCGCCCGTCCGGCTGCAGGCCTCGCCGAGGAGCCGGTGGGCCAGGGCGCAGGCGGGCACATCGCCACGTTGCGTCGCAGCAGCCAGCCCAGCCCGCCAGGCGGTCACCTGGTCGTGCCGCCGTGCCTGCCGACGGTGGTAGGTGGTCAGTGCCCAGGCAAACTGCCAGGTCACGGTGTGCCAGCCCTGGTTCGCGGCCTGCTGCTGAGCGGCTAGCAGGCAGGGATGCTCGCTGTCCAGCCAGGCCAGGGCCGCCGCCTCGTCCGTCAGGGACAGCGGGAGGCAGCCACCGGGAGGGTCACCGAGGCATGCCAGCGGACGGCTCGGGTCGAGCAGCCGCTCGGCGGCATGGGCGGTGTGCAGGTAGAAACCGGTGAGCCGCTGCAGCGCCGCCTCCCTGCTGTCCGGCGGCTGGGCCTGGCAGGCGTACTCATGGGCATACTGGCGGGTCAGGTCGTGCATGCGGTAGCTGCCTGGTACGTGCTGCTGAAGCAGGTGGGCATCCTCGAGCTCGTGGAGCAGCGCCCGTGCCTTGGCGAGCGGGACGGCGATCAGGCTGGCCGCGGCCGTCAGGCTGATGTGCGGGCCGGGCGCGAGCCCGAGCAGCGCGAATACGCCGGCCGCCTGGTCGCTCAGGGCGGCAACGGACCAGGACAGCACCGCGCGCAGGTTCGCCTGTGGGTCGCCTGTGTCCAGCGCGTCGAGCCTGGCTGGGACCTGGCGGAGCTCCTCTGCCAGCGTTGCGAGCGGAAAGCCGGGATGCAGGGCTGCACGGGCGGCCACTATGGCCAGTGCCAGCGGCAACCGGCCGCAGCTGTCGATCAGTTCCGCGGCCACCTGTGGCTCGGCAGCGATGCGGTCAGCGCCAATGCGGCGGGCCAGTAGCGCTGTGGCTTCCTCGGCGCTGAGCACATCCAAGGTGAAGGGGTGGGCGCCTTCCTGGCTGACCAGGCTGATCAGCCGGTTACGGCTGGTGACCACCACCAGGCACGCTGGCCCACCGGGCAGCAACGGGCGTACCTGATCGGCGTCGCGGGCGTTGTCGAGCAGGACCAGCATCTTCCGGTCAGCCACGAGGCTGCGGTAGAGCGCTGCCCGTTCATCGGTGGTCACTGGAATCCGCTCAGGCGGCAGGCCAAAGGCGGTAAGGAAGCCGTGGAGCGCTTCGGCGGGCGTTAGCGGTGTCGCACTGGGATCGAACCCTCGCAGGTTGACATAGAGCTGGCCGCCGGGAAACTGGTCAGCGACCTGGTGTGCCCAGTGCACCGCCAGGGTGGTCTTGCCGATGCCGGCAGTTCCGTTGATGGCCGAGATCAGCACTGTGCCGGTCGTGGTGCCCAGCAACATGGTGAGCCGGTGGAGCTCCCCCGACCGGCCCACGAAGTGCGCGGACCGCGGTGGTAGCTGGTGAGGCTGCGGCAAACCGGTGCCGGGTCTTCCGCCAGGGGTGGCCAGGACCGGATCACCAGCCAGAATGCGCTGATGGAGTTGCTGCAGCTGCTGGCCAGGGTCGATCCCGAGTTCCTCCGCGAGCAGCGTGCGGGTCTGTGTGTAGACCGCGAGGGCGTCGGCCTGGCGCCCGTCGCGGAACAGCGCCATCATCAGCAGCGCCCGGGTCCGTTCCCGCAGCGGGTGCGCGGTGGCGAGAGCCGCGAGCTCGCCGACTAGCTCACGGTGTCCGCCGAGACCGAGCATGGCCTCGGCACGGTCCTCGATCGCGGCCACGTGCAGTTCTTCGATGCGGGCCTGCTCAGTG
>DASYYE010000137.1:0-2003 GCA_035946955.1 Streptosporangiaceae bacterium | reverse complement strand
CGATACCTGCTGGCAAGTCCTGGAGATGGAGGCCAAGCGTGCCTGAACTCCTGCCTTATGCGCCGCTCACCCCGGAGTGGCATGCTGCCCGCCGCGGCGGTGTGACCGCCACCGACATCGTGACCATCCTCGGCCTATCCTCCTGGGACAGCGTTTACTCCCTGTTCTGGCGGAAGCTGGGCCAGGTCCCCGACGTGCCGGACAGCGACCGGTTCAGGCTCGGCCGCGAACTGGAACCCTACGTCCGCGAGCGGTGGGCGCAGGAACGCGCGGAGCCGTGGCACTTCGAGGGCGGCGTGCTCTACCGCCATAGCGGTCGGCCGTGGCAGATGGCCACGCCTGATTATCTGGTCGGCCCCGGTCTCGACTACCGGGAGCCACTGACCGGCGTGCTGGAGGTCAAGACCTGGGCCAGCGCCGACATGCACTCCTGGCAGGACGGGCCGCCCGCCCGGGTCCGCGCCCAGGTGCTGTGGCAGATGGACGTGATGGATGTGGCGGCGGGGCATGTGGGTGTGGTGTTCCTGCCGTCCGGCGAGTTCCGCTCCTACACCATCGAGCATCACCACGGCTGGCGCGATGAGGTTACCGGCCTGATGAGCGGCCCCATCGAATGCTCCGAGTGCTACGACATCGGCCTCATGCGCCACGCGGGTGAGGAGTTCATGGGGCGGCTGCGGCTGGAGCTGCCCCCGCCCGACCCCGATGCCTCGGCGGCGACGCTGGCGGCGGTGCGTGCCCGGTTCGCCCGCCAGCCCGACAAGCAAGCCGACGTAGAGCCGGGTACGTGGGCAGCCTGGGTCAATTACCGGGACGTCATGGACCACGCCGAGCGCGAAGCCCGCCTACTGGAGTCCCAGTTGCGGGAGCAGGCAGGCGAGGCAGCCATCCTCACCGTAGATGGCCAGCCGGTCGCCCGCCGCGTCATCGTGGACGCGCAGGTGAAGGCGCATACCCGGCATCAGGATTACCTCAAGCGGATCAAGCAGGAAGGGGACGGCGATGCCTGAGCCCCGGTTCACGGTCAGCGTGGTCCCGGCCATCCGGGTCACCCTGGAGCCGTCCTCCCGCGATAAGGCTGCGATGCGGCGCCGCTACCGGCACGGCACCGTCCCCCGCGGGGTTTCGCGCGGCATGTCCACGACGGGCAGCGCGGCCCTCCCGGTGGAGATCCGCAATGGCCTGCCCGAGTTCCGGCCCTACGTGTACCGGGGCCTCGGCTACGACCAGTTCGGAGATGACGATGAGTGAGCCGCAGACGGTGGGTGCCGCGGTCGCCGAAGTCCAGGCCGCCCCGAAGATGCTGGATGAGTCGCGGTGGGCTGACGTGCTCCCCGCCCACATCGGCCCCGCCAAATTCCAGCGGTGGGCCCTCGGCATCATGCAGAAACCCGACCTCGTAGAAGTAGCGCGCACCCCGGTGGGGCAGCTGTCGATCGTGACGGCGCTGCTGGACTGCGCCACCCTCGGCCTCGAGCCGGGGCGGACGTATCACCTGGTCCCGTACAAGGGCAAGGTGACCGGGATCACCGACTACAAGGGCGAGGTGGAACTCATCTGGCGGGCGGTGCAGCGGCCCGTCATCGCCAGCCTGGTCTACTCCAAGGACACGTTCTACATGACCGGGGCGAACTGCCCGCCGAAGCACGACGGGGATTGGTTCGCCGAAGACGGCCGGGGCAGCGTGATCGGCGGGTATGCCTATGTCGAGTTCGGCGAGGGCATGTGTTCGATGGTGGTCCGCATGACTGAGGCTGACTTCCTCAAGCACCGGGCGAAGGCTCAGACGCAGAACGTGTGGGACTCCTGGCCCGAGAGCATGCGGTTGAAGACGCTGGTGCATCAGCTGCGGAAGTGGGTGCCGTGGTCGGCCGAAGTGAGGCAGCCGTGAGCGAGCAGCCCGAGCAGGACCGGTCGGTGCGCGTGTCCCCAGATGTCTACCGGGACCTGCTGACGATCCAGTACAGCCGGAAGATGATCGGGGAAACACTCTCGTTCAGCGA
>DASYYE010000136.1:0-22986 GCA_035946955.1 Streptosporangiaceae bacterium | reverse complement strand
GCGAGGCGCTGTGCACGGTGTGCACGTCGGTGTTGAGCAGCCCCGCCCGGTCCAGTTCGCCGAGGATCGCCGGGATGCCACCTGCCCGGTGCACGTCTTCCAGGTGGTAGCTGCTGCTGGGTGCGACCTTGCACAGGCACGGGACCCGGCGGGAGAGCTCGTCGATCTCCTTGAGCCCAAAGCCCACGCGTGCCTCGTGCGCGGCGGCGAGCAGGTGCAGGATGGTGTTGGTGGACCCACCCATGGCCACGTCCAGGGCCATGGCGTTCTCGAAGGCGCTGCGGGTCGCGATAGACCGCGGCAGCGCCGACTCGTCGTCCTCCTCGTAGTAGCGGCGCGCGAGGTCGACCACGAGCGTGCCCGCGCGCTCGAACAGCGCACGGCGGGCGGTGTGGGTGGCGAGGGTGGAGCCGTTGCCCGGCAGCGCCAGCCCGATCGCCTCGGTCAGGCAGTTCATCGAGTTGGCTGTGAACATGCCCGAACACGAGCCGCAGGTGGGGCAGGCCGCCTCCTCCAGTTCGGCAAGCCGCTCGTCAGAGACAGACGGGTCGGCCGAGGCGGTCATCGAGTCGATCAGGTCGATCCGCAGCGGGCCCGCGTCGGCTTCGGTGGCATCCGGCCGGACGACCCCGGCCTCCATCGGGCCGCCGGACACGAACACGGTCGGGATGTTGAGCCGCAGCGCGGCCATGAGCATTCCGGGGGTGATCTTGTCGCAGTTGGAGATGCACACCAGCGCGTCCGCGCAGTGCGCGTTGACCATGTACTCCACCGAGTCAGCGATCAGCTCACGGCTGGGCAGCGAGTACAGCATGCCGCCGTGGCCCATGGCGATGCCGTCGTCTACCGCGATCGTGTTGAACTCCCGCGGCACCGCGCCTGCCGCGTGGACGGCGGCCGCGACCACCTGGCCGACCTCACGCAGGTGGACGTGGCCCGGCACGAACTCGGTGAAGCTGTTTGCGACAGCCACGATGGGTTTGCCCAGGTCCTCGCGCGCTACCCCGGTGGCGCGCAGCAGTGCACGCGCGCCCGCCATGTTCCTGCCGTGGGTGACCGTACGGGACCGGAGCGGTGGCATGGGTTCCCCTCCTCGCGGGTGAAGCCTTCAGCGTACCGGGAGGCCTTACGGGCCCGGCCGGGTGCACCTTACCGCGTGGGCCGGGCCCGCGCCGGAGGGAAGAGCTGGGCCGTGACCGCCTGCAGGACCGCGGCCTGCCGTTCGTCCAGGTACCTTGGCCGGCTGCGGCGGGCCCAGCGGCGCACGTACTTATACAGGGTGGGACCCCCGAACACGTCAACCCCGTGGATGTTCGCCACCGTCCACGGGACCTTTGGACCGTAGATCACCATGGCCGGCTGGACCGTGATCCGCAGCCCGAGCGCCTGACCGATGAAGATACTGACCTGTTCCGCCTCCCAGCGGGCGTGGTCGAGCCGCGCTGTCTGGTCGAACGGGCCGTGATAGAGACGCCCACCCTGGGAGGCACGGACCGGGAGCCGCCGGTCCCAGTACTGGGAGTCCACGGCGAACACCCCACCCGGCCCCACGACCAGGTGGTCCAGGATGGAGTTGGTGCCGGGGATGCGGCGGGCGTGCACGGCCAGGTAACCCGAGAGCCGGAGCCGTCGCAGCCGCCGCCGCGAACGCCGCTGGGCAGAGACCACCCGGACGTGGGCCGGGATGACCCCGGACACGCGCGCGCAGAACAGGACATCGGCCGTTACGGCCAGGGCTGCCACCCCCGCCCCGGCCTCCCAGTTGACCACCGCGGTGACGGGCACCCCGGTCGCTGCCGCGAGCACGGTCCGCCTGACCCAGCCGGGCATCCGCGGGTCGCGCGTGAGCCTGGTGAACTGGTCCCGGACGGACAGCGGACCCGGGTGATACCGGGCCGGGACATGCGGCGGGCCCTCTCCGGCTGGCCCGGTGGATGTGGATGCCGCCAGAGCCCGGGACGGCGCGCCCGGGGGCGGATCCCGCCAGGCAGGCTGGTTCCGGGCGGCCACTGCTGGCAGGAGAGGCACCAGCGGCGTGGTCGTCTCGGCCGACGCCGCCAGGTCGTCGGTGAGGGCCGGTGCGTCGTAGGTGGGGACCAGCGTGTCGTCGATGGGAGTGTCGCTGGGGGCCGGCGCTTGCTGGCTGGCTGGTGGCACGGCGGGCTGCTGCGAGTCCTGGTCCGGGCCCGCACTCTGTGAGCTGGATTTCCCCTGAATTGGCCCAGGTAGCCGATCCACTGTTCACACAGTAGTCAGATCGCTACCGAAAGAGAAACGCGCAGCTCCGGTGTACCGGGAGGCATCGGCGTGTCGAGTGAGGGTGTATAAGCCGTGGGTTGGCGGGGCGACTACTGTTCAGTAGATGAGTGCCATCCATGACCTGTCCGTGCTGGAACTGGCCACCGCCATCCGCCGGCGCGAGGTGTCACCCGTCGAGGTCGTCAACCACTACCTGGGACGCATCGAGCAGCACAACCCCCAGGTAGGCGCCTATTTCACGGTCACTGCCGAGCTTGCTTCGGACCAGGCGGCCGCGGCCGAGAAGGCCGTGGCGCGGGCCACTGACCCGGACACGCTGCCGCCGCTGACGGGCGTGCCCATCCCCGTCAAAGACCTCAACATGGTGGCCGGGGTCCGTCAGACCCTTGGCTCGGTCGTGTTCTCCGACAACGTCCCCGCCGAAGACGACCACGTCAGTGCCGCGTTGCGGGCTGCGGGTGCGGTGATGGTCGGCAAGACCGCCACCCCAGAGTTCGGCCTGCCCTGCTATACCGAGACCGCCATCGGCCCACCCGCGCGTAACCCCTGGGACCTGACGCGCTCGGCTGGGGGGTCCAGCGGCGGCGCGGCCGCGGCCGTCGCGGCTGGGCTGGCCCCGGCGGCCCAGGGCAGCGATGGTGGCGGGTCGATCCGTATCCCTGCCAGTGTGTGCGGGCTGTTCGGCCTCAAGCCCACACGTGGCCGCATCTCCCTGGCCCCGATGGTGCCCGACCTGTCCGGCCTGACCACCGACGGGGCACTGGCCCGCACCGTGGCCGATGCCGCGCTGCTGCTCGACGTGATGGCGGGCAACGAGGACGGCGACATGTACACCCAGCCGCCCCTTTCCCCGGGAGAGACATTCCTCTCCTGCACACGCCGTGAGCCCGGCCGCCTGAAGGTCGGGCGGAGCCTGCAGCACCCGGTCGTGGGCGCGGTCGTGCACCCCGACTGTGTGCGGGCCTACGAGGAGGCCGCCACGTTGCTGGCCAGCCTCGGACACGAGGTCACCGACGTCGACCTGCCACTCGGCCCCGACGTGGTGCCGCAGTTCGAGGTGCTGTGGTACTCGGTGTCGACGCTGGTGCCCGTGACCCCGGCGGACGAGGACCGGCTGACGCCGCTGACCAGGTACCTGCGGGCACGGGGACGGGAGGTCAGCGCGCCCGAGCTGCTCTTCACCCAGGCGTACCTGCAGCACATGGTCCGGGCCGCTTGGAAGACCCTGAACAATTACGACGTCGTGCTCACCCCCACGCTGGCCTCGCCGCCGGTTCCCGTGGGCTATTTCGAGGACGTGGCGCCCGCGGAGAACTTCGAACGGCAGAAGCGGTTCACGCCCTATACCGCGGTGGTCAACGTGGTCGGGCAGCCCGCGGTCAGCGTCCCGTTGCACTGGAACGACGACGGCCTGCCTATCGGGGTGATGCTCGCCGGCCGGATGGGCGAGGAGGCCACTCTGCTCTCGCTGTCCGCCCAGCTCGAGGCCGCGCGCCCCTGGCGGCACCGTCACGCACCGATGTGGTGAGCCCAGGGCCCTAAGTCCGCCGCCGCCTGCGCCCAGCACATCGCCTCTGATGGACTGACGGCATGGAACCTGACGACGTGGCCGGGCCTGGCTCCGGTGTCCCTGCGGGGACGTGCCCGTTCACCGTGGACTCACCCGTCATGACACAGCGGTGGGAACGGCTGACCTTCCTGCACTGGCGCTACGACCCCGAGGTGGTCCAGCGGCTGCTGCCACGCCAGTTGCGGGTCGAGGTCTGTGACGGGTCGGCCTGGGTGGGGCTGGTGCCGTTCTTCATGCATGTCTGGGCCCCGGGTGGCCAGGGGCTGCCGTGGGTGTCGGACTTCTGCGAGACCAACGTGCGGACCTATGTCCGTGACAGCGCCGGGCGCAGCGGGATCTGGTTCCTGTCGCTGGACGCGGCACGCCTGGGCGCGGTGGTCGTCGCCCGCACGACGTACCGGCTGCCCTACTACTGGTCGGCGATGCGTCTGGCGGAGCGCGGGGACGTGATCGCCTATGGCTGCCGGCGCCGCTGGCCAGGCCCTGCTGGCGCGACCAGCCGCGTGCGGGTCCGCGTAGGCGAGCGGGTCAGCCCGGTGGAACTGACCGAGCGGGACCACTTCCTCACCGCCCGCTGGGTCTTGTTCAGCGTCACCGGCTCCCGGTCCCGGTTCGCACGGGCCTGCCATGAGCCCTGGCCGTTGTTCCGCGCGGAAGCCCAGCTGGTCGATGATCAGTTGGTCACAGCAGCCGGGCTCCCGCCGCCTCAGGGCGAGCCGATCACGCTGTACTCTCCCGGTGTCAACGTCACCATTGGGCCGCCTGAAGCGGGCGCGGAATGACCGTGTCCGTCGAGGTCACCTCGCGGGTGGTCGTGCCCGTGCCCCCCGAACGGGCCTGGCGGGCCGCCCTCGACTGGCCTGCTCAGCAGCGGTGGATGCTCGGGACGCGTGTACGCGGCGGTCACGGGGTCGGCGCCGCCGTCGTCGCCCGGACCGGGATCGGGCCAGTCGGCTTCACCGACACGATGGTCATCACCCACTGGGATCCGCCGCGCCGGTGCGTTGTCGAGCACACGGGACGGGTCATCCAGGGCACAGGCGTGTTCGAGGTGACGCCGGCTGGCGCTGGTGCGGAGTTCCGGTGGACGGAGCAGCTACAGCTGCCCCTCGCCGTGGTGGGACGCGTGGGCTGGCGAATGGTCCGCCCGCTGGCACAGCACGGCATGGATGTGTCCCTGCGCCGTTTCGCCCGCCTCACCTCCGCCACCGCCGCTGCTAGTCAGGAAGCTCACGAGCAGCCACGAACCCTCGGTAAATGATCAAAAGGTTTTAATGGCAATAGGTTGACTTTGTGCCATGTCAGGCATTGGTTCATGGTATGGATAGCCATTCTGATCTAGGCGCGAAAGGCGGCACTAGCCGTCGTGCGTTCCTTTCCGCCTCAGCTGTCACCGCGGCTGCGGCACCCTTAGTCACGCATGCGGTGCCGGCCGGTCACACTCCGTCCGGCGCCAAGTCGGCCTTCCCCCGCCGAAAGACCCCTGAGGCCCTGCGGTCCATGGTGAACCGCATTGACCCGAACCGCATCCAGTCGATCATCCAGACGCTGACGGAGTTCGGCACCAGGCACACCGCCTCCAGCCAGACCGACCCGGTGCGTGGCATCGGCGCGGCCACCGCCTGGGTGACTCAGCAGATGCAGGCCATCGCGGCCACCTCAAACGGCAACATGACGGTGCAGCAGCAGACCTACGTGCAGCAGCCAGCATCCCGGATCCCCGTCCCCACCACGATCACCAACGTCATCGTGACGCTGCAGGGGACCGCTAACCCCCAGCGGTTCTACGTCGTCACCGGGCACCTGGACTCGCGGGTGACCGACGTCCTGGACTTCACCAGCGACGCGCCCGGCGCCGACGACGATGGCTCGGGCGTCGCGGTCGTGCTCGAACTCGCCCGGCTGTTCGCGCCGTTCCAGTTCCCCGGCACTCTGGTGTTCGCCACTGTCGCCGGGGAAGAGCAGGGACTCTACGGCTCCACCCACATGGCGCAGCAGATGGTCGCGGCAAGCGCCGATGTGCAGGGCATGTTCAGCAACGACATCGTCGGGGCCAGCCAGTCGTTTGACGGCCACCCACCCGACCCGTTCACCGTGCGGCTGTTCGTCGAGGGCATCCCGACCAACGTGACCGCCAGTCAGGTCTCGCTCATGCAGGCGGTCGGCGGTGAGAACGACGGCGTGTCCCGCCAGCTGGGGCGGTTCGTCCAGGAGGTGGCGCCGTCCTGGCTGACCGGCATGGACATCCGGCTGATCTGGCGGCGCGACCGGTACCTGCGCGCCAGCGACCACGTCTCCTTCCAAGGGCAGGGCTACCCCGCCGCCAGGTTCACCGAACCGCGGGAGAACTTCGACCACGAGCACCAGAACACGCAGGTGGTCAACGGCGTGCAGTTCGGCGACCTGATCGACTTCGTGGACTTCGACTACGTCGCCCGGGTCGCCAGGGTGAACGCGGCAGCCCTGTTCGGCCTGGCCAGCTCGCCCAGCACACCCAAGAACGTGCAGATCCACACGACACCACCCCCGACTCTGGCGGGCACCAACCTCACCACGCTCTCCTGGAACGCCAACCCCGAGACCAACCTGGCCGGGTACGAGGTGGTGATGCGGGAGACCACGGACCCGGACTGGACCGACGACATCGACGTGGGCAACGTCACGAGCGTCACCCTCGACATCTCCAAGGACAACGTGCAGTTCGGCGTGCGCGCCGTAGACCAGGACTGGAACCGCAGCCCGGTCGCCTTCCCCCAGGTGGCCCCCTAGCACAGCAAGCCGGCGCTGGCAGGTGGTCACCTGCCAGCGCCGGCGCTTCCCGGCCGGCCTGGGACCGCGGCCCGGTGGCGCCTAGAATCACCCTCGGGGGTGGGGCGGGTGTCGTCTGCATGGGCGAGTACGTGGGCAACGGCCACAGCGAGCTTCGTGGCCGTGGTGTCATTGCTGATTGCGGTCTTCACCTGGCGGGTGAGCCGGCGGACTCTCAGGATGAGTGCTTACACAACGGGCACCACCGACCTGGTGCTCAAGGGCGACGAACTGTTCCTCCACAAGCCCGAGTTGCGGCCCTACTTCTATGACGGCTGGAAGGTGCCAGCGGGCATATTCGACCCACAGGCCCCTCGCATGCCGGGCGAACCGGTGCTGCCAGCCGAGCAGGAGCGAAACGAGCTGCTGGTCGCGACCGAGTACTACCTGGACCTCGTCGAGACGATCTCGGACAACAGCAGCAACCTCCCGGCCGACGACCGCGTCGCTTACCTCGAGTGGATCCACGACATGTTCGCGACCAGCCCCATCATGTGCGCGTACCTGGAGAAGTATCCCCTCTGGTATCCGACACTGACGGAAAGCATTGGACGTGGCGAATGCTGCCGGGGACACAAACTCCCCAAAGTCACCCTCCCCGATGTCGCTGCCAACGCGCCCGCGCCGCCGCCCAGAGGGCCCTTCCGGCGGGCAGCAGCGCGTGCGGCCCGCTGGCTGGTACCCGCCGCCGAGAACCCCGCCGCACCCGCTGCGGCCCCGCCGGGCACTGAGCCACCGGGGTGACGCGGCGCAGCAGGTGGTCTCCGCCATACGCCAGGAGCCTGCCTGCCGGCGCATCATTAGCTGCTCTGGTCTAGCTGCTCTGGACCGCGGCCCCGCACTCGGGGCAGTGGAACGGCTTGCGCGCTGCGATGGACCGCCACACCGCGAAGACGATGAACGGGAAGCCCATCTTCGGGATCTCACGGGTGGCTTCGACGGTGCCGTGGTTCTCGCACTGGGCGGTCTGTGTCTGGAGTTCCTTGGCCATGGGTGCCTCCTGTAGTGGCATGGCCTGCGGTGGCGGAGTGGGGCCTGACAGATCAGCGCCCGAGTGGGACCCAACTGAACTTGCGGACCGCGAGCAGCAGGCCCGCGACACCCCACGCGGCGATGACCAGCAGGTCCTGTCCTGCGAAGCCCATGCCGGTGGTGTGTGGGTTGTACGCGGTGAGCAGGGCATCCGCCAGATGGCGGACCGGGAAGACCTCTCCCACGCTCGCGAGCCAGTGGGGCAGCACCGACACGGAGACGAACACCCCGGAGATGAAGTACAGCGGCAGCAGGACCGCCTGCGTCGAGGGCACTGCGGCGTCCTCGTTGTGGACCAGAGACGTCAACCCGTACCCGAGGCAGCAGAAGGCGGCCGCGCCGACCACCACGGTGACCGCCAGCGCGACGGCCGTGTGGCCCGGGACGGTTGCTCCATAGGCGGCCCAGCCGATACCGAGCAGCACCGCGGTCATGACGACCGCGACAACCACGGACGTGAGCACCCGCCCGGCGATGATGGCCGCGGCCGGGACCGGGGTGGCGCGCCGCCGCTTGAGCACCCCGCGTTCCCGCTGGGTGGTCACTGACGCCACCAGGTTGCCGAAGGCCGCCGAAATGATGCCGAGGGCCATGATGCCGGGGACGTAGTAGACCGACGTGTCGATCTGCCCGCCGCTGACCGTGGTCGTGTGGCCGTGACCGCCGAACAGCGCGGCGAAGATCACCAGGAACAGGATGGGCAGGGCGAGGGTGAAGAACTGCGACTGCCGGTTGCGGAAGAAGGCGCGCAGGTCATAGTTGGCCTGGTGCAGTGCCATCCGGGTCATTGGGGATCCTTTGCGGTGGTCGGGCCGGTCAGGGCGAGGTAGACCTCTTCCAGCGACGGGCGGTGGACGTCGAGGTCGGGGAGGTCGAAGCTGCGGCTGAGCGCCCAGGTGGACAGCATCTGGAGGTGCACGAGCGGGCTCTCGCTGTGCAGGACCGTGGCACCCGCCAGGCCCTCCCCGGCAAGCAGGCGCAGCCCTGCGGGCAGGTCGCTGGCGGACAGGCCGCTGGGGAGCGTGAAGCTGATCGTGGCCGTCATCTCGTCGCGGCCGCCCAGCGTCCGTGGCGTGCCCTCCGCCACCACCCGCCCGCCTGCGAGCACCGCGATACGGTCGGCCAGGTACTCGGCCTCGTCCATGTAGTGGGTGGTGAGGAAGACCGTCTTGCCCAGGTGGCGCAGGCCGGCGACGACTTCCCAGGCGGCCCGGCGGGCCGAGGGGTCAAACCCGGTGGTCGGCTCGTCCAGGAAGATCAGCTCCGGGTCGCCGATGAGCGCGAGCGCGAAGTCCAGACGGCGGCGCTGGCCCCCGGACAGGCGGGTGGCGAGCGTGCGCACCTTGCCGGTCAGGCCCACCAGTTCGATGGTCTCGTCAATGTCGCGTGGTGCCCGGTAGAACCCCGCGTACAGGGCCAGGCACTCGCGGACGGACAGGCCGGGCTCGGCCTCGGACTCCTGCAACACGACGCCCACCCGGTCGCGCCAGTCCCCGCCAGCACTGGCCGGGTCATGGCCCAGGACGCTGACCTCGCCAGCGGTGCGCTGGCGGAACCCTTCCAGGATCTCGACGGTGGTGGTCTTGCCAGCGCCATTGGGACCCAGGAAGGCGAAGATCTCCCCGCGCCGCACGTCGAGGTCGATGCCCTTGACAGCTTCCTGGCTGCCGTAGCGCTTGACCAGGCCACGGACGCTGACCACCGGCTCTGTGCCCGCGGTGGCGGCCGGGGCCCGGTCGCGTTGCTCGCTGATGCTGTTCATCTCACTCCCCTGTTGTGCGGTTGGCCTCGGTGTCAAGGGTCCGGCGCGAGGGCCCGGCCCGTCTTCGCCGCGGAGGTGGAACTCGGGGCTCCACCCTCGGGTGGAGCCCGCGCCATGCTGAATCCACCCGTCGCCCGTGGGACCAGGCCGTGGCCACGCCGTACGGTTGAGTCGTGAGTGCCAAGGCCGACGCCCCCGCTGGCTGGTCCGGGCTGGAGGAGGCACGGGACCGCCAGCTCGCGGTCGCCATGTCGATCCGCCTGCTGGCGACGGCCATAGTCGCGTTCGTCGTGGTGGCCTCGTTCCAGGCCCACCCGGCGCCAGGCATTCACGGCCGGGCCCTGGCTGTGGCGCTCGCTCTTGCCGCGCTGTGTGCCACCACCGTCGCCGCGCTGTGGACAGCGAGGGCTTCCCGCTATGCGCCGCTCCTGGCCCTGTCGCTCATTGCCGTGGCCAGCGCGGTATCCCTGATCGTCCTGCAGGGCACCGACGCGGCCTTCCTCGGCGTGTTCCCGGCTGTGTGCGTAGCCGCCCTGGCGTTGGCGGTCCGTGTGTCCGCGGTCGTGGCCGCCTTCGCACTCGTGGCAGTCTCCGGGGCCTGGGTCTACAACGGACACACCTCGGTCACGGGGTGCGTCCTGAACGACTTCGGGGTGCTCGCCTTCTACATCCTGTCTCTGTTCGCCAGGCGGCTCCGGGAGAGCCAGCAGCAGGCTGAGTCCCTGCTCGCCGAACTGGAACAGACCCGGGCCGCCCAGGCGCAGGCGGCCGCCCTGGGTGAGCGTCAGCGGCTGGCCCGGGAGATGCACGACGTCCTTGCCCACTCCCTGTCTGGCCTGATGCTCAACTTGGAAGGAGCCAGGCTGCTGACCAGCCAGGACGGCACGGACCCCCGGGTCCGTGCCGCGGTGGAGCGTGCCCACCGGCTGGCCAGGACCGGCCTGGACGAGGCCCAGCGGGCCATCCGCGCGCTGCGGGGCGACGCGCTGCCCGGGCCCGAACGCCTGCCCGACCTGGCCGCCGGGTTCGAGGCCGACACCGGTGTTCCGTGCACAATCAGCGTGACCGGTGACGAGCGTGACCTGAGCGCCGAAGCGAGGCTGGCGTTCTACCGGGCCGGGCAGGAGGCCCTGACGAACATCCGCAAGCATGCCCACGAGCAGCGGGTCGAGGTCCGCCTGGCCTATGAGCCGGCCGGCACCCGGCTGGCCATTGAGGACTTCGGCCAGGGCGGCCCGCCAGCCACGCGGGGCGAAGGGAAGGGTTATGGGCTGACCGGCATGGAGGAACGGGCCGAACTGCTAGGTGGCACACTCACCGCAGGCCCCACACAGACGGGGTTCCTCGTAGAACTGTGGATACCAGCATGAGCGAGCCGAGCGGGCCGCCCGCGAGCCAAAGGGCCGCTCAGCCGCCTGGACTGACGAGCGAGGAGCGAGCGCAGCGAGCGCGCGAGCGAGGAGGGAAGGCGGCGGTCACCAGCGGCCCGGAGGCGAGCGGGGCTAGCACAGCCATCCGCGTCCTGGTAGCTGATGACCAGCGCGTTGTCCGTGAGGGGCTCGGCACCCTGCTTGGCCTGCTCCCCGGCGTGGAGGTCGTCGGCACGGCCGCCGATGGTGACGAGGCGCTGGCCCTGGCGGCCAGGCTGCAGCCCGATGTCGTGCTCATGGACCTCCGGATGCCCCACTGCGACGGCGTCGAGGCCACGCGCAGGCTGCACGAAAGTGACGCGAACATCAAGGTTCTCGTGCTGACCACCTACGCCGATGACCGCTCGGTCATTGACGCGCTGCGGGCAGGTGCCCGTGGCTACCTGACCAAGGACGTGGGCGCGGCGGAGATCCGCGAGGCACTGGAGCGGGTCACGCGCGGCCAGGCCGCCATCGACCCGGCGGTCCAGCAGCACCTGCTGGACGCGCTCACCGCTGGCCCGCCCGGCGAGCCGAGGCTCCCCGACGGGCTGACGGCGCGTGAGGCCGAGGTGCTGTCACTGATCGCCCAAGGGCTGTCCAATACCGAGATCGCCCGCCAGCTCGTGGTCAGCGAGACCACGGTCAAGACCCACATCAACCACCTCTTCGCCAAGACCGGCGTCCGCGACCGTGCCCAGGCAGTGACCTACGCCTACCGCCACGGCCTGGCCTGACAAGGTTCTGGGCCGGGCCGGCCAGGCCGTTCGCGGTGCCCGGGCTCACTTGATCAGGTGAAGTGACATGGCAGCGGAGATCAGGGCCACCAACAGGTAGGAGGCCAGCAACACCGTCACGCCCGCCACGAGGAGCACGGCCAGAGCGGTCAGGACGGCTCGCGCGCGGCGGGCGCCGTGCCTGGCGTCTGGCCGTGTGCCGACAGAGGAGGAACCTTTCCCGTAGACGGTCCCGGCATCCCTCGTGACCGATCGAGCGGCGGCTAGCTGCCCGCGTGGCGCAGGGATCTGTGCTGCCCACACCACCGTCGGTGGCAGGTCGGCGAGCAGCGGGTCCAGGTCCCGCCGCGTCTTCCCGGTGAGGGCGAGGCCCACCCGCATGTCGAGTTCCGCGTGATCGAGCCGACCCTCCGCGTACGCGCGCTTCAGATGCTCGATGACCTGCTCGCGTTCGGCGGAGGAGACCCGCAGGCTGGCGGTCATACTCCATAGTCTGCTGCGACCAGGAGTGCACGGGCAATCAGTGGGTGGCCCCACGGGTCTCGGGGGCGAACAAACCCAGCAACGCGGCAGCGCTGAGGACTGCGGCTGCCAGCCCGAACGCCGCACCATAGGACACCGAGTCGACCAGGGCGCCGGCTGCCACCGGCCCGGTGACCGACCCGGTGTCCCCGGCCATCTGGTAAGCCGCGACCAAGGTCCCGCCCCGGTCCGCCAGGGTGTCGCCGATCATCGCCGCGGGCGCGACGTCGAGCAGCCCGGAGCCCAGGCCGGCCACGGCGAGCGCAGCGAGGTACCCGCCGAGCCCGGGCAGCAACGCCAGCATCCCCATGCCGCCAGCGCAGACCGTGCACCCCGCGATCATCACCGGCCGACGCCCGAGCATGTCGGCTGCCCGTCCGCCGGGCAGCAGCACCGCCGCGTTCAGCGCGGCGAACACGAGGAAGCCGATGCCGGTCCACACCGCCGAGCGGTGCAGGACATCATGGACGAACAGCGGCACGATGGCGCTGCGCACCCCCATCACGGCGAACCCCTCCGCCAGGTTCGCCGATGCCGCGGCCCGGTACGCGCTGCTGCGCAGTGCGTGGCCAAGGTCACCGAACAGCCGACCGCTGCGGGTGGCACGCGGGGCGGGAGTCCCCACGGCGTCGCGCAGCACGAACGCGGCGATGAGAGCGGGGACGACGAGCAGGGCGCCGTAGATGATGAACGGTGCCCGCAGCGACCATGCGGCGACCAGCCCGCCCAGTGCCGGGCCACTGATCCCACCCACCAGGAAACCGCCACTGAACATGCCGCTGGCCCGGCCGCGCTGTCCCGCAGGGACGCTCGTCAGCAGCAGGGTCTGGGCGCTGACACTGAACATGGCCGAGCCCAGCCCGCCCGCACCACGCAGCACGACCAGTTGCACGAACGACTGCGAGAACCCCGCGAGCAGGCTGCTCACCGCGACGATGGTGATGCCGGCCGCCATGACCGCGTGTTCACCGAACCGGTCCACCAGGCGGCCAGCGGGCAGCGCGCCCAGCACCCGCATGAGCGCGAACGCGCTGATCACACTGGCAGCAGCGGCGGTGCTTACCCCGAACTGGCGTGCGAAAGCCGGGATGGCTGGTGCGACGATCCCGAAGCCCAGCGCGACCGTGAACGAGACCGCGGTCAGGATCGTCACCTCACGCGGCAGTCCGCGGAAGAGGCCACGCTGCGAGCCAGGCACGGACGGCATTGTGCCAGGGCGAGCAACGCGGCGGTGCTGACCGCGAACTGGCGCGCGGAAGCCGGGACGGCCGGTGCGACGATCCGCAGGCCCAGCGCGGCCCCGGCCAGCCTCGCCATCTCCGGATTTCGGGCCTGCATTGCGTTTTGGGCCTTGTGGTGAGTCTGTGGTGACCGCCAAAATACGGAATTATGGCGGGGAATCAGCTTTCTTCTATCCAGCATGTAGTGCACTTGATGCTGGAAAACCGATCGTTTGACCACATGCTTGGGTTCCTCTATTCGGACTCAGGCAATGTCAGCCCTGCTGGCCAGCCCTTTGAGGGGCTGACCGGGCAGGAGTCCAACCCTGACCCGGCCGGCGCCGCGGTGCCCGTATTCAAGATCAACCCGGCTGACCCGGGCTGTTACTTCATGCCTGGCGCCGACCCTGGTGAAGGGTATGCCAACACCCACTCTCAGCTCTTCGGTACTGACCGGCCGCCAGGAAAGCCCGGGGCCACAAATCAGGGTTTTGTCACGAATTTCGATGCCACGATCGCCTATGACCAGCGAGCTGGACGCAGTGTCCGGGCGGGCACCACGCCAGCGAGCATCATGGGGGCCTTCACCCCACAGGCGCTGCCCATCCTGTCTGGCCTCGCCCGTGGTTTCGCTGTGTGCGACCACTGGTTCGCCTCGGTGCCCACCGAGACGTTCCCCAACCGGGCGTTCGCCTGTGCGGCCACCAGCCAGGGCCACATGAACGACGGGTGCTCGTCCTACACTGTCCGCAGCATCTTCGGCCTGCTCAGCGAACACAACCTGGCGTGGAAGATCTACGGGTACAGCCAGGAGCCACTGACCCGTAAGAACTTCCCGGACACCACCAGCGCCCCCGATGCCAACTTCGGTACCTTCGCCACCTTCACGGCCGACGCCGCAGCGGGCCAGTTGCCCGCGTATGCGTTCCTGGAGCCGAGCTGGGGGTCGTCGGGCAACAGCCAGCACCCCAACTACGACGTCTCGCTCGGCGAGAGACTGATCCATGACGTCTACTACGCCCTGCGGTCCGGCCCCGGCTGGGACCAGACGTTGCTGTTCATCACCTACGACGAGCACGGCGGCTGCTTCGACCACGTCACGCCGCCGGTGGGCGCGGTGGCACCAGACAACTCACCAGGGGAGTTCGGCTTCGACTTCAGCCGCTTCGGCGTCCGGGTTCCGGCCGTGCTGGTCTCACCGCTCATCGCCGCTGGCACCGTGTACCGGGTAGCAGCGGGGTCCATGCCGCTCGACCACACCTCTGTCCTCAAGACGGTGGAGACCCGATGGGGCCTGCCCGCGCTGACCAGGCGCGACGCAGCCGCCCCTGATGTGGGTGACGTCCTCACGCTGAGTGCGCCGCGCGCCGACGACCCGCTCGCAGGCGTCAGCGTCCCGTCCTCCAGCGGCCCGGGGCCCGCGGTCGGCGAGGTCTCCCAAATCCAGAAGGTCGACGCCCAACTCACCTCGCAACTGCCCGTGCCCAATGAACAGCTCCGTGGCGCCCCGCTGCTGTCCACACTGCGCACCCCGGCCGACTACGAGACATACAACTCGGTCCGCACCGCCAAGTGGAAGGCGGTCCGCGGGCCGTCGTGAGCAAGCCGCCGCTGTGGCCGGCAGAATAGCGAACTATGGGCATGCGTCGGCCACTGCCGCCGGAGACCACAGTGACCAGCCGCCACGTGCGGCGCCAGGCCCAGGCACGGGGGGTGGCAACCTCCTACCGGGACTGGCGGGGACAGCGGGTCGAGGTCGGGGACGACACCCTGCGTGCCGTCCTCGACGCCCTCGGCCCGGTGGCCGCATGGCCGCGCCCTCCCAAACCCGCCAGGTACCCGCTCGCCCCGGCACCGGCGCGGCGGAACTGGGGATTCACCGTCCAGCTCTACTCGCTGCGGTCACGCGGGTCATGGGGGCACGGCGACTTCGCCGACCTGGCCGCACTGGCAGCGTGGAGTGGCCGCGAACTCGGTGCCGGTTTCGTGCTGACCAACCCGTTGCACGCGGCCGAGCCGGTCCCCCCGGTGAGCCCGTCGCCCTACCTCCCGATGAGCCGGCGGTTCATCAGCCCCCTCTACCTGCGGGTGGAGGACATCCCCGAGTACACATGCCTGCCCGCCGAGCAGCGCCAGCGCATCAACGACCTGGCCGCGCCGTTGCGTGCCCGCAACGCCACCCCGGACCTGATCGACCGTGACGCGGTGTGGCACGCCAAACGCAGCGCTTTGACGGCCGTCCACGCCCAGCCGCTGGCAGCGGGCCGCCAGGCGGCCTTCGAGCGGTTCCTGGTGGCCCAAGGCCAGGCCCTGCAGGACTGGGCGGTGTGGTGCGCCCTGGCCGAGGTCCACGGGCCCGACTGCCGGGCCTGGCCAGGCCCGCTGCGGCGGGCAGGCTCCGCCGCGGTGGACCAGGAGCGGCACCGGCTCGCCGCGCCAGCCCGGTTCCACGCCTGGCTGCAGTGGGTCGCCGACGGGCAGCGGGCAGCGGCACAGGCTACCGCGCGGGCGGCGGGCATGGACATCGGCGTCATCGGCGACCTGGCCGTGGGGTCCCACCCCGGTGGCGCCGACTTCTGGGCCCAGGCTGACGTCACCGTGCCTGGGATGAGCCTGGGCGCGCCACCGGATGAGTTCAACCAGCGCGGCCAGGACTGGGCCCAGGTGCCGTGGCACCCGGGCCGGCTCGCGGCCACCGGGTACCGGCCACTGGTAGAGCTCATCCGCGCTGCGCTGCGCCATAGCGGCGGCCTGCGGGCCGACCACGTGATGGGATTCTTCCGGCTCTGGTGGGTGCCTGCCGGGATGCCGGCCAGCCAGGGCACCTACGTCCGATACCCCCACGACGCCACCGTGGGCGTGTTCACCAGCGAGGCGGCACGCGCCGGGGCGCTCGCGATCGGCGAGGACCTCGGGACGGTCGAACCGTGGGTGCATGACTACCTGGCGGCGCGGCAGGTGATCGGCACCTCGATGTTGTGGTTCGAGCGCCGGGCCGACGGCTCCCCGCTGCCGCCGCCGCAGTGGCGCCGTGCCTGCCTGGCCACGGTCGGCACGCACGACGTCCCGCCCGCGGCGGCGTTCTTCGCCGGCGAGCAGGTCACGTTCCGCGCGGCCCTGGGCATGCTCACCAACCCGGTCGAGGAGGAAGAGGCACGCGCACGGACCATGGTGGCTGGCTGGTGCGCTGCCCTGGTCAAGGAGGGCCTGCTGCGGCCCGGCCAGGCCCCGGGCCCGGCCGAGTTCACCACCGCACTGTATGGCTACCTCGCCCGCACGCCCTCGGCCCTCGTCGGGGTGTCACTCGCGGATGTGGTGGGGGAGCGCCGCCCACAGAACATGCCGGGCACCACGGATGAGTACCCCAACTGGCGGGTGCCGCTGTGCGACGGCGAAGGCCGCCCCCTGCTGATCGAAGACCTGGCCGCCAACCCGGGCGTGCTGGCCGCCGTCAGCGCCGTCGCGCCGGTAGCTGGCCAGTACACCCGCGCCTAGGACGCCGTTTCCCGGCTGCCGGCCTGGCGGTCGCATTCCTGGCACCGCATGGCGCGTTGCACACCGTCGCGGCCCTCCAGGAGCAGCCGCCGCAGCGCGTCCGGCGGGTCAGCGCGTGCGATCAGGTCGTCGGTGGCCTGGACCACCGACGGGGAGACGGCCAGCGGGTAGGCGTAAGTGGCGAAGTACTGCGCCGTGTCCATGGACCACTCCTGCCAGACGCGGCAGACTGAGTCGAAGTACCGCTGCTGGAATGGCTCGAGCAGGTCCAGGTGGTTCGGGTCGGCGAACCCGCTCAGCACCGCGCGGAACATGGCACCGGAGACCGACCCGGACATGATCAGATCCCACGCGGCCTCCTTGGCCGCTGCGTCCGGGATCGCGGCCCGGCACCCGGCCGCCCGCCGTGCGCCCGCGTCCGTGGCGTCCTGGGCCGCTTCGGCGGCGATCTCGGCCTCACCCGCGACGCCCGCGCTCACCAGCCGGCGCAGCACCGACCACCGCAGGTCGGTGTCGATGACGAGGCCGTCCACTACCGCTGACCCGTCCCGCAGCGCAGCCAGGAAGGCCACATCAGCCGGGGTGCTCGCCACCCCGATGAGCGCCTGGGCGTAGGCGAGCTGCTCATCGGAGCCTGGCTCTGCCCGCGCCAGCAGCCCCCGGAACTCCCTGGCCGCATACTCGCTGCCAGCCTGGCGCCAAGCCGGGTCCGTGTACCGGCTCAGTGCCGCGCCAGCCTGGCGCAGCAGCGTCTGGGTCATCGCGATGCTGGTGACCGAGGAGACCCCGGTGATGACCAGGCGCAGGTACTCGCGGGCGGCCAGTTCGGCGTCGCGGCACATGTCCCACGTCGCCCCCCAGCACAGTGCCGCGGGCAGCGAGTCGGTGAACTCACCGATGCTGGTGTGCAGTGTCGCGAGCGAACGCGGGTCCAGCCGCACCTTGGCGTAGGTGAGGTCTTCGTCGTTGATGAGCACCAGGTCCGGGCTGGGCGCTCCGGCCAGTTCGTTCACTACCGTGAGTTCGCCGGTGACGTCGCACTCGACCCGCTGCTGGCGCACCAGCCCCTCGCTGGTCCGGTTGTACAGGCCGATCGCGATGCGGTGGTCGCGCAGCATCGGGTGTGACGCGGTGGCCTCCTGCCTGACCGCGAACTCGGCGAACCGGCCGTCCGGGCCGACCTGGATGTCCGGACGCAGCGTGTTGACCCCTGCCGACTGCAGCCACTGTTTGGCCCAGCCGGACAGGTCGCGTCCGGACGCCTCCTCCAGCGGGGCCAGCAGGTCCGCCAGGGTGGCATTGCCCCAGGCGTGCCTGCGGAAGTAGGTGCGCACCCCGGTGAGGAAGTTGTCCATGCCGACGTAGGCGACGAGCTGCTTGATCACCGCCGCGCCCTTGGCGTAGGTGATGCCGTCGAAATTGACCTCGACAGTCGCGATGTCTGGGACTTCCGCGGAGATCGGGTGGGTCGTGGGCAGCTGGTCCTGCCGGTAGGCCCAGGCCTTCTGCACCTGTGCGAACTCGGTCCACGCATCACGCCAGCGGGTGGCCTCTGCCTGGGCGAGCGTGGCTGCCCAGGTGGCGAACGACTCGTTCAGCCACAGGTCGTCCCACCACCGCATGGTGACCAGGTCACCGAACCACATGTGGGCCATCTCGTGGAGGATGGTGCTGGCCCGGTTCTGCCGGGCGAAGTCGGTGACGCGGGACCGGAAGACGTAGTCCTCCAGGAAGGTCACGCACCCGGCGTTCTCCATCGCCCCGGCCTTGAACTCCGGCACGAAGACCTGGTCGTACTTGCCGAACGGGTAACGCAGGTCAAACGCCTCGTGGAAGAACCCGAACCCCTGCCTGGTCACCTCGAACAGCTCGTCCGGGTCGAGGTAGCGCGCCAGCGACTGACGGCAGTACAGGCCGAGCGGGATGTCCTCGAAACTGTCGCGGACCACGTAGTAGGGGCCCGCCACGACCGCGGTGATATAGGTCGGCAGCACGGGAGTGGGCGGGAAGTGCCACAGCTCGCCACCGGCAACGGCCTCACCCGTGACGTCCGGAGCCTCGTTGGAGACGACCTCCCAGCCCCGCGGCACGGTCATGGCCAGCTCGAATGTCGCTTTGAGGTCGGGCTGGTCGAAACACGCGTAGAGCCGGTGGGCGTCGAAGGTCTCCAGGTCGCTGTAGAGGTAGACCGCCCCGTCGGCGGGGTCGGTGAACCGGTGCAGGCCCTCACCGGAGCGGGAGTAGGCGCACTGTGCGCTGACCCGCAGTTCGTTGTCGGCGGCCAGGCCGGTCAAGGTGATCCGCCTGCCGTCGAATGACCCAGCTGGCAGCGGCACGCCGTTGAGCGTGACCTCCTCGACCGCTGTGGCGGCCAGGTCGATGAAAGTGCTGGCACCTGGGGACCTGCACCCGAAGTCAACGGTGGTGACCGAGGTGAAGGTTGGCTCGCCGTGGGTCACATCGAGGTGGACCCGGTAGGACCGGACCTCGAGCAACCGGGCCCGTTCGCGGGCTTCGTCGCGAGTGAGGGTGTTAGGCACGGAGCGTCCCTTCGCCTGCTGCCGGCACAGCCGTTGGTTTGACCGTCGTCTGACCCTACCTGCCCAGATGCCATTGATCCATGTTGGCGGCTGGCGTGATTAAGCCAGTGAGGTGCGGAAGTCGCCGCAACGAGGTACGAGACAGGCCGACGGGCCTCGTACCCGGCCGCGCCCCCGCCATGGGAGACTGGCGCGCGTGCACGTCTATCTCGGGTCCGACCATGCCGGTTTTGAACTGAAGGCCGTGCTCGCCGAGTGGGTGGTCTTGGCGGGACACGAAGTGACCGACTGCGGTCCCGCGTCCTACCACGCTGACGACGACTACCCGCCCTATGTCATGCGGGCCGCAGCATTGACCGCCGCTGACCCCGGCAGCCTGGGGATCGTGATCGGGGGGTCAGGCAATGGCGAGCAGATGGCCGCCAACAAGATCCCCGGCATCCGTGCGGCCCTGGCCTGGAGCGAGGAGACCGCCCGTCTCGCGCGCCTGCACAACGACGCCAACGTGCTGAGCCTCGGCGCACGCATGAACACGGTCGAGGAGGCCGTGGCGTTCACCAAGGTCTTCCTGGAGACCCCGTTCTCCGGTGAGGCCCGGCATGTCAGGCGGCTGGGGATGATCGCCAGCTACGAAGAGTCCCACGACCTGCCACCGCTGCCCGGCACCAGCTGAGTCAGCGCCCGGGCGGCACGCGGCCGGGCTGGCCTGGCTCAGGCCCGCCTTGGCCCTCGCCATGGGGCAGGCGCCGCCGGATGCGCCGCCGCGTCGTAACGCCAGTGTCCGGCGTCGCGGTGACCTCGCGCACAGGCTGGCTGCCTGCTGTCGGCGGCGCTGCACCGTATGTCTTGTCAGGTGCGCCACGCTGGACTGCCGATCCCTGGTCTGGCTCCGTTGGTGTGCGGCGGCCCGCCGCTTGCTCTGTGGCCCGCCGCGCGCCTGGTGGCTTTGGCTGCCGCTCCTGCCGCACGGGGCCGCTGGGCCGTTCGGGTGCGTCCTGCGTGACGGGGCGCCGCGGTGGTGCCGGGTGCGCGGTCCCGCCTGAGCCGCGGGCCACTGACTCTGCTGCGGCCTCCTGGTCCGGGCGGGGCCTGGACACGTCCCTGGCCCGCATAGCCGCGTCAACAGTGATCTTCATGCCCGCCATCACACCCTCCACTGCCCAGAGTGCCCCGGACACCACGCTCCGGGCAAACAGGCCAGGCAGTGCACATCGGGGGCTGGGTACATCGCCGCGGGGTCAGAAGATCAGGGGGCACCAGGGGGCAGGGTCCCAGGACAGGGCGGTGGAGAGAGCGGCCAGGGCACCGGGTGTCGCCTCGGTGGCCAGGCCGGCCCGGGCGAGCGTGCCCAGCCGGGTGCCGCCCAGGTAGGCCGCGCCGAGTGCCTCGACCGTCAGGGCCACATCCGCCGGGGCCGACGTGCGCTCGCACGTCCCGCCAAAACCCTCAGCCGCCAGCGTGGCCCGGGAGGTGCCGTCTCCCGCCGTGTCCGTGGCCAGCCGCCAGTGGCCTTCGTTGGGGGGGCATAGGCGGTCGGTGACGTCGATCACCACATCGACCGGGCAGGCATAGCGGCGCTGGGTCAGTGCAGCGGCGACGTCGACCAGCCGGACCCACAGGTTGTCGCTCACGGAGGCCCTGAGCCGGCGCGGGTCGGCCAGCAGGTGCAGCAGGGGGTCGTCCACCGGGCGGATGGCGGCCTGGACTTCGGAGGTGAGGTCGCGGCTGAGCAGGTCCCCCCACAGCGCGGCCGTGGCCGCCGGGTCGGCGGACATGGCCTCGATGACCGTGACCTGGGAGTCTGCCAGGCCGGTCTGGGTGTCCCACCGTGAGCGCCCGCGGAACAGGGCATACCCACGCGGGCCCTGGTCGTCTTCGGCCAGCACGCACCGCTTTGCGGTGTCCCCGCCGCGCTCCTCCACAGGGTCGGCAAGCACACGGTCCCACCACGCGGCGCTGCGTGCCCAGAGCCCGGGCCGCTCGGCAAGTACCAGCTCGTACACCTTTGCTAGTTCTGCGCGGACCGCGGCTGGCTCGGCGATACGCAGCCGCAGTGACCTGTCCGATGCTGCTGGGCCGGAAACCATCACGCCCTCGCCGCGGAACACGCGGTAGTTCGTGTGCCAGGCCGCTGGCCCGTAGCCGAACCGGCCGTAGATGCCCGCCTCGGAGGCCCACAACGCCGCCACGGCCTCGCCACGGGCTGCCACGTCGTCAAGCTGTCGCCGCATGAGTGAGGTGAGGATGCCGCGGCGGCGGTGTGAGGGCAGCACCGAGACCATGGTCACCCCGGCGACCGGGACCAGGGCACCAGGCACCCTCATCTGGAAGCTGAACACGCCGGCGGTGCCGACGATCTCCGGACCGTCGAAGGCGGCCAGTGTGCGGTCGAACTCCATCCGCGACGCCCGGGCCGGGTCCTCGGGCCCGGTCTGGGACTGGTGGTGGAAGGCGTGGTCGAAGACCCGCGTGTAGCCGGTCAGTTCGTCGGCGGTGATGGGGCGGATCGGATAGGTAGTCATGCCCCGCCTTCCTCCTCTGGCGCACCTGGACGCGCCCGCGGTCTGCGGACCGTAGGCTACCGGCTGCCCGTGCGGCCACCCGTGTGACAAGTTGCCATGTGCGCCTGACCTCGGTTACTGCCATTTCTGCGGGCTGGCATATACAGTGCGGCCATCATGGTTTCACCGGGCTGGGCACACCCACTGACCGTGACCCGCGCTGCCACGAAAGGCGTCCGCGGGTGGGTCAGGCGACAGTTCATTACGGGCAACCGGCGGGCCGCGTTCGGCCTCGCACTGGCCACTGTCGCGCTCAGCGTGGCCGCGGTGTACTCGCCGCGGTCATGGCTCTCACCGTCCCTGCTGATCCTGCCGGTGCTGGCCGGTGGGCTGCTGCTGTGGCCACGGGCACTGCGGATCCTGTTCGGGCTGATCGCGCTCGGCCTCGCGTTCGACGCGGTGAACGGCCGGGTCGGGCCGGGGCTGGTCGCCACGGTCGTGGTCACCGCCATGGTGGCCCACGCGCTGGCACGGGCCAGGGAGAAGCTGGGTATGCAGGGCCTGCGGGGCGAAGCCATGCTGATCGAGTTGCGCGACCGTATCCGCGCGCAGGGCACCCTGCCGGAGCTGCCAGAGGGCTGGGGGTCGGTGTCGGTCCTGCGGCCCGCGGGCGGGTCGTCGTTCGGCGGCGACTTCCTGGTGTCGTCCTGCGACGGCAAGACCCTCGAGGTGGCGCTCGTTGACGTGGCTGGCAAGGGAGTCAGTGCGGGCACCCGGGCACTGCTGCTCTCTGGCGCGTTCGGCGGGCTGCTCGGGTCGGTGCCGCAGGGGGAGTTCCTGCCATCCTGCAACGCCTACCTGCACCGCGGGCCCGCCACGGAGGGTTTCGTGACCGCCATCCACCTCACGCTCGACCTCGCGACCGGCGACTACGGGCTCGCTTCGGCCGGCCACCCGCCAGCCGCCCATTTCGACGCCGCCAGCGGCACATGGCGCCTGACCCAGGCACACGGCATCGTGCTCGGGGCAGTCAGCGACCTGCGCCTGGTGCCTGAGCGCGGGATGCTGCGGCCCGGCGACGCACTGATGCTCTACACCGACGGCGTGGTGGAAGCCCCTGGCCGCGACATC
>DASYYE010000135.1:0-2310 GCA_035946955.1 Streptosporangiaceae bacterium | reverse complement strand
GTTCGGCCTATTACATCGTGGCCACGGGCGTCGAAGGGTTCCTGGACTGGCTGCGGTCCGCGCTGAAGGACCGCAGTTTCCGCCCGCTGCCGGTGCGGGAGCGCATGATTCCCAAGGCGGACGGCAAGAAGCGTCGCCTGGGCATCGCGACCATAGCTGACCGGGTGGTCCAGGCGTCCTTGAAACTGGTGCTGGAGCCGGTCTTCGAGGCGGATTTCCTCCCGTGCTCTTACGGGTTCCGCCCGGGGCGCCGGGCTCATGACGCTATAGCTGAGGTGCACCATTTCACGTCCCGGACTTACGAGTGGATCGTGGAGGGTGACATCAAAGCCTGTTTCGACGAGATTTCGCATCCGGCCCTTATGGGCCGGGTGCGGGAACGGATCGGGGACAAGCGCGTCCTGGCCCTGGTGAAGGCGTTCCTGAAGGCCGGGATCCTCACCGAGGATGGCGTGCTGAAGGACACCGGCGCCGGTACTCCGCAAGGGTCGATTCTTTCGCCGCTGCTCAGCAATGTGGCCCTGTCGGTCCTGGACGAGCACATCGCCCGGGCTCCCGGCGGTCCGCACGCGACTCCATACCAGCGGGTCAGGCGCCGTCGCCTTGGTCTGCCCAACTACCGGCTCATCAGGTACGCGGACGACTGGGTGCTCGCGATTTCGGGCACCAGGGCACACGCCGAAGCCATGCGGGTGGAGATAGCGGAGGTCTTGTCGGGCATGGGCTTGCGCCTGTCACCGGAGAAGACCTTAATCACCCACATCGACGAGGGCCTCGACTTCCTCGGCTGGCGCATCCAGCGTCACCGCAAGCGGGGCACCAGCAAGCACTACGTCTACGTCTATCCGGCCAAGAAGGCGCTGCACGCCGTCATGGCCAAGGTGAAGGCCGCATGCTGGCAGAACACGAACCTGCCGCTCGAAGTCTTGCTGCATCGGCTCAACTCGATGCTGCGCGGCTGGACCGCCTACTTCAAGTACGGGTGCTCAAGCGCCACCTTCGGCTATCTGCGCCACTACCTATGGCTCCAGGTGATCCGGTGGATCGGGCGCAAACACCGACGCACCCCGCGGAGGCAACTCCGGCGCCGTTATAGCAAAGGAGACGGGTGGCCCGCTCACGGCAACGTGGTCCTATTCAACCCGGCGGCGGTGCACACCGAACGCTACCGCTACCGGGGAGAGCAGATCCCCAGACCGTGGCCGAGCGCGACATGAGGAACGCCACGGCACCCGGCGCGGCTTGCGGAGCGCCCGGTGCTCAGTAATGGGCACGCCGGGTGCGGAGGGCGGGCCAGGGAGACGGGCCGGTCGAAATACTGGCACCGCGCCCTGGTCCGACCCTACCCGTCCGGGTCCGGGCGCAGTGCCCGGTAAGCCGACCGTAAGGGAAGGCCCAGTTCCCGGGCGGGAACAGGATGACCCGACAAGCGAATGCCGGTGGCCGAAAGGCAGCAGGAAACCAGGACGCATGGCTGGCCCCTCCGCTGGCCGTCGTGGATAACTGGCCGGATACCGGGCTGGTGCCCGGGCCCGAAAGGGCGCTGACGCGGGTCAGGTGAGCCCGTGGGGAATGACGATGGCAAGGACGCTGGAACCGAAGGGCAAGTTGGACGCCGCGGCGGCTGCTGTGGCGAACGGACCGGAGGACGAGCCTTCTGGCTGGCACGTGGTGGACTGGCGTGCGGCCGAGGGGAATGTACGGCGGCTGCGGCAGCGGATCTTCACGGCGTCGCAGGCGGGGGACCTTAAGAAGGTCCGCAGTCTGCAGAAGCTGATGCTGCGGTCGCGGTCGAACACGCTGGTTAGTGTGCGGCGGGTGACCGAGCTCAATGCTGGCCGCCGGACAGCGGGTGTTGACGGGGAGGTGGTGCTGACCCCGCAGGCCCGGGCTGACCTGGCCGGCTGGGTGCAGCACCGGGCCAGGCCGTGGACGGCCCGGCCGGTCCGGCGGGTGTATATCCCTAAGGCCAGCGGGAAGCAGCGCCCGCTCGGTATCCCGGTGATCGCCGACCGCGTGCAGCAAGCGCGGGTGGCCAGTGCGCTGGAACCGGAGTGGGAAGCGCGGTTCGAGCCGAGGTCGTATGGTTTTCGGCCCGGCCGCGGCTGCCACGACGCGATCGAGGCCATCTACCAGGTCGCCAAGGGCGCCAGCCCGGCCCGCCGGTGGGTGCTCGACGCGGACCTGGCAGCGGCGTTCGACCGGATCGGCCACGATCACCTCCTCGGCCAGCTCGGCACGTTCCCCGCCAGGGAACCGATCGCCGGATGGCTGAAGGCAGGCGTGGTCGAAAACGGCCAGCTCACCCCG
>DASYYE010000134.1:0-15318 GCA_035946955.1 Streptosporangiaceae bacterium | reverse complement strand
ACCATAACCAGGACCATAGTCAGCAGGCCCCGGCAGGCACGGGATCAACACGCAAACTTCGTGGCTACATACGACAGTCGCAGCCAACAGCCTTCAGCACCTCAAGACGGCAATGCCTACAGAGAGCTACAGCAACTCCGGCCTAATCCTGACCCCGAGAGGATGACATGACCAACACGCCGCCTTCGGCGCCACAAGGACGCTCAACCGCCAGCCGGACCGCAGCGCTTTGGCTGGCCACCACGGCCCGGCTGGGGCACCGGTGGCCGGGCCGGGTGGTACCGCTGGCCGCTGCCGCAGCCGCGGTGGTGCTGGCCGGTGCCCAGGTATCAGTCGCCGCGGTCCATAGCTCTGGTGCGAGTTCACCGGCCCACCTCGCGGTGTCAATGCGGGACGGTCACGGCGCTGCCGCCCTTGGCGGGCGCTGCCCCCTGCCGGGCCCGCGGCACCCGCTGACCGCATATGCCCTCAGCTCGGGGGCGCGCACGGTGACGCCGATCAACACGGTCACCAACACGACCCTGCCCCGGATCAAGGTCGGGCCGAACCCTCAGCTCATCGCGGTCACCCCGGACTGCAGGACCGCCTACGTCCTCAACGCGCCCATCAACAGCAACCGGGGAACCGTGACGCCCATCCGCGTCGCCAGTGACACGGCCCTGCCCGCGATCAAGGTCGGGGGGTTCCCAAATCACATCGTGTTCACCCCGGACAGCAAGACCGCCTACGTGATCGCCACCGCCCGGCACGGCGAACTGACACCGATCAACATCGCCACCAACAGGGCCTTGCCCCCGATCAACGTCGGGGATGCCCCATCGGCCCTCGCCGTCACCCCGGACGGCAAGACCGTCTACGTGACCGCATACAACGCGGTGACACCGGTCCGGACCGCCACCAACACGGCCCTGCCCCCGATCAAGGTCAAGGGCTTCCCCGTGGACATCGCGGTCACCCCGGACGGCAAGACCGCCTACGTCATGGACGGCAACTCGGTGATCCCGATCCGCACAGCCACCAACACCGCGCTGCGCCCGATCAAGGTCCACTACGGCCCAGCGGACATCGCCATCACCCCCGACGGCAGGACCCTCTACGTCGTCAGTCAGTTTTCCGGCCTGGTGACGCCGATCGACACCGCCACCAACACGGCCCTGTCGCCGATCAAGATCGGGAACGGCCCCTACGACCTGGACATCACGATCAGCCCGGACGGCAAGACCGCCTACGTCACCGGAAACTTGGACGTGGTGACCGCGATCCGGACCGCCACTAACACGGCCCTGCCCCCGATCACGCTCGGGCCGGGTGGGGCCCTGGATATGGCCGTAGCTTTCACGCCGGACAGCAAGACCGCCTACGTCACGGCTATAGGTTCCGGCGCGGTGGTCCCGATCCGGACGGCGACCAACACGGCCCTGCCTCCGATCAAGGTGGGCTTGTACCCGAACTCGATCGCCATCGCTCCCCGGTAACTCACCAGGCTGATGTCCGCGGCGGCCGGCCAGGCTCCCGGTCGGCCGCCGCGGTCCTGGACCAACGGCGTGGCCGGCGCACGCGGTTGCTGAGGCTCCACTAGGCTCCACTTGGAAACGGTGCAGACACGTCAGGAGTCTTGAGTTGGCCGCCATTGATGCTGTCCACGCCCGGCAGATCCTGGACTCGCGGGGAAACCCCACCCTGGAGGCCGAGGTCGTGCTGGACGACGGCACGATCAGCCGGGCCGCTGCCCCCAGCGGTGCGTCCACCGGTGCGTTCGAAGCGGTGGAACTGCGCGACGGCGGTGACGACTACGGCGGCAAGGCCGTCACCAAGGCGGTGCAGGCCGTCCTCGACGAGATCCAGCCCGAGCTGCTCGGCTACGACGCGGACGACCAGCGCCTGATCGACCAGGCCATGGTCGACCTCGACCGCACCCCGGACAAGTCCCGGCTCGGCGCGAACGCCATCGTGGCAGTCAGCATGGCGGTGGCCAAGGCCGCGGCCCAGTCCGCCGAGCTGCCGCTCTTCCGCTACCTCGGTGGCCCCAACGCCCACGTCCTGCCGGTGCCGATGATGAACGTCCTCAACGGCGGGGCCCACGCTGACAACAACGTCGACATCCAGGAGTTCATGATCGCGCCTGTAGGCGCGTCCACCTTCTCGGAGGCGCTGCGCTGGGGAGCGGAAACCTACCACGCGCTCAAAGGCGTCCTCAAGCAGCACGGGCTTTCCACCGGTGTCGGTGACGAGGGCGGCTTCGCCCCGGACCTCACCAGCAACCGGGCAGCGCTCGACCTCCTCCTGGAGGCGATCGGCAAGGCCGGGTACACGCCAGGGCTTGACATCGCCCTGGCGGTGGACGCCGCCGCGAGTGAGTTCCACGCCGACGGCGCGTACCGCTTCGACGGCGGCGCCCGGACATCGGAGGAGATGACCCAGATCTACGGACAGTGGCTGGACGCCTACCCGCTCGTGTCGCTGGAAGACCCCCTCTTCGAGGAGGACTGGGACGGCTGGCAGGCGCTCACCGCCGCACTCGGCGACCGGGTCCAGATCGTCGGCGACGACATATTCGTCACCAACCCGGAGCGGCTGCGCCGTGGCATCGGGAACCACACGGCGAATGCGCTGCTGGTCAAGGTGAACCAGATCGGCACGGTCACCGAGACACTGGACGCGGTGTCGCTGGCGCACCGCAGCGGGTACGCGTGCATGATCTCCCACCGTTCCGGGGAGACGGAAGACACCACCATCGCCGATCTGGCAGTGGCCATCAACGGCGGGCAGATCAAGACGGGCGCGCCCGCCCGCTCAGAGCGTGTCGCCAAGTACAACCAGCTGCTGAGGATCGAGGAGATGCTCGACGACGCGGCAAGCTATGCAGGGGCCGCTGCCTTCCCCCGGGCGCACCTGGACCAGTGATGGCCGGGCCAGGGGGCGCGGGGCCTGCCGCACGGCGGCCCGAGCGGACCCTGTTCACCAGCAGGACCGCGGTACTCGCCGTAGTGGTCTGCGCCATTGCCCTCAGCCTGGCCTACCCGGTGCGGGAGTACATCGCGCAGCGCCGGCAGATCGACCAGCTCCTGGCCCAGCGCCAGACGATCCTGCTCCAGTTGCGGCACCTGCAGACCGAGCAACGGCGCCTGGCCGACCCCGCCTACGTCGAGCAGCTCGCCCGGGACAGGCTGTACCTGTGCATGCGCGGGGACACCTGCTACGTGGTGATCGGGAGCGGCTCCGGTCACGGTGCCCCGGTTGCCACGGCGAAACTCCAGCCCTGGTACGAACGGCTGTGGCAGTCGGTCCATGCCGCCGACCACGGCGGTGCGCAGTGAGCCCGCTGGGGGGCTCTGAGGGTGCGGTGAGGGCTGACGAGGACGTGGTGGCCAGCCAGCTCGGGCGGACGCCCCGGGGGGCTCTCCGCGTCGCGCACCGCTGTCCCTGCAGCCTGCCCGACGCCGTCGAGACCGCCCCCAGGCTCGCCGACGGCACCCCGTTCCCCACGCTGTTCTACCTGACCTGCCCACGCGCCGTGTCGGCGGTCGGCCGGCTGGAAGCTGGCGGCATCATGTCCCGCATGCAGCAGCGGCTTGCCGAAGACCCCGTGCTACGGCAGGGCTACCTGGCCGCCCACCACGACTACGTCCGCCGCCGCGACCGGGCGGCCCAGGCCGCCGGGGTGGAGCCGCTGCCACCTGGCACCCAGAGCGCTGGCGGCATGCCCAATCGGGTCAAGTGCCTGCACGCGCTGGCCGCCCATGAGCTCGCCGTGCCAGGAGCCAACCCGCTGGGCAGGGAGGCGCTTGACGCCGTGGGGCCCTGGTGGGAGGCGGGCCCGTGCGTGTGAGCGCAGGCCGCGCCACTCGGGTGGCCGTGGTGGACTGTGGTACCAACTCACTGCGGCTCCTGATCGCCGACGTGGACCCGGCCAGCGGTGTGCTTACCGATGTGGACCGCCGGATGGAGATCGTGCGGCTCGGCCAGGGTGTGGACGCCACCGGCAGGCTCGCGCCGCAGGCGCTGGCCAGGACGATGCGCATGCTGGCTTCCTACCGGGCCGCGATCGACGCCGCGTCGGTGTCGGCGGTGCGGATGGTCGCGACCAGCGCGACCCGCGACGCGGCCAATGCGGCGGAGTTCGTGGCCGGGGCAGTCGGTGTCCTCGGCGTCAAGCCCGAGGTGCTCAGCGGGCAGGAGGAGGCCCGGCTGTCCTTCGTCGGGGCCACCGCCGAACTGGCGGACTCGCTGCCCCAGCCGTACCTGGTCGTAGACATCGGCGGCGGCTCGACCGAGTTCGTGCTCGGCAACGCCGCGTCCGTGACGGCGGCCGCCAGCGTGGACATCGGCTGTGTGCGGCTCACCGAACGCCACCTCCACGGCGACCCCCCGACGGCCGCTGAGGTCGCTGCGGCGTCTTGCGACATCGAGGCCGCACTGGACAAGGTGGCGGCCACCGTCCCGGCCAGCGAGGCCCGCACGCTCGTGGGACTCGCCGGTTCGGTGACCACCGTCGCGGCGCTCGCGCTGGGCATGACCGGCTACGACCCTGCCCTCATCCACCACACCCGGGTCAGCGCCGAGGCGGTCCGTGCACAGGCGGACCGGCTGCTGGGGATGACCAGGACGCAGCGGCAGGACCTCGGGCCCATGCATGCCGGCCGCGTGGACGTGATCGGCGGCGGGTCGCTCATCCTGGCACTGACCATGGCGCGGTTCGGGCTCGCGGAGGTGCTGGTGAGCGAGCACGACATCCTCGACGGCATCGCCTGGTCCATGGCCGGGAACGGGCATCCGTGACCGGCGTACCGGTCCCGTCCAGCGCTGGCAGCCCGGTACCATCCGCCGCGGACTCACCGGTGCCGCCCGGCACGGGCTGGCCGGGAGACCCGGCCAGCGCCACGACAGTGGTCGCGCACGACGCCGCCGGTGTCCGTACCCTCGCCGCTGCGGCTGGCAGCCTCAGCGAGCTCGAGGCGAGGCAGTCGGTGTGCCGGGCCTGCCCCCGGCTCGTGCAGTGGCGTGAGGACGTCGCCAGGACCAAGCGGGCCTCCTCCCGCGCCGAGCGCTACTGGGGACGGCCGGTGCCCGGCTGGGGCGACGACCACCCCCGGGTGCTGGTCATGGGGCTGGCGCCAGCCGCCCACGGCGGGAACCGGACCGGGCGGGTGTTCACCGGCGACCGCAGTGGCGACGTCCTGTTCGCCTCGCTGCACCGGTGTGGCCTGGCCGCCGCCCCGACATCGGTCACCGCGGGCGACGGGCAGCGGCTGATCAGCGCGCGCGTGGTCGCGGCGGTTCGGTGCGCACCACCGGCCAACAAGCCGTCGGTAGCGGAACGGGACACCTGCGCCCCCTGGCTGGCGGCCGAGTTCGCATTCGTCGCCCCGGATGTCCGTGCCGTGGTGTGCCTGGGCGCGTTCGCCTGGCAGTCGGCCTGGCGGATGCTCGGCTCGGCAGGCCACGTGCTGCCCCGGCCCAGGCCGCGGTTCGGCCATGGGGCCGAGGTCGTGCTCGGCCGGATGCTGCTGCTCGGCTGCTACCACCCCAGTCAGCAGAACACCTTCACTGGCCGGGTCACTCCGGCGATGCTCGACGATGTGTTCGGGCGGGCAGTTGAGTGGGCTGGCACCGGCAGCGGGGCGGCGGAGTAAGCTCGGCTACTCAACGTGTCCAAGACGAGCCAAGGACAGCAAAAGGGTCACGCTTCGCATTCACGAGCCGAACCGCAGAATTGGAAATCTGAACTATGGTGGAGCTTTCTCCCCTCTATTCACCTGACGAAGAATGGTTCGGACTCACCGGGGTATCATGACCCAGCCCCCGTAGCCCAAGGGAAGAGGCCGGCCCCCTAAAAGGGTCCCCAGTGTCGGTTCGACTCCGACCGGGGGCACGTACCCGGTTGCCCGCGCCGCGTGTACCGAACTGTAGCAATCGATTGTGATTCATATTTTTCCGAACTGACGGTCGGTTCAGGTATGAGAACTGGCGAATCGGCTAAGAATGATCACGGCCTCCCGGGAAGGGAACCGTGTGACTGGAGGAACGTAACTGGCACACGCGCCACGCCGGCCGCGCCGATTGGCCCAGAAACGGACGTGTACCAGTCACGTCTGACCTGCTGGCCCTGCTCGCCTCCGGTCGCGGGCGGTCAGCCACTCACGGTCGGGCCGGCGCGGGTCAGGTGGACGCGCAGCACCACGCGGCGGTCCCGGGTCATGGCCGCGCGATAGTCGTCCCAGTCGGGGTGCTCACCAGCGACGCGACGGTAGTAGTCCACCAGGACGTCCATGGCCCCGGGCAAGGAGATGACCTCGGCTTCGCCCTCCACCTGGACCCAGTCGCCAAAGAAGCCGTTGGTGAACACGCACAGGCTTGCGCGCGGGTCTCGCCGCAGGTTCTTTGTCTTGAGGGCGGGCTCCCTGGTGCTGACCAGTACCCGGCCGTCATCGTCGACGGCACACAGCACCGGGGAGAGTTGCGGTCGCCCGTCAGCCCGGAAAGTGGCCAGGACCGCCCGATGGTGGGCGCGAATGAACTCCCTGGCCCGAGCTAGGTCCATGTCAGGCGTAGAGTCTGCTCCTGCGTTGCACTTCGTACTCGTGCACGATGGCGGTCGCGTAGCCGTGTGACAGGCCGTGCTCGTCGGCGAGCCAGTGCGCGCGCTCGTCGGTGCGCAGGAAAGCGGGGCCAGATTCGAGACTCTCAAACCACTCCGGGAGGCCACGTCCGGTGACGGACGGGATGCGCGCGATCAGGTTTCGGTGCGTTTGCAAGGAGTGGTTCAGTGTCAACTGGCACCTCCAAGGCGGGACTCCTCTTCCTGTTGAGACTGCACTACGGTCGGGCCGGTGGCAACCCCCCGGGGACCGTCTTCTGAGGAAGAGATGACGAAGAGGTGTCTGATCGGAGTGATGTCCTGGTCAGGACAGCCGCTCCAGGACCATCGCCATTCCCTGGCCGCCGCCCACGCACATGGTCTCCAGGCCGAACGTCTTGTCGTGGAACGCCAGGCTGTTCACGAGCGTGGAGGTGATCCGGGCACCGGTCATGCCGAACGGGTGCCCGACCGCGATCGCGCCGCCGTTGACGTTCAGCCGGTCGATGTCGATCCCGAGCTCGCGGTAGGACGGGATCACCTGGGCGGCGAATGCCTCGTTGATCTCGACGAGGTCGATGTCACTGATGGCCATGCCCGCCCGGGCCAGTGCCTGCCGCGACGCGTCCACCGGCCCAAGGCCCATGATCTCCGGAGACAGTGCCCCGACGCCGGTGGCGACGATCCGCGCGAGCGGTGTGATGCCGAGGCTGGCCGCTTTGGCGTCACTCATGATGACCACGGCCGCGGCGCCGTCATTGAGCGGGCAGCAGTTGCCCGCGGTCACGGTGCCATCTGGGCGGAAGGCGGGCTTGAGCTGCGCCACCTTCTCCAGGGTCGTACCGGGCCGTGGCCCGTCGTCGGCGCTGAGCACCGTGCCGTCGGGCAGGGTGACCGGGGTGATGTCGCCCTGCCAGAACCCGTTGGCGAGCGCCTTCTCAGCCAGGTTCTGTGACCGCACCCCGAACTCGTCCTGCTCCTGGCGGGTGATCCCGCGCAACTGGGCGACGTTCTCGGCGGTCTGTCCCATCGCGATGTAGATGTCGGGTACGGCGCCGTCCTCGCGTGGGTCATGCCAGGAGGGCGCACCTTCCTCGGTGTGTGCCGCGGTGCGTGCCTCGGCCTCGGCGAAGACCGGGTTGTGGGTGTCCGGCCAGCTGTCGCTGCTGCCGGTGGCGAAGCGGCTCACGCACTCGACGCCCGCCGACACGAACACGTCGCCTTCCCCGGCCTTGATGGCGTGGAAGGCCATCCTGGTCGTCTGCAGCGACGACGAGCAGTACCGGGTGACGGTCGTGCCGGGGACTTTGTCGAGGCCCATCATGATGGCGACCACGCGGGCCATGTTGAAGCCCTGCTCACCACCGGGCAGGCCGCAGCCCAGCATGAGGTCGCAGATCTCAGTGGGGTCCAGCGCTGGCACCTTGGCGAGTGCCGCCTCGACCATCTGGCGCGTCAGGTCGTCGGGCCGGATGGTGGTCATGGATCCCTTGAAGGCCCGCCCGATGGGGGACCGGGCGGTAGCGACGATCACGGCCTCGGGCATGGTGGCTCCTAGTTTCTGTGCCGACTGACAACTCAAGGTCAACGGTAACCCCCACACAGGTTACTCGCCAGTAGCTCAAGCCACCCCCCCGGCGAGGACCGATTTCCATGATCCTGAAGGTCTGTCAGTCAATATGACTGAAAGTCTTCACGATCATGGAAATGCGCGGCCTGAGGGGCGGGAAGGGAGGTGTACGCAGTGTCCGGTAGCGTCTGTGGGTCGGGCGCGCCCCCGATGACGTGGGCCAAAGCCTGTTGGGAGGTCCTGCGGTGCAAGTCCATGAATCGCTGCTCGAGCTTGTCGGCAACACCCCACTGCTTCGCCTGCGGCGGGTCACCGCCGGGCTGGGCCCCGGCGACGCGGGTCTCGGGGAGGCGGGCCAGGCACCCCAGGTGCTTGCGAAAGTGGAGTACTTCAACCCCGGTGGGTCGGTCAAGGACCGGATCGCACTGCGCATGGTGACGGCCGCCGAGAAGGAAGGCCTGTTGCGCCCGGGCGGCACCATCATCGAGCCGACCTCCGGCAATACCGGTGTGGGGCTGGCGATCGTGGCCGCGGAAAAGGGGTACCGCTGCATCTTCGTCTGCCCCGACAAGGTCGCCCAGGACAAGATCGGTGTGCTCCGCGCATATGGGGCAGAGGTCGTGGTCTGCCCATCGGCGGTGGCGCCGGACCACCCGGACTCCTACTACTCGGTCTCGACCAGGCTGGCGGCCCAGACCCCCGGCGGCTGGAAGCCCGACCAGTACTCCAACTCCGAGAACCCCGCCTCGCACTACCACACCACCGGCCCGGAGGTCTGGGAACAGACCGCCGGGAAGGTAACGCACTTCGTCGCCGGCATCGGCACCGGCGGCACGATCACCGGCGCGGGCCGCTACCTCAAAGAGGTGTCCCGGGGCAGGGTGAAGGTCATCGGCGCCGACCCGGAGGGATCGGTGTACTCCGGCGGCACGGGCCGTCCCTACCTGGTCGAGGGAGTGGGCGAGGACATCTGGCCGCAGACCTATGACCCCCGGGTCTGCGATGAGGTGATCGCGGTCAGCGACGCCGACTCGTTCCTCATGACCCGCAGGCTCGCCCGGGAGGAGGGTCTGCTGACAGGCGGCTCATGTGGCTTGGCGGTGGTCGCGGCGCTGCGGGCCGCAGCCGCCGCTGGACCAGGCGCCGTGGTCGTGGTCCTGCTGCCCGACGGCGGCCGCGGCTACCTGTCGAAGATCTTCAATGACGAGTGGATGTCCGACTACGGGTTCCTCGCCGCCCAGACGCAAGAGCCCAAGATCGCCGATGTCCTCGCGCGCAAGCAGGCGGGCCTCCCGGCGTTCGTGCACGCCCATCCCGATGAGACAGTGGGTGCTGCCATCGCCATCCTGCGTGAGTACAGCGTGTCTCAGCTCCCGGTGATGAAGGAGGAGCCGCCGGTGATGGTGGCCGAGGTGGTTGGTTCGGTGGTCGAACGCGACCTGCTCGACGCGCTCGTGTCAGGCCGGGCCAGTGCCACTGACCCGGTGGGGGACCACATGTCCCCGCCGCTGCCCATGGTCGGGTCAGGAGAGCAGGTGAGCCGGGCCGTGGCCGCGCTGGAAAAGGCCGACGCCGCCGTCGTCCTGGTGGACGGCCGCCCGCAAGGCATGATCACCCGCCAGGACGTGCTCACCTTCCTCGCGGCAGGTGCCTCATGAGCGGGCCAGCGGCTGCTGGAGGCCAGATGGGCAGCTTCGAGACGCTCGCGATCCATGCGGGCCAGGAACCGGACCCGGCCACCGGTGCGGTGGTCCCGCCGATCTACCAGGTGTCCACCTACGCCCAGGACGGGGTGGGTGGGCTGCGCGCGGGTTATGAATACTCACGGACGGCCAACCCGACGCGGCATGCCCTGGAGGAGTGTCTCGCCGCACTGGAGGGCGGGGCGCGTGCGCTCGCGTTCGCCTCGGGGATGGCGGCCGAGGACTGCCTGCTCCGTACCGTGTGCGCGCCCGGCGACCACGTGGTCATCCCGCACGACGCCTATGGCGGCACCTACCGGTTGTTCGACAAGGTCTTCTCGCGGTGGCAGGTCAGCTACTGCCCGGTGGCGGTGTCTGACCCCATAGCGCTCAGGCAGTCCCTCCAGACCCAGCGTGCCCGGGTTGTCTGGGTGGAGACCCCGACCAACCCGCTGCTGTCCATCGTGGACATCGCCGCGGTGGCGCAGGAGTGCAGGCAGGCGGGGGCACTGCTGGTCGTGGACAACACGTTCGCCTCGCCGTACCTGCAGAGCCCGTTGGCACTGGGCGCCGACGTGGTCGTCCACTCGACCACCAAGTACCTGGGCGGGCATTCCGACGTGGTCGGTGGGGCGCTCGTGGTAGCCGACCCGGAACTGGGCGAGCGCCTCGCGTTCGGCCAGAACGCGACGGGCGCCGTGGCTGGGCCGTTCGATGCGTGGCTCACCCTGCGTGGCATCAAGACCCTGGCGGTCCGGATGGACCGTCACAGCCACAATGCCGCGCGGGCCGCGGACCTGCTGGCCGGCCACCCGCAGGTGACGCGCGTGCTCTACCCGGGACTGCCTGCCCACCCCGGCCATGAGACCGCGGCCAAGCAGATGCGTGGCTTCGGCGGCATGGTGTCGTTCCAGGTCCGCGGCGGCGAGGAGGCGGCTGTCGCGGTATGCGGGCGCACCCGCTTGTTCACCCTGGGCGAGTCGCTCGGGGGAGTGGAGTCGCTGATCGAGCACCCGCACCGCATGACGCATGCTTCGGCCGCGGACTCCCCGCTGGCGGTCCCCCCCGACCTGGTCCGCCTGTCGGTCGGTATCGAGTCCTGCGAGGACCTGCTGGCAGACCTGCGCTACGCCCTCGGCTGAGGACACCTCCCGCGAGCCGAAGGGCGCGGCGCCGTCTGGACTGACGAGCGAGAAGCGAGCGCAGCGAGCGCGGGAGCGAGGAAGGAAGACGGCGACCTCGGGCGCCCAGAGGCGAGCGGGACCAGCAGAGTCAGGGCTGCCAGACCATCAGCACCAGGATCGCCAGCCAGATCAGGCCCACGATCCCGCCGAGGGAGGCAATGCGCCCGCGCTCCACGTTCGCCACCTGGGAGGGGGTGGCGGGGTCAGGCTTGGCCGCCGGGGTGTCGGTGCCGCCGGGCGCGGCGGCACCGTCTGGCCCAGCCAGGACGGGTTTGGCGGGCGGCGGTGAGGCGGCCGCGACAGCGAGGGCCTCGTCACTGGCTGACGACTCCAGTGCGACGATGGCCCGGGTCTGGTCCCGCATGATGAGCACCAGGCACACCAGGGCCACCACGAACAACGTCATCGAAACCGTCAGCCATACCTTGCCGAGCTCATGCTTTGCCTCGCCAAGCACCCCGCCGAAGATCGCGACGCCCAGCGTGAGCACCGAGTACACCCGGGTGCTCCGCAGCAGGTGACGGACCACGGCAACGTTGCGAGCCCGGATCTGGCGCGGGGTTGACATGATCGCGGCCGTGGCCGGGCCGATGGCGAAGACCGCGAACGCGATGTGGAGCCAGAGCAACACTCGGTCGGTGAAGGACATGTCAAGACATCCTAGGGCGTTCAGCCAAGATCCCCTGGCACCACGGGTGCCAGGGGATCATCAGGGGTGCGCTGTCCCGGCGGAGGGACAGACCTAATTGCGGCTGCCAGCGTCCACCGTGTTGCTAGCGCTGCTGGAGTTGGCGGCCTTGCCACCCCGGTTGACGAACCAGGCACCGACCAGGCACACCACGGCGAGCACCAGCGCGGCCGCCCCGTGCAGCGGGCGGGTGCCGTAGGCACGTGCGTGGTTGTGGCCGTTGAACTTGATCTGGCCCATGAAGGCCGGCAGCGAGTGGGCCGGCTCCACGAAGAAGATGATGGCGGCCACGATGCTCACGAGGGCAATGACGCCGAGGACGATGACGGCGATCATCTTGCCGGATGACCGTCCGCCGGACGCGCTGGTGGAACTCACGTGATCCTCCTAGATGGATGTGCGGGCCTTGCGAGCCTGCCGCTGCTCCGGCCAGCTCATCGTTAGTAACTGCCGAACGCTACTACAGGGTGCCGTAGCTGTGCCGGCATGATATGGAAGGGTTACCCGCAAGGGGAGAATCTACCGCTTGATCGCCCCCCTGCGGGCACGCAGGAAGTCTCTGACCACGAATTCTCCCAGCCGGTCGGTCTGGGCCCGCAGCACGCGCCCGCCATTGCGCCTTGCTACTTCGTTGACAAATGCGGTCAATCGTTCGTCGTCGGCGAGCATGAAGATGTTGAGCGTGGCCCGCCGCCTCGTCATCTTGTCCACCTCGGCGAGGGTCAGTTCGAGCGTCTCAGGTGCGGGCGGCCAGTCGAACCACGACTGCCCGTCTCGGCGCAGGTGGGCGGTGGGCTCGCCGTCGGTCACGATGAGCACCACAGGGTCGTGCTCCGGACGCCGGTCCAGGTAGCGTCCGGCCAGCACGAGTGCGTGGTGCAGGTTGGTGCCCTGGACCATGTCCCAGCCGAGCCCGGCGAGCTCGGTCTCGCGCAGTTCCCTCGCATAGTTCGAGAACCCCACCACCTGCAGGCAGTCCTGTGGGAAGCGGCTGCGCACCAGCGCGTACAGCGCCAGGGCCGTCTGCTTCGCCGCCCCCCAGGTACCGCGCAGAGCCATCGAGTAGGACAGGTCCACCAGCAGGCACACTGCTGCGGCAGTGCGCTGTTCGGTCTCGGCGACCTCGAAGTCCTCCGGTGACAGGCTGACCCGTTGCCCGCCGCCATCCGCTGCCGCGACCGGCCGGCTGGCCGCCTGGCGCAGCAGCGCATTGCGCAACGTGGCGGGTGTGTCGATCGCCTGCTCGTCCCCGAAGTGCCATTGCCTGGTGGCGCCCGTGAGCTCACCGGCCTGGCCCGCGTCGGGCTGGTCGTGGTCACCGCCCCGGCCCTCGGCCAGGTCGGCGAAGATCCGCCGTAGTGCCGTCTCACCGAGCCTGCGGACCGCCTTGGGTGTCAGTTCGAGCTTGCCCGCGTTGCGTTGCAGGTAGCCCTGGCGTTCCAGTTCGCGCTCGGTCTGGCGCAGCGCGTCCAGATCGTCCACGGCCTGACGTCCGAGTGCCCGGCGGACCGCTTCTTCGTCGACGTCGTCCAGGCGTGCACCCGGGTAGTCCTGGCTCAGCGCCGCCTCGAGTTCCGCCAGGTCGGCGAGGTCCGCGACGGCACTGGTGGCGTCCCCCAGGCCGAGCGGGTCCTCCCCGGTCATGGTCTCCGTGCCCCAGCCCGCCTGGTCGATGTCCGGACGGCGTGCCCGCAGCGCGTCGCCGAGCCTGGCCATCTCGTCGGCCACCCCGGCGTCGGTCAGGGCTGCCTCCATGAGCGCGGCGAGTTCCGCCTGCTGGTCCGGGCTGAGCGAAGACATCAGCCGCTGCGCCGCCATGGCGCGGCGGGCGAGCGAGTCCACGAGTTCGGCCAGGTCGGCGGGGGAGTCCGGGAAGAAGTCCCCGTAGCGCGCCATGAACCGCTCGAAGTCCTCCTGGGTGTGCTCACCGCGCGCATCCGCGTCGAGCATGCCGTTCAGCTCGGCGAGCATCTCCTTGACCCGTTGCAGCGCGTCCGGGTCGGGGTGGGACAGGGCGTCCTTCATGCCGCGGAACTGGCTGTCCAGCACCTCCCGGCGCAACAGGTCCTTGAGCTTCTCGAAGGCGGCCGCTGCGGCGGGTGAGCGCCAGGAGTAGCTGGCCAGGTGCCGGATGGCCTGGGCGGTGTCGGCGGGTACCGAGTCGAGTTCCGCCTCGCGCATCCGCGCGTCGTCGCTTGGGTCTGGGAAGAGTTCCGCCCGTTCCAGGCCGATCGCGGTGTCCAGCAGTGCTCTGGCCTGTTCCAGGATGCCGTCGAGGCGTCCCCGGCCGCGGATCTCGGCGCGGCGCTCGGCCACCCGGCGCTGCAGGTCGTCCAAGCCCCGGCGGCCCAGCATGCCACGCCGCAGCAGGTCACGCAGGGCGCTGCCGGGGTCGGCGCCTGCGAGCACCTGCTCGCCCATCTCATCGAGTGCGCCGCGGGCATCGTAGGGAGGCGCGAGCGGGTCAGGTCCGTCGTGGTACCTCTGGTAGCGGTATCCAGGCACCCGCGCCCCCTTGCAACCTCAGGTGCGGTAGACGGCCTGGCCGTCCACCGCGTCCTTGGACAGCCGGCGCATCAGGTAGAGCCCTTCCAATGCGAACTCCACGGCCGCGGCGGCGTGGCCCAGGGACTCGCTGCCGTCCATCCCCAGGTGTCCCATGATCTTGGCGAGCCCGGGCACCTCACCCACGGACGCCAGGATGGCGCTCGCGGGGACGAGGTCGCCGGAGGTGACCGTCCCGCCCTGTTCGAAGACCGCGAGCAGGCCGCCGAGGTCGACGCTGCCGAGCCGGGCACGGAATGTGTCGTGTGTGGCCCGGCGCAGCAGGTGCTCGAGCACCTCCTCCTCCCGGCCCTCCTCACTGACTTCGAACTCGACCTTGCCCCGCAGCGTGGCGACGACCGGGGGGAGGTCGCTGATGCGGGCCACCGGCTGTGCCTCGCCCACCAGGGCGGCACGGCGGGCCGCGGACGCGGAGGCTGCCTCGGCCGCGGCGATCGCGAACCGGGCCGACACGCCAGACCGCGAGTCCACCGCGGGCGAGGCACGCACCAGGCGGGTGAAGCGGGCGATGACTTCCGCGAGGTGGTCAGGCAGTGCGGCGCTGGCCTCACCCCCGCCGCCAGGGACGGCGGCCTCCTGGTGGATCAGTGCGAGTTCGCCCGCGAGCGTGAGCGGGTAGTGGGTGCGGACCTCCGAGCCGAACCGGTCTTTGAGCGGGGTGATGATCCGTCCGCGGCTGGTGTAGTCCTCGGGGTTGGCGCTGGCGACGAGCACGAGGTCGAGCGGGAGCCGCAGCGAATAGCCGCGGATGCCGATGTCACGCTCCTCGAGCACATTGAGCAGGGCCACCTGGATGCGCTCGGCCAGGTCGGGGAGCTCGTTGAGGCAGAAGATGCCCCGGTTCGTCCGGGGAACCAGGCCGAAGTGGATGGTCTCGGGGTCGCCCAGGGTCCGGCCCTCGGCGACCTTCACCGGGTCGATGTCGCCGATCAGGTCCCCGACGCTGGTGTCGGGGGTGGCGAGCTTCTCGCCGTACCGGTCGGCGGGCTGCCGCCAGCTGACCGGCAGCTCATCACCCAGCTCAGCGGCCAGCCGCTGGCAGCGGGCGCACA
>DASYYE010000133.1:0-3002 GCA_035946955.1 Streptosporangiaceae bacterium | reverse complement strand
GGATGGCGAGGTCGATGCGGAGCCGGGTTTGAAGATCCCGGGCGCTGTGCATCATTGCCCTGGCCGAGTTGGTTGAGCGGGGCTGTATCGAGGTGATCGTGACGACATTCTCGCCACGTCGATGTGACCGCATTGCCCGCGCGGGGATCGAGAGGCGCTCGCGCGCGGTGGCGTGGCCTTGCTCGCAGGCACCCACCGAATCCCGGGGCTTGTGTCCCTAGGGACTTCAACCCCCGAACTTGATCACCCGCAGCTTCTGGCCCGGCGCCAGCACCGTCGCGGCGGTGACCAGGCCGCCGTCCGCGAACCGGGACTCAGCCCGCACCGGGGCAGGGCAGTCGACGAGGTGATCCATAGCGGCGCCGACCCGCAGCCCGCTTCGCCTGGTCTTGTGCACCAGCACCACGGCCGTTCCGGTGGCGTCGTGGTACTCGCCGCGCAGCGGGTCCTCGAGCGCCGCGGCCACTCGGGGATCTGCGCCAGCCGGTGGCAGCTGCTCGTTGGCGGTCAGTTCGGACTGCACGGTAATCCGCGCCGGACCGTCCACCGGCTCGACCTCATAGCAGATCGCCGCGACCGGCCGGTGGGTGAATGACACCAGCCGGACCGAACAGACGCGGACCGTCCGCCCGGCGGGCGCATCGACAGGCGTGCGCCCGATCGGCCAATTCTGTACGCTGCAGCGGGCTGACACCGAAGGTACTAAAGCCGACCAGAACGGCGGGTACTTGCGCCGCCCTGAACTGCAGGTGATGACGGTTTGTGATCGATGGAGGTTGCGAGGATCAGCTTCAGCCGGCCATCGGGTAGCGTGCCTGGAACTCCAGCCCCTGGCTGGCTGTGCCACCGATGGCTTCCAGCAGTCCGGTCAGGGCGGTGAATTCTTCCCAGGGTTCGCGGGCCCTTCCCCGGGCCAGCCTTGTGACGATGAGATCCTCCAGTTCACAGACCCGCTTGTCCTTCCAGGTCTTGGCGGCCAGGCTTACGGGCAAGTCCTCGGCCGTGACGTCGGCGCTGGCCCAGGAGGCGTGGGTCGCCGCGAAACGGGCCAGATCGGGCTGACGCCCTCGACCAGCAGCAGACGTCGCTCGGTTTCCTCATGCTCAGAGCCGGGGCCGGTGAGCTCGCCGATATGGCTCACCTTGCCGATGTCGTGCGTCGCGGCGCCGAACAGCAGAGCATCATGGTCGAGGTCCAGGTCCGGGCAGCGGTGTCGGGTCCAGGCGGTGATATCGACGGCAACGTCGTGGACCAGCCGCAGGTGGGTGGCTAGGCGGGGTGGGGCATCCAGGCGCACCAGCAGCTCCTCGGCCATCGGCGGCGGGGAGCGCAACCGCCAGCCGGGATCATCCCGCAGCGCTCGCTCCAGCCAGTCGGCCTTCTCCACCGGGCCAGGGTAACCAGCCAGCACCACGGCAACGTCCACCTCTGCCCGTCCGGGGCTGCCACCAATAGATCCCAGACCTGCGTCGGCTGCCATGACTGGAATCCAGAAGCAGAGATTCCAGATCGGCGGCGATGCGCTGGCCGCTGACTCGGGTGGATCAGTATCTGGCCGGGTAGCTGCATCCCTGGGGCCGCCCGTTGTCCTGATGATCTCGGTGTTGCTGGGCTGGGCTCGCGCGTACCCCGGACGGGCAGAAGTTGGCCAGCGTGTTGGAATGCGTGTGGCACCCTCTGGCTCACCGGCTCGCCAGCCGGTGGCGCAGTCCGGTGTGCCGTTGCCCTGCCTTTGCGGTGCGTACGGCCGCGCTGATGGCGCGGGGTGTCCCGACGAGGACGGCGAGTTTCTTGGCGCGGGTGATGGCGGTGTAGAGCAGGTTGCGTTGGAGCATCATCCAGGCGCTGGTGGTGAGTGGGATGACCACTGCTGGGTATTCGCTGCCCTGGGAGCGGTGGATGGTGATGGCGTAGGCGTGGGCGAGTTCGTCCAGCTCGTCGAACCCGTAGTCGAGGGTCTCGTCTTCGTCGGTGCGCACCGTGAGGACGTGGTCTTCGGTAGTAATGGCGGTTACCACGCCGAGGGTGCCGTTGAATACGCCGGCGGCGCCTTTCTCGTAGTTGTTGCGTAGCTGGGTGACTTTGTCGCCGATCCGGAAGACCCGGCCGCCGTGGCGGCGTTCAGGCTGGCCCTCGCGGTAGGGGGCGAGCTGTTGCTGGAGCATGAGGTTGAGGTTGCCCGCACCCGCTGGGCCTCGGTGCATAGGTGCGATGACCTGGATGTCGCGCAGCGGGTCAAGCCCGAACTTGTGCGGGATGCGGTGTGTGGCGACATCGACGGCGGTCGTGGCGGCCTGTTCGGTCTCCTCGCAGGGAAAGAAGAAGAAGTCTGGGTAGCCGCGGAGCACGGGGAACTGGCCTGCGTTGACGCGGTGTGCGTTGGTGACGATGCCGGATTCCTGTGCCTGGCGGAAGATCTTGGTCAGGCGGACGCGCGGGATGGAGTCAGCGGCCAGCAGGTCACGCAGAACCTGGCCAGCGCCGACGGAGGGGAGCTGGTCAACGTCACCGACCAGCAGCAGGTGGGCGCCGGGGGGCACGGCTTTGACCAGCTTGTTGGCCAGGATCAGGTCCATCATCGAGCACTCGTCGACCACGACCAGGTCTGCGTCGAGCGGATGGTCTTTGTCGTAGCTGGCGTCGCCGCCGGGCCGCAGTTCCAGGAGCCGGTGGATGGTCGCTGCTGGCTGTCCGGTCAGTTCGCTGAGCCGTTTGGCCGCCCGGCCGGTCGGTGCCATCAACACGATCTTGGCCTTCTTGGCAGCGGCTAGCTGCACCACGGACCGTACCGTGAAGCTCTTCCCGCAGCCTGGCCCCCCGGTGAGCACCGCCACCTTGGCGGTCAGCGCAAGCCGCACCGCCTGCTCCTGCTCGTCAGCGAGCTGCACGTCGGCCCGCTGACGCAGCCAGGCCAGCGCGCGGTCCCAGTCCGTCTCGGCGAAGGCGCTCAGACGGTCCCCGGCCGCGCTGAGCAGCTGGCGCAGTCCGGACGCCAGCGAGCG
>DASYYE010000132.1:0-8820 GCA_035946955.1 Streptosporangiaceae bacterium | reverse complement strand
TGTACTCCTTGGCGGTGAACGCGTTCATCTCCCCGCCGACCGCGTCCATCTCCGCGGAGATGTCCAGCGCGGTGCGCTTGCTGGTGCCCTTGAACAGCAGGTGTTCCAGGTAGTGCGTGGCTCCCGCGTGCGACCGGTCCTCATCGCGTGAGCCGACGCCTGCCCAGATCCCGAACGCTGCCGAGCGGACACTGGGCAGCGCCTCAGTGACGACCCGCAGGCCGCCTGGGAGGACTGTGCGGACCACGGCTTCTCCGGCGGCTTCCGGCCGCCGCTGCGCCGCGCTCACTGCTCGCGGCGCCGACGCTCGCGGTGGCGGGTGCGGTGGCCGTCACTCTGGTCGCTGCCGCCACGGTGGTCGTCCCGCTCGGGGCGGTCACCGCGGTCGCGGTGGCTGTGGCCGCGGTTGTGGTCCCGGCCGCCGCCCGATGGACCGCCACCGTCGTCACCACCGGACTCCCCGGCCGCTGCCTCACGCTCCACGACCTCGACGGGAACCAGCGAGAGCTTGCCCCGGTCGTCCACTTCTCTGATCTCCACCTGGATCTTGTCGCCGACCTTGACCACGTCGTCGACGTTCTCGATCCGGGCACCGCCGTGCAGCTTGCGGATCTGGGTGATGTGCAGCAGGCCGTCCTTGCCGGGCAGCAGCGACACGAACGCACCGAACGTGGTCGTCTTCACGACCGTGCCCAGGAACCGCTCGCCGACTTCGGGGATGTGCGGGTTGGCGATCGCGTTGATGGCCGAACGTGCCGCCTCGGCCGATGGGCCGTCGGTGGCGCCGATGTAGATCGTGCCATCGTCCTCGATCGTGATCTCGGCTCCGGTGTCCTCCTGGATCGAGTTGATCATCTTGCCCTTGGGGCCGATCACTTCGCCGATCTTGTCGACCGGGACCTTCACCGTGATGATCCGCGGTGCGTACGGGCTCATCTCGGCGGGAGTGTCGATGGCCTCGCGCATCACCTCGAGGATCGTCAGCCGGGCCGCCCGCGCCTGGCGCAGGGCCGCGGCGAGCACCGAGGCCGGGATTCCGCCGAGCTTGGTGTCGAGCTGCAGCGCCGTGATGACGTCCTTGGTGCCCGCGACCTTGAAGTCCATGTCGCCGAATGCGTCTTCGGCACCGAGGATGTCGGTCAGGGTGACGTACTGGCCGCCCTCGTAGATCAGGCCCATCGCGATCCCCGCGACCATGTCCCGCAATGGCACGCCCGCGGACAGCAGCGACATCGTGGACGCGCACACCGACCCCATGGAGGTGGAGCCGTTGGAGCCGATGGCCTCGGACACCTGGCGGATCGCGTAGGGGAACTCCTCACGCGTGGGGAGCACCGGGATGACCGCGCGCTCGGCAAGCGCGCCATGCCCGATCTCGCGGCGCTTGGGCGAGCCCACCCGCCCCGTCTCACCGGTGGAGTACGGCGGCATGTTGTAGTTGTGCATGTAGCGCTTGGTGCGCTCGGGGTTGAGCGTGTCGATCATCTGCTCCATGCGCAGCATGTTCAGCGTGGTCACGCCCAGCACCTGGGTCTCACCGCGCTCGAACAGCGCCGACCCATGCACGCGGGGCAGCACCTGCGCCTCCGCGCTCAGCCGCCGGATGTCAACGAGCCCGCGGCCGTCGATGCGCACCCCGTCACGGATGATGCGCTCACGCACGAGCTTCTTGGTCAGCGAGCGGAACGCGGCGCTGACCTCCTTGTCACGGCCCTCGAAGTCGGCCGCAAGCGCCTCGACCGCCAGCGCCTTGACCCGGTCGGTCTCGGTCTCCCGCTCCTGCTTGCCCGCGACCGTCAGCGCCTTGGCGAGCTCGCTGGAGACCGCTCCGGCCAGGGCATCGTAGACGTCCTGCTCGTAGTCGGCGAACACCGGGAAGTCGGCGGTCTCCTTGGCGGCCTCGCGCGCGACCTGCTGCTGGATCTCACAGAGCAGCTTGATGTGGGGCTTGGCGGCCTCCAGGCCCTCGGCCACGGTCTCCTCGGTCGGGGACACCGCGCCGGTGCTCTCATCGGCGAGCAGGACCAGGGTCCGCGGCGTGGACTCGGCCTCGACCATCATGATGGCGACGTCGCCGTCCTCGAGCACACGGCCCGCGACCACCATGTCGAAGGTGGCGTCCTCAAGCTGCGGGTGGGTGGGGAACGCCACCCACCGGCCCTTGATGAGGGCGACCCGGACCCCGCCGATCGGCCCGGAGAACGGGAGGCCGGCGAGCTGGGTGGACAGCGAGGCGGCGTTGATCGCCACGACGTCGTAGAGGTGCTCCGGGTGGAGCGCCAGTACTGTCTCCACCACCTGTACCTCGTTGCGCAGTCCCTTGACGAACGAGGGGCGCAGCGGCCGGTCGATCAGGCGGCAGGTGAGGATGGCGTCCTCGGAAGGCCGCCCTTCGCGGCGGAAGAACGAGCCGGGGATCCGGCCCGCCGCGTACATCCGCTCCTCCACATCCACGGTGAGCGGGAAGAAGTCCAGCCCTTCTTTGGGCTGTTTCGAGGCGGTGGTGGCAGAGAGCACCACAGTCTCGTTGTCCAGGTAAACGACCGCCGAACCGGCGGCCTGCCGGGCGAGCCGCCCGGTTTCGAATCTGATGGTGACGCTGCCGAACTCGCCATTGTCGATGACGGCTTCAGCGGTATACACACCCTCCACGGGTGAGACCTCCTTGACTGAGGTCCCGCGTCCGCCTGCCACCTGGGCGCACCCGGTGGGATGCGCCTGGTACTGGCTGCCGGCCGGTCTTCGATTGAAGCCCTCGGCTCGGTCACGCGGCACAAGTGCCACGTGACCAGACCCGAGAACCACTACCGAGGACCGGCCCTGGAGCCCTCCGCACCCGATGTGACCGGGGCCGCGGGATGTCGTTCCCCTGTTCTAGATAGTGCCTGCCTTGTTAGAGCCTGCGTTGCGAGGAAGCCTACCGGCGCAAGCCCAGCTTCTGAATGATGGCGCGGTATCGCGTGATGTCCTTGCGCATGAGGTACTTCAGCAGGCGCCGACGCCGGCCCACGAGCAGGAGCAGGCCACGCCTGCTGTGGTGGTCGTGCTTGTGCATCCGCAAGTGCTCGGTGAGATCGTTGATACGCCTGGTCAGTAGCGCGACCTGGACCTCCGGTGAACCGGTGTCACCCTCACTGGCCGCATGCTCGGCGATGATCTCCTTCTTGACAGTTGTGTCCAGCGGCACGTGGCTTTCCCCTCTGGTGGTTTGCGAACGGGTTCCGCCGACAGCGCATCGCTGGGAACCCCCATGGCCAGCCGCTTGAGGGCGCAGCTAACCAGGCCGTGATTACGGCCGTGCCTACGCTACCACGCACCGGGGCCCTCTCGTTACCAACGAGTCACTACGAGTCCGGCTCCGGGTCACCTACCAGCGAGCGGGCCTGCGTCACATCGAGACGCATCTGCGTGGCCAGTTCCTCCACCGAGTCGAACCTGGTCATGCCCCGCAGCCTGGCCGCGAAGTCCACCGCCACGCGGGCGCCGTAGAGTTCGAGGTCGTCACGGTCCAGCACATAGGCCTCCACCATCCGGTCCTCGTCACCAAAGGTCGGGTTGGTGCCGACCGAGATGGCCGCGGGCCATCGGTGCGTCTGTGCCCCCTGCCGGTCCAGCACGGCCAGCCAGCCCGCATACACGCCGTCGGCCGGGATGGCCGCGTGGGGCATCGGGCGCAGGTTGGCGGTGGGGAAGCCGAGCGCACGCCCGCGGCGGTGCCCTGGGACCACTACGCCCTCCACCCGGTGTGGCCGGCCCAGGTCGCGGGCAGCGGCGGCCACGTCGCCCGTCGCGATGAGGGCGCGGACAGCACTGGAGGACACCGCGCCACCCTCGTCGGCGGCCAGCAGCGGCACACCTTCCACGCAGAAGTCGTACTTCTCACCGAACTCAGCCAGCAGGGCCAGGTCGCCCGTGGCCCGGTGACCGAAGCGGAAGTTGTCTCCCACCACGACCGCACGTGTGTGCAGCCGGTCCACCAAGGCTGCCCTGATGAAGTCCTCTGGCTCGAGCCGTGACAGCTCCAGGGTGAAGGGCACCACGCACACCACATCGGGCCCGAGTTCCGACAGCAGGCGGACCCTGCGGTCGAGCGTGCACAGCATCAGCGGGCGTGAGCCGGGCCGGACCACCTCGGCCGGATGGGGGTCGAACGTCATCACCACCAGCGGCAGTCCCAGCCGGGCGGCCATTTCAACCGCGGTCGTCACGATGCGCTGGTGCCCACAGTGGACCCCGTCGAACACACCGATAGTCACGACCGAGGGCCCCCACCCGCTGGGCACCTCGTCCAGCCCGTACCAGCGCTGCACGGTGTGCCCTCCTCAGCCTCTCCACGTGCGCGGCCCATCGCGGACCGGCCCGCCACGCTTGCCGCACTCCCGCCCAAGCCTGCCATGCCCGGCAGCCGCGGGCGCCGCCGGGCTGCCGACCGCACAGCCCTACCCGTAGCGGCTTGACATAGGGAGCACGCGCAAGCGCGGCGGCTGCGGCAGAATATGCGGCCGGTCCGCACACCAGCCCACCACGGATTCGGACAGCGCACCCACAGCTACCCACCGGCCACGAGAGCCTGTCCACCGGCCACGGCAGCCTGTCCACCAGCCACGGGAGCCGCTAGATGGAATTCATCTACCACATCGCCACGCAGCCTGACTGGGAAGAGGCAACCGAGACTGGCGAGTACCGGACGTCCACACGCGGCAAGACCCTGGATGACGTGGGGTTCATCCACGCCAGCACCCACACCCAGGTCGCACCAGTGGCGAACGCGGTCTACCAGGGGCAGGACCACCTGGTGGTCCTTGTGATCGACCCTGGCCGCGTCCACGCAGAGATCCGGTATGAGCCCGTCCAAGGCTGGGAGACACCGTTCCCCCACATCTATGGCCCGCTGAACAGCGACGCCGTCGTGCGGACCCTCCCATTTGAGCCTGACGCGCAGGGATACTTCCACTTCACGGTCCTACCGCCCGCGCCGTAACCACAGGTTGGCGGTGGGGAAGCCGAACACCCGGCCGCGCCGGTGCCCCGAAGCAGGCCGCGTCATGCCCGGCCGGTCTGTCTCGACTGAGGAGCGAGAAGCGAGCGCAGGAGCGACGAGGGAAGACAGTGCCTCAAGGCGCCCCGGAGGCGAGCGAGAACTAGCACGGTGGGGAGGGCTCGGCGGCAGACAACTCCGCTGGAGGGGGCTCGGCGAACACGGCGACGGGACGGACCACGCCGGCCCGCTCCTCGACCAGCGCGACCAGGCCGCCGTCTGGGCTCAACGCGGCCACCGGACCGCCCGGCAGCCCAGCCCCAGGCAGCTTCGACCCGAAGGCCAGTGAGCGCGCCTGGTCCTGTGTCAGGTGCCAGGACGGGAACGCGGCCGCGGCAGCTACCGACATCGGCATGACCAGGTCGCTGGCAGCGGCCTCGGCGAGCTGGTCCAGGGTCCGCGCCTGGCTGAGGTCGTAGTGGCCGACCCGCCTGCGGCGGAGCCTGGTGAGGTGGCCCCCCACCCCCAGCGCCTCGCCCAGGTCACGGGCGAGCGCACGGACATAGGTACCGCTGGAGCAGGTCACGGTCACCTCCACGTCCAGCAGGTCGTTTTCGCACCTGGCCGTGAGCACCTCGAACGCCGCGACCGTGACAGTCCTGGGCGGTAGCTCCGGCGGCTTCCCGGCCCGGGCGAGCTGGTAGGACCGCCGCCCACCGACTTTGATCGCGCTCACCGCCGGTGGCACCTGCTGGACCTCGCCCGTGAGGCGAGCCGCTGCCGCCCGCACCGCGGTCAGGGCCACGCCAGCCGCTGGGGCGCCAGAGGTCACCGAACCCTCGGCATCGCCGGTGTCGGTGGCCTGGCCGAGCCGGATGGTGGCTTCGTACTCCTTGTCGGTCAGGGCGAGGTGGCCGAGCAGCCGGGTGGCCTTCTCGACCCCGACGACCAGCACTCCGGTGGCCATCGGGTCCAGCGTGCCGGCGTGGCCTACCCGCCTGGTCCCGGCCAGGCGGCGCAGGCGCGCGACCACGTCATGCGATGTCCATCCAGCGGGCTTGTCGACGATGATCAGCCCACTGGGGGCGCTCACTGGCCGGAGTCCTCGGCCGAGCCGTTTTCCGCGTCGGCGTCCTTGACCCGGTACGGGTCGGGGTCACCCGCGTGTTCGGCACCCTCGCGCAGCACGGACAGGGCCTCGTCGGCGGCGCGCGCCTTCATGACGAGCTCGTCCATGTGCTTGGCCCCTTCGGGGAGGGTGTCCCGCACGAACTCCAGGGAAGGGGTGTGGCGCAGGCCGGTCTGGCGGCCCACTTCCGAGCGCAGCAGCCCGGTGGCGCTCTTCAGCGCCGCGGCCGTGCCCGCCTCCTCCTCGTCCGAGCCGTACACGGTGTAGAAGACCGTCGCCTCTCGCAGGTCACCTGTCATCCGGGCGTCGGTGACCGTCACGAAACCCAGCCGCGGATCCTTGACCCGGCGTTCCAGCATCTCAGCCACGATGATGGCGATCCGGTCAGCCAGTCTGTCCGCACGGGACGTATCCATGACACTCACTCCTCCTCGTCGCTGACCAGCCGGTGCCGCGCCGAGAGCAACTCGACCTCGGGCAGGCGGGCGACCAGACGCTCGCACGCCTGGAGCACCTCGCTGACGTGGCCTGCGGTCGAAGCCACCGCAGCCATCCCGATCTCCGCCCGCCGGTGCAGGTCTAGGCTGCCGGTCTCGGCCACCGCCACCGTGGGGTAACGGCGGTGCACCTCTGCGATGACCGACCGGACCACCGAACGCTTCTGCTTGAGTGACCGGACGTCACCCAGCAGCAGGTCCAGCGTCAGGGCTCCCACGTACACGGCGCCCTGCCTAGGCTCACCGGCCCGTGCCTGGGGCATGTCCCCGGGCATGGGCCAGGCTTGCTAGTCGCGTGGCTTCTCCCGCATCTCGTAGGTCTCGATCACGTCCTCGACCTTGATGTCGCTGTAGCCGACCCCGATACCGCACTCGTAGCCCTCGCGGACCTCGGTCACGTCGTCCTTGAAGCGCCGCAGTGAGTCGACGCTCAGCGATTCGGACACCACCACACCGTCGCGGACCAGGCGGGCCCTGCTGCCGCGGTTGATAGTGCCGGAACGGACGATGCAGCCAGCCACGTTTCCGACCCGTGGCACCCGGAAGACCTCGCGGACCTGGGCCGTGCCGAGCTGGACCTCTTCGAACTCGGGCTTGAGCATGCCCTTGAGGGCCGCCTCGACCTCGTCGATGGCCTGGTAGATGACCGTGTAGTAGCGGATGTCGACACCCTCGCGCTTGGCGAGTTCGCCGGCCCGCCCGGCGGGGCGGACATTGAAGCCCACGACCACCGCGTCGGAGGCGATCGCCAGGTTCACGTCGTCCTGCGTGATGGCACCCACGCCACGGCCGATCACCCGCAGGACCACGTCCTCGCCGACGTCGATCTTGAGCAGCGCGTCTTCCAGCGCCTCGACCGAACCGGACACGTCGCCCTTGATGATGAGCCGCAGTTCCTGCCGCTCGCCCGACTTGAGTGCCGACTCCAGGTCTTCCAGAGTGACCCTCGGGCGGCGCTGCGCGAACATGGCGCTGCGCTCCCGGGCTTCGCGGCGTTCGGCGATCTGGCGTGCCATCCGGTCGTCGGGGACGACCAGGAAGCTGTCACCCGCGCCGGGCACGGCGGTGAGCCCGAGCACGAGCACCGGCCGTGAGGGCAGCGCCTCCGCCACGGTGCCGCCGTTCTCGTCCAGCATCGCCCGCACCCGGCCAAACGCCTCGCCAGCCACGATCGAGTCACCCACGTGCAGCGTGCCGCGCTGGACGAGGACGGTCGCCACCGGGCCGCGGCCCTTGTCCAGGTGTGCCTCGATGGCGACACCCTGCGCGTCCTGGTCCGGGTTGGCCCGCAGGTCCAGCTCGGCGTCGGCGGTCAGGACGATCGCCTCGAGCAGGGTGTCGATGCCAAGGCCCTCCTTGGCGGAGACGTCGACGAACTGCGTGGTGCCGCCGAACTCCTCAGCGACCAGGCCGTACTCGGTGAGCTGCGCGCGCACCCGCTGCGGGTCGGCGCCTTCCTTGTCGATCTTGTTGACCGCCACCACAACCGGCACACCGGCCGCCTGGGCGTGGTTGAGCGCCTCGGTGGTCTGCGGCTTGACGCCGTCGTCGGCGGCCACCACGAGCACGACCAGGTCGGTGGTCTCGGCACCGCGGGCACGCATGGCGGTGAACGCCTCGTGACCGGGGGTGTCGATGAATGTGATCTTCCGCTCGTGGTTGTCGACCGAGGTGGTGACCTGGTAGGCGCCGATGTGCTGGGTGATGCCACCCGCCTCGCCGGCCACCACGTTGGTGTGCCTGATGGCGTCCAGCAGCTTGGTCTTGCCGTGGTCGACGTGGCCCATGACAGTGACCACCGGCGGCCGCGCCTCGAGCTCGTCCTCGCCGCCCTCGTCCTCACCGAACCCGATGTGGAACGACTCCAGGAGCTCCCTGTCCTCCTCTTCGGGGGACACGACCTCCACGTTGTAGTTCAACTCGGCACCGAGCAGTTGCAGGGTGTCGTCGTTGACCGACTGGGTGGCGGTGACCATCTCGCCGAGGTGGAACAGCACCTGGACGAGCGATGCGGGGTTCACGCCGATCTTGTCGGCGAAGTCGCTCAGTGACGCGCCCCGCGACAGCCGGATGACCTGGCCGTTGCCACGCGGGACCTGCACGCCACCGATGGCCGGGGCCTGCATGTTGTCGAACTCCTGGCGGCGCTGCTTGCGCGACTTGCGGCCACGCGAAGGCCGCCCGCCCGGGCGTCCGAAGGCGCCCTGTGTACCGCT
>DASYYE010000131.1:0-6760 GCA_035946955.1 Streptosporangiaceae bacterium | reverse complement strand
GTCCGTGGGATCTTCCCTGTGCGGCACCGTGGGATCTTCCCTGTCACTTCGCTGTCACTGGTCGGCAGCGGGTGTCACTAGGAGGTGGCGGATGTCATCGAGACTGGCTCCGCCGGGGGCGGTGTGAACAACGCATGACATGACGTTTGACGGTGGACTGGGCACGTGCGCGCTGTGGGGCCGGGGGGCAGCTGGCCGAACGACGCCATAAGCTCGCCTCCGCCGAACGTGAGCCTTGCCGACGCTGTAACCGGGTTGGCCAGGGCCGAGGAACGATTTGACGCGGCCAACGGCCGCGATTGCCTGGCGGTGTCGCGATGGTGCGCGCCGAGCCGCTGGGTGTTGGGCGACCGCGACAGCGGCCGCTACCTGGTCAAGTTCTCCTGGACACTGATCCTCTGGCACCGCCTGGTCACAGGGCGGCGCGTCACCCGACGACCCCGCCCTGGCCAACTACTGGGCCATCCGGCGGCGGCGCGGGAGGCCGCCCCTGGGCCCGCTCTTGCTGCGGCTGCTCCAGTCACACAAGGGACGTTGCCCCGACTGCGGCAGCCTGCTGCTGCACACAGACCGGGAACCACCCTCTTTACCCCGAGGCCCAGCGGTGCTCCCACGGCCAGTCCGATCCCTCCGGCCGCCGCTCGCCCCCTCTGCCAGGGGCCAGGCCCTATCACCCCGGCGTGCCTTCCATCTCCCGGGGCTGTCTATTACGAGGCGTCACCAAGGGTTCACTCGCGTTCACCCGCCCGGCCTTCCCCCTCGCCTGTAATCCCCGGATGGAACGGGGACTTCTTGGGCTTGCTCCCCGGGCTTCGCACCCCAGCAGGCAGGACCTGCGGCGCACGCCAGGGCGGGGGACGGGCATCGAGCACTCACCCGGAGCTACACGACCGGCATTACCGGACCTCCACTTCATGAACTCACTCGCAACGTGCGACCTCGTGTCGCACGACCGGGGCAGACATGACCCAGTTCCCCACACCGGCTCATCTGGCCTCTTGGGCTGGCATGTGCCCGGGCAGCAACGAATCCGCGGGCAAGCACTTCTCCGGCCGGACCCGCAAGGGCGACCGGTGGCTGCGAGCCGCGCTGGGTGAGGCAGCCGCGGCGGCGGCCGGCACAAGAGACTCCTACTGCCGGGCTCAGTACCACCGGCTGGCCGCCCGGCGTGGCAAGAAACGCGCGCTCGTCGCCGTCGGGCACAGTCTGCTGGTCGCTGCCTGGCACGTCATCAACGACGAGGTCAGCTACCAAGACCTCGGCGCACTGCACTTCCTCACCCATCTGGACCCAGCCCGGCAGACCCGCCGGCTGGTCACTCAGCTGCAGCAACTGGGCTACCAGATCAGCTCAACCCAGCGTCCCAGTCCGGCTGATTTTCGGCTCAACGTGGACACATCGCCTTAAAGGAGGTTGGGGCGATGGGAGAGACACGCAGGAAGTTCGATGCTGATTTCCGGGAAGGCGCGGTCCGGCTGGTCCGGGAGACCGGCAAGCCGATCGCGCAGGTGGCCCGGGACCTGGGATCCACGACGGCACCCTGGGGAACTGGGTGGACCTGGACCGGCGCCGCCGCGGGGATGGCAACGGGGCGCTGGGTGAGAGCGAGCGGGCGGAGCTGGCGCGGCTGCGGCGGGAGAACGCTGAGCTGGCGATGGAGACATCCGATGCAGTTAGCTTGTCAAGCTGCGATGGCGTGTGTCGGGTCGGCTGGCGTGGGGAATGCGGTGGTCTCGTCGTAGTGCTGGTGGGTGGCGAGGCAGTGGTGGAGGCGGGCGTAGAGGTTGCGCTGGGCGGCGGCGTGGCGGTCACCGGCTTGGCGGCGGCGGTCGTAGTGGGCTCTGGCGCCTGGTGAGGCGGTGAGGGCGGCGAAGGCCCAGACGTAGCCGACGGCGGCCAGGCGCTGGTTCTTGACCCTGCGGTGCAGGACTGCGATGGTCTTGCCGCTGGCGCGGGTGACCGGCGCGGCGCCAGCGTAGGCCTTGAGTCCTTTGGCGTCGGCGAAACGGGGCCGGTCGTCGCCGGTCTCGGCGAGCACCCGGGCGCCGGTGAGTGCGCCGAGCCCTGGGAAGCTGGTGATGGTCCCGGCGTCCGGGTGCTGGTCAAAAGACTCGGTGGCGGCCTGTTCGGGGTCGTCAGCGCTGGTGCAGGCGGTGTCGAGGTGGCGCAGCAGGGCCAGTGCCTGGCGGCCCATCGCTTCTTCCACCAGCGGGAGCTGGCGCATCTGCGGTGCCCTGAACGCTTCACGCAGCCGGGTGGCTTCGGTGCCGGTGCCGCGGGGCCGCCCGGCCTTGCGCAGCAGCGCGCGCAACTGGGTGAGTGTGAGCCTGGCGGCGGTGGCCGGGGTGGGCGCGGCGGCCAGGATGACGCGGGCTTCGGGGCGCATGATGCCGCCTCTGGTGTCCGCGAACGCGGTGAGGAAGCCGGGGTAGTACTCGCGCAGGTGGGAGCGGAGTTTGTTGTGTGCGGTGGTGCGTTCCCAGACGGCGTCTTGCTGGGCGCGGGCCAGCACGGCGATGGCCTGGGCGAGTTCGGTGTCGGCGGGCAGTGGCCGGTGGGCGGCGATGTCGGTGCGCAAGACGTTCGCCAGCACGACGGCGTCGCCGTGGTCGGACTTGCGCCTGGCGATGGAGTGGCGGTCCCGGTAGCGGGACACGGCCATCGGGTTGATCGGGTAGACCGGCCGGCCGGTGGCGCGCAGGCATGCGGTCAGCAGCCCACGCGGCGTCTCGATCGCCACCGGCACCGGGTCGCCGGCGCCATCGCCGTGGGCCGCGAGCAGTTCGGCCAGCGTGGCCAGCCCGGCCGGGTCGCCGCTGATGCGGCGCCGTGCCAGCAGTCCCCCGTCCTGGCCTGCCAGCGCGATGTCGTGGTGGTCTTCCGCCCAGTCGATACCGCAGAACACATCCACGGTCTTGTCCCCCTGCCTGTCGTCCTGGTGTGGGCGGCCGTGAAGCCGCAGGGCACGCGCGCTCCCTAATGGAAGGGCTCTTGGGCACCGCCATCCGATCAGCCGTTCGTGTCCCCAGCAGCCCGCAGGGCCCCTGTCCTGACTGGAGCTCAGCGGCTCCCGCCGCAGTGAGGGGTCCATCCTGCGGGTGGCTCAGGCCACGGACCACCCTGCCCTCCGCCCTGCCCATCTCCCACCACCCAGCCCGCGTGTCACCTGCTGGGCTGTGGTGGCGGCCGGTGCCAGCACCCGGATCTCATACAAGGGGTCACAGCCCTGGGCAGGTCGGGAACACGGGTCACCGCACCGGCCGCCACCGCAGCCCAGCCTCCCTGCGCCAAGACACCGCAGCACCGTTGTGTCCAAGCTGTGCAGCGATGGCGGCAGAAGGCACCAGAGCCCCGATCTCACCCAAGGGGTCAGCGCCCGCCACAGGTCGGGAACACGAGTCATCCGCCACCTCCCACCCGCCACCCTCACGGCCCCCCGGGGCGCTGCTGCCGGTCTCCATCTATGGCTCACCGTCCCTTGCGCGATGTCAGGCATCTCCCCGGAGGCCCTTCACAGCCCATTAGCGTGATGTCCTCAAGCGCAGTGTCGCCCTCTGGGTCAAGGACGCGATGGGGCGGTAGCGGTGGCTGCCTTGATCGCCGCCCAGAGGGACGGGCACCAGGTCCCGTGTGCGGTGTCCTGCCGGGCGCTGAAGGTATCCCGCTCTTGGTACTACAAATGGGCCAGCGGGAACCCGGGGCCGCGGGCGCAGCGCCGGGAGCGGCTCAAAGCCGAGGTGGCCCGCCTGTTCGCACTGCACGCGGGCAGGTACGGCTCGCCGCGTATCACCGCTGACCTGCGTGAGGAGGGCTGGCAGGTGAGTGAGAACACCGTCGCTGGCCTGATGCGCGAGCTGGGCCTGGCGGCGCGGCGGAAGAAGAAGCGCAAGGCCACCACCCGGCCCGGCCGGGGCCGGTGGCGGGCACCAGACCTGGTCAAACGGGACTTCCCGGCCGCCAGGCTGAACCAGAAGTGGTACGGCGACGGCACCGAAGTGCCCACTGCCGAGGGCAAGCTCCACCTCGCGTCGGTACTGGACATGGCCTCGCGCAGGGTGCTCGGGTTCGCCTGCTCTATCTCCGCTGGCCCGCCATCAACCTCGACGCAGCAGAGGTCACCTTCGGCGGATCAACAGCCGTAGTCCGAGGCGAACGCGTGGAAGGCACCACCAAGGGCGGCCGGTCCCGGACGATCAGCCTCGACCGCGAAACCGTGGCGGTCCTGCGCGAGCACCGCCGCAAGCAAACCGAACAACGCCTCGCCGCCGGATCAGCCTGGAACGACAACCGCGGCCTGATCTTCGTTACCCGCTGGGGCTAACCCCTCTACCCCGACACCGTGACCGCTCTCATGACCAAGCTCATCAACCAGCACAACAAGCCAGCAGATCCCCCAGTCAAGCCACTACCCCACGCCCGCCTGCACGACCTGCGCCACCTGCACGCGACCACCCTGCTCCTGGCAGGTGGTCCCCGTCCACGTCGTAGCCGCCCGCCTCGGCCACGCCGACCCCGCCGTAACCCTCCGCGTCTACTCCCACGTCCTCGGCGAGCACACCACAGGCATCGGCGACATCTTTGCTCAGGCCATCAAGGGCTACGTCCAGCCCGATTCTCCAGCTGACATCACAACAAGAGCTTGACCTTACTGATAACTCGTAGATATATTCAGGTTATGCGAAGCGCAGCGCCACCGTTGCTGCCCATCTTCCGCTCCAAGCTTCAGGCAGACATCCTGGCTGCAACCCTACTTAACCCCGACGAGGAGTTCAGCCTGAGCGACCTTGCTAAGCGCTTCGATGCACCACTCAGCACAATTCATGGAGAGGTGAACCGGCTGACACAGGCGGCACTGCTGAGCAAGCGGAGCATCGGACGCGCGACCGTGGTCCGCGCAAATATCAACAATCGCCTCGTCGAGCCCCTTACTGAGTTGCTGTTCCTGTCTTGGGGGCCACTCCAGGTTGTCGCGGATGAATTTACGGAGTTGCCAAGTACTGAACGCGTCTTGATCTTTGGGTCATGGGCTGCCCGCTTTCTCCAGTGGCCCGGCCCGCCTCCTCATGATCTTGATGTGCTCGTGATCGGGAACCCGCCAAGATCAGCTGTATACGACGCATCTGATCAAGCGCAACGTCGTCTAGGGATGCCTGTGAATCCTGTAATCCGGACGCCGGCTGCGTGGCTCGCAGCAGCCGACCAACTGGTCCAGCAGATTCAGGCCGGCCCCATGGTCGTGCTTCTCACATCAGACGATGTCTCTAACGTCTCGGAAGAAGATCAGGTAACCGTTGGAGATGACAATGGCTAGATGGCCGCGCGGTGAAGCGGAGATCGAGCAACAAATCCTTCAAAGGGAAATGCAGAGTATTACTGGAGCGGAAGCAGACGGGACTCCTCTTCTGAAGCAGGCACGCAGAACCGTAGAGACTGCCAGCAGCCTGATCGAAACCGATACTCACAGCGCATACGTACTGGCTTACGATGCCGCACGGTTCGCGTGTATCGCACTGCTTGCACAGCAAGGACTGAGATCCACAACGACCGGCGGCCATTACGCAGTGGAGAGAGCGGTGCGAGCCCAGTTTGGCGACGGCTTCCGCCCCTTCGCGGACATGCGACGTCGCCGACACGAACTGGAGTACCCGCACCTGCCCACCGACACCCCATCCGAGGATGAAGTGCGCGAAGCTGTGCAAGCGGCTGAGCGCCTCATTACAGCCGCAAGCCAACTGATCGGCCAGTTGTCGTTCTTCGCCCACCCAGAGGCACCTCAGCGACCTCCAAGCTGACGTCACTGCCAAGGATCGTGTATTAGCAGGCCAGGGCAGACGGCATGATCGCCAATAGCGTTTCAGCTGCTCACAAGGGGTGGTCAGGGGCAGGATCGAACTGCCGACCTTCCGCTTTTCAGTCCTAGGGGTAGACCGTCTCCAGGGGTTCACGCGGGCGCAGTCGGCTGCTGGCAGACGTTCTTGACCAGTAGGCGACCCCCGTGCACCGAGGTAAACGAGACCAGAACTGAGACCACGTGTGCGAGACCCCGTCACCAAGCGCGTCTACGCTGCGGAGACTCCCGGGCACCGCGGAAGAACGTAAACTACGGGCGGCGTAATCCCCGGCTACAGACTGAGCACACCCCGCCGAAGTCCGCCCCCCCCCGAAACCGGAACGCACCGAGGGAGACAAGTGGAAGATACGTGGGCTTCCCGTGATCTGCCAGTTCTGGAAGCTGCAGTGAGGCTGCTCGAAGATAACTTCATGGTCAGAGTCCGTGACATCGCTGACGAGACGCGGATTGACCCTGCCGATGTCGCGCGCGCCTTGGATGCCCTAGAGGGTTCCTACGTCGTCAAGTTCGAGAAGGCGATGACCGGTGGTGACCCGAACCCCTGGTACATCCGCAAGGTAACGCCTGATGCCCGCCGGACTGTGGGACAGTGGCCCACCCCCGAGAACATGGTCACCCGCCTAGCCGAAGCTTTCGGCGTCGCCGCCGAACATGAGCCAGACCCGGGCCGGAAGAGGCGACTCCGTGACATCGCCAGCTTCCTCGCCGACACCGGTAAGGACCTTGCCGCCGAAGTAGTCGCCAAAGTCATTCTTCGCCAGACTGGCATGGGTTGATCCTCGATCCAAACAGGCCATGACAACCGAGGTCGCCGGTCGGCGTGACGAACTGGGCTCTGAGCCTCCGTGACGGCTATCGAACCTTTCTGCACATTGAACATGATACAGGGATTTCAGGTGCGTGATGATC
>DASYYE010000130.1:0-41104 GCA_035946955.1 Streptosporangiaceae bacterium | reverse complement strand
TGTGGGGGGAGCTGAGCCGGTCGGCGGCACAGTTGCCGTTGCTGCTGGTGGCGGCCTGCCGGCCAGAGCCGATCCGGCCCGAGGTGACGAGGTTGCGCCGGGCACTGGAAGCCCAGGGTGCAGTGTTGGTACAGCTGGGTCCGCTGAGCCGTGCGCAGAGTGCGGAGCTGGTGGGGGAGCTGACCGGTGCCCCGCCGGGGCCGCGGCTGGCCCGCCTGGCGGCGCGGGCCGGCGGCAACCCGATGTATGTGCGGGAACTGGTGGACGTGCTGGCGCGGGAGGGCCGGCTGCGGGTGGAGCCAGGGGTGGTGGCCGAGGTGGAGCGGGGGGGTGAGCTGCCCGTACCCACGTCGCTGCGGGCGGCGATCGACGGCCGGATCGGGTCAATGTCAGAGAACACACAGCGCACCGTCCGGATGGCCGCGCTGCTGGGGGCGGAGTTCTCTGCGGCCGACCTGGCGGCGGTGCTGAGGTGCCCGGTGCCAGACCTGGCGGATGCGCTGCTGGAGGCATACCAGGCGCACGTGCTGGTGGACTCCGGTGCCCGCACCGCATTCCGGCACCCGCTGATCAGGCAGGCGCTGCATGAGGCGATTCCGGCTGGGGTGCGCGCCGCGCTGCACCGGCAGGCCGCACAGGCGCTGGCCGAGGCCGGGGTGGCGGTCGAGCGGGTCGGGGAGCAGTTGCAGACGGCACCCGGTGTGATGGATTCGTGGGTGCTCGGCTGGCTGGTGGACAACGGCACCGCGCTGGCAAACCGGGCGTCTCAGCCCGCTGTCGACCTGCTCAGCCGTGCGGCCGACCACATCCCGAACACCGATCCGCGCCGTGAGACGATCGAGAGTCTGCTGGTGGTGGCGCTGCGGCGGATGCTGCGGTTCGAGGAGTTGGCGCAGCGTACCCGGGCAGTGCTCGCTGACAGTGGGATCAGCACCGGGCACCGGCTGGAGATGTCGTGGGAGCTGGCGTATTCGCTGTTGTATTCCGACCACCCGCAGGCGGTGCGGGTGGCCCGCGAGGCACTGGCCAGCGACGACGGCAGCGGGTGGGGGGCACGGCTGCGGGCCGTGCTCGCGGCGGTGCTGGCCCTGGACCAGCGCGCCGATGACCCCTGGCCGGTGATCCGCGACGCCCACGCAGCCGCTCGGCGTACCGGCGACACCTGGGCCATGGCCTTCACCCTGAACGCGGAATCAATCGTGACCGGGCACAACAACGCCCCAGCCGCGGTGGACCTGCTACAGCGCGGGCTGGCTGTGATCAGGGACGAACCGCAGACCGCTGACCTGCGGTCCACCATGCTGGGCAACCTCTTGTTCTATCTCGATGAACTCGGCCAGCAGGCCGAGGCGGACGCGGCTCTGGCGACCCTGCTCGCGTTCGTGGCGAAGTTCCCCTCGGCGATGGCAGTCACAAGGGTCCAGCTCACCGCCGCGCAACGGCACTACGACGTGGGGCGCTGGGATGACGTCGTGGCCGAGCTCGAGTCGGTGGACACACGTCCGGAGCAGGGTTATCTGGCCATGGACGTACTCAGCATTGGTGTGCTGGTCGCCCTGCACCGCGACGACCGGGCCGCGATGGCCGCCGGGCTTGGCTCGCTGACCGAGATACCGCTCGACGACGCCACCGTCCGCAACCACTCCGGCCGGATGTTCCTGGCGCGCGCGCTGGCCGCCGAACGCGACGGCCAGCCACGGCAGGCGGTCGCCCTCCTGGCGCCGCTGCTGGACCCGAAGCTGGACATGAACCCGCACCACCGGATGCGCTGGCTCGCCGACCTGGTCCGGCTGGCGCTCGCCCTGGGGGAACGGGGCATCGCGGAGACGGCGACCAGGCTGGCGGCCGACCACGCCGACCGTGAGGCCCTGCCGTGGCGGGTGGCGGTGGCCACCCAGTGCCGCGGCCTGCTCACCGCCGACCCGGAACTCCTGCTCGACGCGGCGGACCTCTTCAAAACCGCCTGCCGTCCCCTGGACCGTGGCGCCGCCCTGGAGAACGCCGCGGTCATGTTCGGTGAGCGCGGCAGCCTGCCCGAAGCGCGGGCCGCAGTTGCCGCCGCGCTCGGAGAGTACGAGAAGCTGGGTGCGGTATGGGACGCCACCCGAGCCGACGCCAGGATGCGCCCGTTCGGGGTCCGGCGCGGCCATCGCGGGCCGCGGGGCCGACCCGCCACCGGCTGGGACGCACTCACCCCCACCGAGCTGCGGGTCGCCTCCTTCGTCGCTGACGGGCTGACCAACCCAGCCATCGCGGCGGAACTGTTCCTGTCCCGCCGCACGGTGCAGACCCACGTGTCGCACATCCTGGTCAAGCTGGGAGCCCACTCCCGAGCCGAGGTGGCCAGCGAGGCCGCGCGGCACGACCCCGGTGTCCCCGGCGGCCGGGCCGCTCCCAGGTCGAGGTCGGCCAGTTGACCGCGGGCCGCCGGACCGGACGTGCTGCGCAGGTCGAGGGTGGGTGCGGGCCGGGGGCGTCGGTCAGGCCAGGAGGGGGCTAGGCGGCGGCTCGACGTGAGCAGTCCTCGGTGTGGCCGCAATCGGCGCCCAGGCCAGGGCTGCGGTCTACGATGCGCCTGCTGCAGGCGCGGCAGCGCCAGCTGAAGGTCGCTTCGCGCCACTGCCCGGTCGCGGGGTCCAGCCAGGGCGCCCCCGAGGCGGCGGCGAACGCCATGGCGGCCGCGTCGTCGTGCCAGCCGATGGTTTCGCCGATCTGCTGCCACGAAGCCCCGACCTCGCGCAGGTTCCGCATGTGGTTACGTGCCCATGAAAGGTTCCACCCTGGCTCGGGGGTGGTTACCGTACTGGCGGGGAAACGGCCAGGGACCATGGAAGTGGTGCTCATGGTTCGGCCCTCCTGTTCCTTCACGTCATCGGCGCGGCAGAGGGCGCTGCCGGGCACCAGACCCGGGCCGGGAGCTGTGTCCTTGGTCGCCATGACCTAAGCCTCGCCGAGCGGGCGGCTGAGTACATCCGCCATTTGGCGGACATCCGGGTCGAGCCAGCTCCCGGGGTGGCTTACAACAAGCGTCAGCTGGCTGTCTTAGACCCGGGAGCAGGCAGGTCGCCGCGGTGCTTCACCGCTTCGCCCGCCACTTCCGCCCGCGAGCGGGCACCCAGTTTCGCCAGGATGTGCGACACGTGGGTCTGCACCGTCCGCCTGGACAGGAACAGTTCCGCCGCGACGGCGGGGTTGGACAGCCCGTCGGCGACGAAGAAGGCGACCCGCAGTTCGGTCGGGGTCAGCGCGTCCCACCCGGCTGACGGCCGGCCCCGCGGCCCACGCGGCCCGCGGCGGATGCCGAACTTGCGCATCCGGGCCTCCATCCTGGTCAGATCCCAGTTGGCGGCCAGCGTGGTGTACTCCTGCATCGCGGTGGCGGCTGTGACGCGTGCCTGCGCCAGCTCACCGCGTCCGCCGAGCAGGACCGCGGCGTTCTCCAGCGCCATCCCGCGGTCCAGGGACCAGCGGACGGTCAGGAAGCCTTCGGCCGCGGCGAGAAGCGGCGCCGGGTCACCGGTGAGCAGTCCCTGGCAGGCGTCGGCGGCTGCTATCTGGACCGGCAACCCTTCGCGTGCCGCGTCTCCCGCCGCCAGCCTGGTCGCGGCCGCCGCCACGTCCCGTTCGCCGACCGCGACCGCGATGCGGACGAGCTCCGAGATCCAGCGGAACCGGTCCCCCACGTCGACGTCCAACTCCGGGTCAATCCTCGGTGCCAGCACCCCGAACGCCTGGTCCAGCCGCCCGTCGCGTTCGGCGGCCAGCGCGCGGGCCAGGACCACCCAGGCGGAGAAGCTGCGGACGACCTGCTCGGATATGGGCATGTCGGCGAGGAGGCCGAGCTGCGCCGCCATCGCGGGCCGGTCGTCTCGGTGGCCGGCGATCAGCGCCCCGGTGCTGAGTCCCATCACGGTGATGTAGCCGTGCTCGGGACGTGGCTCCACGGACTCCAGCTCGGCCAGGGCGTCGTCCCACTGGCCGATGTCGTAGTGCCGCTGCGCGGCATAGACCTGCGCCCGGCTCTGCGACATCGCAGATGGGTATTTCGCGCCGAAGGCAAGCATGTCCGCGAGGGTCGCGTCCGCCTCCTCCATCCGGCCCATGGCACCGAGGTGCCTGATGAGGTTGGACTGCACCGCCATCCGCTGGTCGGCGGCCCGCGGGTCGTCCCCCATCAGGGCGAGCGCCCGCTCGAACCGGTCGACGGCCATGGAGATGTCACTCTGCCGGAGGATCAGCGCCTCGGCGTGCAGGGCGGTGGCCATCGCCCAGCGGTCACCCGCCCGCTCGCTTGCGGCGTACGCGTCACCGATCGCCGCGTCAGCATCGCCGCAGTGCCGGTCCGCGGCCAGGATCAGCGCATACACCGAACGTACCCTGGCCCCCCACCGTCCCACGTCGCCACTGGCCAGCGCCTCCCGCGCGACCCTGGCCCCCTCGGGGGGATCGGAATACAGCAGCGAATAGGCCAGTGCCCACGACATCTCCAGCCGGTGCTCGGCGCTGATGCCGTCACTGGCCAGCGCGGCACGTGCCCATCGCCGCAGGTCGCCGAACCGCAACATCCTCCGCAGCGCCGCGACCATCCAGCTCTCGATCACCTCGCGGCGTGGGTCAGTCCTGGGGACGTGCTCCGCGGCGCGGCTGAGCAGGTCGATCGCGGGCTGGGACGCGCGGTTCACCAGCGCGGCACCGTTGGCCACCAGCCAGTCCAGCGTCCAGGAGTCCATCACGCCCGAGGCAAGCCCGAGGTGTTCGGCGACCCGCTCTACCGGCACGCCAGCGTCGGCGAGTGCCTGCGCTGCCTGCCGGTGCAGTGCCGCGCGCAGGCCTTCCGGTACCCCCTCATACAGCGCCTGCCTGATCAGCGGATGCCGGAACACGGTCTGCCCGCCCCGGTCCACCAGGACGTTCGCCTGGTATGCCTCCATCAGCGCATCGGCCAGGTCCGCGGGCGGGCGTCCGAGCACGGTGGCCAGTTCGGCCACGGAGAACCCAGACCCCAGCATCGCGGCCGACCGCAACACCCGCTGGGTGGCCTGCGACATGGATTCGATCCGGCCGTCGATCGCCGCCCGCAGCGAGACCGGGACACCCACCGCGCCGTCGCGCTCGACCTCGGCGGCTACACCCGGCTCGACCCTCAGCCGGCCCTCCCTGGCCAGCACGTCAACCAGTTCGCGGACATAGAGCGGGTTGCCGCCCGCCTGGACCGCCAGCCGGATGAGACCGGGCCCCGGCGGGGCGCCGACCAGGTCAGCAAGGAGCGCGACCGTGTCCTTGCGCGACAGCGGCCCGAGCCGCATCATCACCGCACCCTGGGCGTGCAGCGCCCGGCGCAGCCCCGCCAGCTCCATGCGGAGCGGCTCCGGGCGGCAGGCCGCCACCAGCAGCAGTGGCAACTGGCTTACCGACCTGCTCAGTTGCGCCCACACAGTCAGGCTCGGCTCGTCGGCCCACTGGAGGTCGTCGACCGCCAGCACGACCGGCGACTCGGCGCACAGCCTGTCCACGACCTCCAGCAGTTGCTCCATCGCGGCCAGCACAGGGTCGTAGGAGCCGCTGACCACGTTGCTCGATTCGCCACCGGTCATGGCGGCCAGGTCGCTGACGCCGTGGCGGGCGAAGCAGTCCAGCAGCACCCGCAGCGGGAACCGCCCGCCGAACTCGTCGGCGGCTCCGCGCAGCAACCGGCACCTCAGCCCGGCTGCCTCCGAGAGCCCGGCCGAGACCAGCGCCGACTTCCCGATACCCGGCTCTCCCTCGACCAGCACCGACCGGCCCTGGCCAGCAGCGACGTCTCGCACCAGCGCACGCAGCCGGGCCTCTTCGACATCGCGACCGACCACTGCACGCGCCACCTGCCACCCCACCGTGACGAGACGAAGCCGATGTTACCAACGCGGAGTGTGCACGCAATTACGAAACCTTCTTGTGCCTGGAGTGCCCAAAAGGCGAAGGGCGCGGGTCGTGAGCGGCGCGACGGCTGCGCGCCACCTGCTCTCACGCCCAAGCCCACGAACGGGCCGCCGCCACATTCCCTGGCGAGGCGTGTCTTCGTGGCCGCGGAAGCGACATCGGTATCAACGTCGCTGGCCCGGCGGGGCCTCGGTGATCTGGCGCACTATGGTCTCCGAGACCCGCTCCGCAGCGGTGACGATGCCGGCCGCGGCGTCGGCGGCCTCGCGGAATTCCGCGATCAGGGCCGGGTCGCTGATGCCGCTGAGGTTCGCCAGTATGTTGATCCGCGCGGTAGCGCCCCCGGCACGGGTGGCCTCTACCGCGGCAGCCAGGTCCGCGGCGAGGTTCTTGTTGGCAGCCCCGGCCAGCCGCTGAGCCAGGCGCACGACTTCGCCGGCGACGCACACCAAGTCGGCGGCAGGCCGGGTTGCACTGGCCAGCGTGCTGGCAATCGCGGTACGGCGGGCCTCCCGCTCGGCTTCGGTCTCCTTTGGTGCGGCATAGGCAACGGCCACTCGTGAGAACGCCTCGGCATCCTCATCCGCCAGCCTGAGCGCTGTGCGGCGCAGTCCCTCCCCGGCCAGCACGCTTTCCCGGATGGCTTCCGCCTCCGCCTCCTGCCTGGCACCATCGCTGTATCGGCCGACCATGCACAACAGCGCGGCGCCCTGGGCCACATGAAGCGCCGCCGCAGCGCCCCCACCAGGGACGGGCCTGCGATCCGCCAGTTCGTCGAGATATGCGGCCACAACCTGATCACCTATGGCCATGCGCGCCCCGACTCCGCCGCTGAAGAACGTGCGGACGAGGCTAGCAAACCGGCGCGGCCAAACCGGCGCGGCCAAACCGGCGCGGCCCAGGCAGGAAGGAGGTTCCGGTGAGCGCTACGCAGTACGACTTCGTCATCATCGGCGGCGGCTCAGCGGGCAGCGCCCTGGCCAGCCGGCTCAGCGCCGACCCGGCCAACCGGGTGCTGGTGCTCGAGGCGGGACGGCCCGACTACGTATGGGACTTCTTCGTCCACATGCCCGCGGCCCTGACCTATCCGATCGGGAACCGGTTCTATGACTGGAAGTATGAATCAGAGCCGGAGCCGTTCATGGGCGGCCGCCGCATCTACCACGCCCGCGGGAAAGTGCTCGGCGGATCGAGCAGCATCAACGGGATGATCTTCCAGCGGGGCAACCCGCTCGACTACCAGCGATGGGCGGCCGACCCAGGGATGCAGACCTGGGACTTCGCGCACTGCCTGCCGTACTTCAAGAAGATGGAGACCTGCCTGGCGGGCGGAGGGGAATGGCGCGGTCATGAAGGGCCGCTGGTGCTGGAACGGGGCCCGGCCACGAGCCCGCTGTTCAAGGCCTTCTTCGAGGCCGTGCAGCAGGCGGGTTATGCGCTGACCGACGACGTCAACGGCTACCGGCAGGAGGGGTTCGCGCCGTTCGACCGCAACATCCACCGCGGGAGGCGGTTGTCCGCGGCCCGCGCCTACCTGCATCCCGTCATGACCCGGCCCAACCTGGAGGTGAAGTGCCGGGCGTTTGTGACCAGGATCCTCTTCAACGGCACTCGCGCCGTCGGCGTCGAGTACTCGGCCGGGCCCGGCGGGGTCCGCCGCGCACTCGGCGGCGAGGTGGTCCTGTGTGGTGGCGCGATCAACTCGCCCCAGCTACTGCAGGTCTCCGGCATCGGCGGCGCCCACCTGCTCGCAGCCCTCGGCATCGGCGTGGTGGCGGACCTGCCAGGCGTCGGCGAGAACCTGCAGGACCACCTCGAGGCCTACATCCAGTACGGCTGCAAACTGCCGGTCTCGGTCCAGCCCGCGCTGAAGTGGCGCAACCGTCCCTGGATAGGTGCCAACTGGCTCTTCTTCCGTCGGGGCCCGGGCGCCACCAACCACTTCGAGGGCGGGGGGTTCGTGCGGAGCAACGGCGATGTGGACTATCCCAACCTGATGTTCCATTTCCTGCCGGTCGCGATCCGCTACGACGGCTCTGTCCCCGCAGGTGGCCACGGCTACCAGGTCCACGTCGGCCCGATGTACTCCGATGCGAGGGGGTCGGTGCGAGTCAGGTCCGCTGACCCCCGCGTCCACCCGGCGATCAGGTTCAACTACCTGTCCACCTCGCAGGACCGCCGGGAATGGGTGGAGGCGGTCCGTGTGGCCAGGGACATCCTGAGCCAGCCCGCCTTCGCTCCCTACAACGACGGCGAGTTGTCGCCGGGGGCGGCGGTCGAGACCGGCGAGCAGGTCCTCGACTGGGTCGCCAGGGACGCCGAGACTGCGCTGCACCCCTCCTGCACAGCCAAGATGGGCACCACCGAAGGGTCAGTCACCGACCCGGCGACGATGAGGGTGCACGGCGTGGCGGGCCTGCGGGTCGTGGACGCCTCGGCGATGCCGTACGTCACCAACGGCAACATCTACGCGCCGGTGATGATGATGGCCGAGAAGTCAGCGGACCTGATCCTTGGGAACACGCCACTGCCCCCTGAGCCCCTCGAGTTCTACCGCCACCACAAGGACCAGCTGGACCCAGCCTGACCAGGGCGTTTCCTGCGCTCAGTCGCCGAGCTCAGCGCGGCGGCGGGCGACGAAGTCCGCTAGTTCGGCACGGACCGCATCGTCCAGCGGCGGCGGCTGGTACTCCGCGAGCTTGGCGCGGCAGACCTCCCCGGCCCTGACGGTGGCGTCCTTGCCGCCCAGTTTGAGCCAGCGTTCGTAATTGGCGGTCGAGGACAGCAGCGGACGGTAGAAGCACTCGCGGAACCGTTCCATCGTGTGCTGCGCCCCGAGGAAGTGCCCGCCGTGGCCGACCTCCTCGTGCGCCCCGAACGCCAGTGAGGCCTCGTCGATCTCGAGCGGGGTGAACTCGGCCCGCAGCATCCGCAGCAACTCGATGTCGACGATGAACTTCTCATAGCAGGAGACCAGCCCGCCTTCCAGCCAGCCGGCCGCGTGCATCACCCAGTTGGCGCCGGCGAGGAACGTGGGCAGCAGGGTCATCAGGGACTCATAGGCCGCCTGGGCGTCGCAGGTCTGGCTGGAGCACAGGCCGCCACCGGTGCGGAACGGCAGGCCGAAGTGCCGGGCGAGCTGTCCGGTGCACAGCAGCCCGACCCCTGACTCCGGTGTCCCGAAGCTCGGTGAGCCCGACTGCATGTCGATGTTGGACAGGAACGAGCCGAAGATGACCGGGCAACCGGGCCTGATGAGCTGCGCCAGCGCGATGCCGGACAGTGCCTCCGCGAGCTGCTGCACGAGCGCTGCCGGAATGCTCACCGGTGACATGGCCCCCATCAGCAGGAACGGCGTCAGCACGACCGGCTGGCCCGCCGCGCAGTACTCGAACTGGGCGTCTAGCATCCGGTCGTCCCAGCGCAGCGGGGAGTTGCAGTTGATCAGCGAGATGGTGGCCGGGGTGGCCTCGATCACGGATCTGCCCCCGAACAGGATCTCGGTCATCTTGATGGTGTCGGCCGCGTTCGGCCCGGAGACCACGTTGCCCATGTAGACCTTGTCGGTCAGGGTCTGCAGCGCGAAGACCATGTCGAGGTGCCGGGAGTCGAGCGGAGCGTCGTTCGGCTCGCAGATCACCCCGCCCGCGGAGTCCAGTTCGGGGAACGACTGCGCCAGCATGGCGAGCTGGCGGAAGTCCGCGAGGGTCGCGTCCCTGCGCACATCGCCTTCCCGGATGAACGGTGATCCGTAGACGGCGCCGAAGGCCATGCCGTCCCCGCCGACGCGGATGTTGTTGGCCGGGTTGCGGGCCTGTACCTCGAACTCCCGCGGCGCCTTGCCCACCTGCTCGAGCACGAAGTCCGGGTCGAGGTACACGACATCACCGTCTGTCCGCTGTCCCGCCTTGTGGAACAGCTCGACCGCTTCCGGCTTGGCGAACTGAACCCCCAGCTCGGAGACGATGCGCCGCCAGCCAGCGTCGAGGACGCCGATCGCGTCGGGCGACAGGATGTCGTAGCGCGGCATGCGGTTGACGAACATTGCCACCTCGGCTCGCACGCTCACGGGGTCCGTGCTGGTAAAGGCTCACTTGACCCTGCGAATAGCCGTCTCTAGGATCACATAGTAAAACAAAGTTCCGTAACATGGAACTCGGCCCTTGGCCTGGGCACCCACCCAGGCCGGGTGGGACTGATCGCTGGAGGCGACCCGGGACGGTGCCGGTGAAAGCAACAGGGACGCAGGCCGTTGACCGGGCGGCTCAGCTGCTCATCGAGGTCGTGCACGGCCCGGGCCCGGTGACGTTCACCGAACTGACCGCCGCCACCGGGCTGGCCAAGAGCACCACGTCGCGGCTGCTGATGGCCCTGGAACGCAGCGGGCTCGTCCAGCGCGACGAACAGGGTGGCTTCCGGCCAGGCGAGGTCTTCGTGTCCTACGCCTGGCGCAGCAGTGACCAGGCGGGCCTGACCGAGCTGGCGCAGCCATTCCTGGACCGCCTTGGCGCGGACACTGGTGAGACCATCAACCTCGGCGTGGCCAGCCGCGGGATGGTCGAGCAGGTCGCCCAGGTGGACAGCACCTACCTCATCGGCGGGACGAACTGGGTGGGCCTGTCCGTACCGCTGCACTGTTCCGCGCTCGGCAAGGTGCTGCTCGCCTACGGGGCGGCTGAGCTGCCGCCCGGCCCACTGGAGCAGCGCACTGAGCAGACCATCACCAGCCGCGCCGCGCTCGAGCTCGACCTGCGCGAGGTACGGCGCCGTGGATACGCGGTCACCAGCGAGGAACTCGAGCCGGGCCTGGTGGCCGTGGCGGCGCCAGTGTACCGCGACGATGCCACCGTGGTGGCCGCGCTGTCGGTGTCCGGCCCGTCGGGCAGGGTGGCCGGCTCCCGCGTGCCTGCCGTCGCCGCCCAGTGCCGCGACCAGGCCACCGCCCTGTCCGGCGTGCTCGGATACCAGCCGCAGCGGTCCCGACGCCAGCGGCAGAAAGAAGGTGCCGCGTGACCCGTGAGGAGCTACTAGCCCAGCTCTATGACTACACGCTGGTGGGCAACGGCCCGGCCGTGCTCGAGCTGACCCACACCGGGCTCGGCATGGGTCTCGGCCCCGAGATGCTGCTGTATGAGTCGCTGATCCCCGCCCTCGAGGAGGTGGGGGCCAGGTTCGAGCGGGGGGACTTCTTCGTCCCAGAGATGCTGATCGCCGGCAAGGCGATGGCGGGCGCCCTGGAGGTCCTCCGTCCGCTGCTCGCGGAAACCGGCGCCCAGGCGATCGGCACCGTGCTGATAGGCACCGTCAAGGGGGACGTACACGACATCGGCAAGAACCTGGTCAACATCATGTTCGAAGGCGCGGGCTTCCACGTCATCGACCTCGGCGTGCAGGTGGCCCCGGAGAGGTTCGCCGACGCCATCCGCGAGCACAAGCCGGACATCGTCGGGTTCTCCGCGTTCCTCACCACCACGATGCCGATGTTCAAGGCCAACATGAACGTCCTGGCGAAGCAGGGCCTGCGCGACCAGGTCATCGTCATGGTCGGCGGGGCGCCGGTCACCCAGGAGTACGCCGATGCGGTGGGTGCCGACGGATACGCCGCCGATGCATCGGCCGCTGTCGTCCGGGCCAAGGAACTGCTCGCCGCGCGCCGTGCCACTGTCACGGCGCCCGCATGACCCGGGGCTGTCATGGACACGGTGCTGCGTTCGCGCTCGCGTGAGGTGGTCATCGGCCCGGCGCTTCCGTTCTGCGTCATCGGCGAGCGGATCAATCCCACCGGGCGCAGGCTGTTCTGCGAGCAGCTACAGCGCGGGGACCTGTCCAGGGTGGCGACGGACGTGGCCGAGCAGGTGGCCGGGGGTGCCATGGTCCTCGACGTCAACATGGGCGCACCGCTGGCTGATGAGACCGCGCTGATGGCGCGTGCGGTCCGCCTCGTGCAGGATGCCTGCGACCTGCCACTGTGCCTCGACTCCTCGATCATCGAGGTGCTGGAGGCTGGCCTGGCGGCCTATGAGGGCAAGGCCCTGGTCAACTCGGTCACCGCGGAGGACGAGCGGATGGCGGCGATCCTGCCGCTGGCCCGGCGCTATGGCGCGGCGGTGATCGCCCTGCCAAACGACGAGCAGGAGATCCCGGAGGAACCGCGCAGGCGGCTGGAACTGGTCCACAAGATCGTCGATGTGGCGACCGGCCGGTATGGCCTGCCGGCCGAGGACATCGTGATCGACCCGCTGGCGATGCCCGTCGGTGCGGACACCGCGATGGTGCTGCGGACCCTGGAGACGATCTCGCTCGTGCACGAAGAGTTCGGGCTCAACATGACGCTCGGTGCGTCGAACGTGTCGTTCGGCATGCCGGACCGCCCCTCGATCGGCGCCGCGTTCCTGCCGATGGCTATCCAATGCGGTCTGACCAGCGCGATCATGGACGCCCGGTCTCCTCAGCTCGTCCGCGCGGTCAAGGCCGCCGACCTGCTGCTCAACCGCGACCCGTGGGGCGCGGCGTGGATCGCGGCGCACCGTGCGCAAGCCGCCCAGGCAGCACAGGCTCCCGTGACCACATGACGGCCATGGTCGACGGGATCTCGCCGCGGCCGGGAGGGGAGGCCAAGGGCGCTCCGGCCCGCGTTGACGTTGAGTTCCTGCCCGCCGGGTGCCGTGTGCGGGTTCCGCCCGGGGTGACCCTCTTCGACGCCGCGAGCTGGAACGGGATCGCGATCGACTCGACCTGCGGCGGCCACGGCACCTGCAAGAAGTGCAAGGTCCAGGTCGTTGACGGGGCCGTTCCGGCATCGTCGCTCGATGAGCGGGCCTTCTCTGAGGTGGAGCTGCGCGGTGGCTGGCGGCTGGCCTGCCGGGCCGAGGCGGTCTCCGACCTGAGGGTGCGGGTGCCGCCGCTGGTCACCCGCCCGAAGGCGGCCACGGTCGGGGTCGGCAGGCAGGTGATCCTCCGCCCGGCCGCCCAAAAGCGCTACCTGGAGCTCGACCCGCCGAGCCTGTCAGACCAGCGGACCGACATCGAGCGGGTGCTGGCCGCCCTGGACGACCTGGAACCACAGGCGGAGCTGCCGGTGCTGCGCACCGCTGGGCGGGTGCTGCGTACCTGCGACTACAAGGTCACCGCGGTGGTCGTGGACGGCACCCTGATCGACGTGCAGCCCGGTGACACGACAGGCCGCCTGTACGGGCTCGCTTTCGACCTCGGCACCACCACGGTGGTGGCGACGCTGCTCGACCTGTCCACCGGGACGCCGCTGGCCGTCGCCTCCATGCTGTCGCGGCAGCAGCCATTCGGGGCCGACGTGATCAGCCGGATCAGTGCGGTCATGGTGGACCCGGGGGCGCTGGGCCGGCTGACACAGCTCGCGCATGAGACGCTGGCCGGGCTGGCCGAGGAGGTGTGCGCCCAGGCTGGAGTGTCCCCGGCTGACGTCATCGAGGTAGCCCTCGCGGGCAACGCGACCATGACCCATATCGCCCTGGGCATCGACCCCGAGCCACTGGGCGTCGCGCCTTTCATCATGTCCGCCCGGACCCTGCCCGACGTGCTCGCCGCTGACCTCGGGCTCACCGTGCACCCCCGGGCTCGGGCGTTCGTGTTCCCGGCCTTCGGGGCCTACGTGGGCGGTGACATCACCGCGGGGCTGCTCGCCGCCGGAATGGACCGAGACCCCCGGACCAGGCTGTTCATCGACATCGGGACCAACTGCGAGATCGTCCTCGGCAACCGCGACTGGCTGGTCGGTACCGCCGCCCCGGCTGGCCCGGCGTTCGAGGGGGCCGCGATCAGGTGTGGGATGCGCGCCGCTGCCGGGGCGGTCGAGGGTGTTGAGATGGCCCGCGATGGCCTGTCGCTGAAGGTCATCGGGGACGTGACCCCTGCGGGGCTGTGCGGGTCCGGGCTGGTTGACGCGGTGGCGGGGCTGCTTTCCACCGGCCTGCTCGACTCCTCGGGCAGGCTCGTGCCTGAGGAGCAGGCACTCCTCAGCGCCCCTGGCCTGGCCGCCAGGATGGCCACGCTCGGTAAGGACCGGGTGTTCGTGCTGCACTGGCTGGGCGAACCGGGCGACGTGGCGAACTCGGTGTACCTGACGCAGCGCGATGTGCGCGAGTTGCAGTTCGCGAAGGCTGCCATCGCCACCGGCTGGACCATCCTGCTCGAAGAGGCGGGACTGCGGCCACCAGATGTCCAGCAGGTGCTGCTGGCCGGGTCATTTGGCAGCTACCTCTCACCGGCCAGCGCGGTCCGGCTCGGCCTGGTCCCGCGGCTGCCGGTGCTGCGGATCGTCAGCGCGGGCAATGTGGCCGGCGAGGGGGCGAAGATGGCGCTGCTCTCGGTCCGGGAACGGGCCGGGGCACTGGCCCTGCTGGAGGAGGTGAGGTATGTCGAGCTCTCCGACCGCGCCGACTTCAACGACCGTTTCGTCGGCCAGTTGCAGTTCGCCGGATGACCAGGCGCGGCCGCGGGTCGCGGTGATCGCCTGCGGCGCGCTCGCTGGCCACATCCGCGAGATCGCTGGCTGCCGGGGCTGGCCATTGGAGCTGCACGCGCTTCCTTCGCTGCTGCACGACCACCCGGACCGGATAGCGGAGGCGGCTGAGCGGCTGGCTCGCGAGCTGACCGCCCGCGGTCTGCGGGTGGTGCTGGGCTACGCCGACTGCGGCAGCTACGGGGCGCTCGACGAGCTCTGTGCGAGGCTTGGCCTGACACGGCTGCCGGGTCTGCACTGCTACGACGTGCTGGCCGGGCCGGGCCGGCTGCGGGCCGTCTTCGAGGAGCAGCCGGGAACCTACCTGCTGACCGACTTCCTGGTCCGCGCCTTCCGCCGGTGCGTGCTCGCGGAACTCGGCCTCGACCGGTATCCGCAGCTCTGGCCCGACTACTTCGGCCACTACCGGCGGGTGGTCTGGCTCAGGCAGCGCCGCGACCCCGGACTCGACGCCGAGGCGGCCGTCGTGGCCGCGATGTTCGGCCTGCCGCTGACCGTGCTCGACGTCGGCACCGGCCGCCTGGAGCGGGAACTGGCGCGCCTGCTGGGCGAAGACCCGGGGCGGCCGTTATGGGCCGGCTCCCGCTGCTCGACCGCCTGCCGCGGCATGGCCTGTCCCGCATGCTCCCGCTGCTGCGCAACCCCCGCTACGAGGTGTTCCCGGCCAAGAGCATCGACGCGGAGGTGCTGGAGTGGGTGCCTCCGCAGGTGACGGTCACGGTGACCGCCTCGCCCGCCAAGGGCCTCGATGTGACCGTGGACCTCAGCGTGCGCCTCGCGACCCATGGGTTCCAGGTCGTGCCCCACCTGTCGGCGCGGCTGGTCCGCGATGACGCCCACCTGGCCGAAGTCGTCGGCCGGCTCACCGGGTGCGGGATCACCGACGTGTTCGTGCCCGCCGGGGACGCCGACCCACCGGCTGGCCGCTTTGACAGCGCGCTGTTGCTGCTCGCCCGGCTGGCCGAGATGGGCCACCCGTTTGCGCGTGTGGGCGTGACGGGCTACCCACAGACACATCCGAGGATCGCCGACGACATCACCATCCAGGCCATGTGGGACAAGCGGCATTACGCCGACTACCTGGTCAGCAACCTGTGCCTGGACCCCGCCACGCTGCGCCGCTGGATCGCCAGGGTACGTGCCCGCGGAGTCACACTGCCGCTCTACGTGGGCCTGTCGGGGCCGGTGGACCGGGCCAGGCTGCTGCGGATGGCGGCCGTGGCGGGTGTCGGCGAGTCCGCGAGGTTCCTCGCCGGGCACACTGAGTGGTTCCTGCGGGCGGGTACTCCCGGCGGTTACTCCCCTGACCGGCTGCTCGAACGGACCGGTTCCTGCCTGGCCGCACCCGAGTCAGTGGTGGCCGGGCTGCACGTGTTCACGTTCAACCAGGTCAGGCAGACCGAGCAGTGGCGGGAGTCCCTGCTCCACCGCCTGTAGCCCCAGAGTGGTGGCCGTTCCCATGATCCTGAAGACTTCTCAGTCACAGTGACTGAAATTCCTACAGGATCATGTGAATTGATCGGCGCTCCTGGACTTTATGGCCGCTACTAGGGCGGGGATGACCTGGTGGAGGTCACCTATCACGGCGTAGTCGGCGGAGGAGAGGATCGGTGCCGCGGAGTCCGTGTTCACCGCCACGATGTGCTTGGCGCCCAGGCACCCGGCCATGTGCTGGATCGCGCCGCTGATCCCGCAGGCCAGGTAGAGTTCTGGAGCGATGCGGGTGCCGGTCTGTCCCACCTGCTGACGGTGTGGCCGCCAGCCCTCGCTGGTGACCACACGGGACACCCCCACCACGCCGCCGAGCAGGCCGGCCAGTTCCTCGAGTACGGCGAACCCCTCCGGGCCGCCGACGCCGCGGCCCCCGCCGACGACCACACGGGCGGTGGCCAGCGAAACCCCCCCACTGCGTCCCGCGACCTCAGCCGCGCACACCAGGAGGTCGCCGTCGGCCAGCAGTGGCTCGCGTGGGTGGACGCTGATGTCTGCCCGCGCCGCCGCGGGCGCTGCCGCCACGGCGTCGTTCGCGACCGTGAGGAGCGCGATGGGCGCTTCCAGCGCCGCGTCCTCCAGCAGGCTCCCCGCCCACCGCTGACGGACCAGCTCCCAGCGCCCGGGAGCGACCCGGGTGGCGGAGACACAGGCAGCCGCCATCGGCAGGCCCGACATCGCGCCGAGGTGCGCCATCACCTCGTTGCCCCGGTCCGTCCCCGCCGCCACCACGGCGGTGGCGTCCAACTCGGTGGCCAAATCGAGCAGTGCCCGCGCCCAGGCCACGGGCGCGTAGCAGGTCAGGGCGGGCGAGGTGATCGCATGGGCCTCGCTCGCGCCGTAGCTGGCCAGCACCTCGGCGGGCACGTCGCCAGCCGGGCAGAAGACCGCGGCGGCCAGCGTCTCGGCGTGACACCCGGCGAGGTGGCGGGCGAAGGTCAGGGCCTGCAGGCAGACCCCTTCCGGTTCGCGGCTGGCGTGCTCCACCAGGCACAGCACGCTCACGTGAGCACTCCGAGGTCGGTGAGCACCGCCACGAGAGCAGGCACCGCGTCGGCCCCCGTGCCGAGGACCTCGGCGCCGCGGCGTTGCACCGCTGGTACCCGCAGTCCGGCCTTGACCAGGCCGTCGGCGTGCCAGCCGGGCACGGACGCAATGATGTCCGCGCGCTTCGCCCGCAGCCGCCCGGGAAGCGACGGGTACCTGGGCAGGTTGATGCCTTCTTTGACGCTGAGGACCGCGGGCAGTGGGATGTCGAAGACCTCTTCGGCCCCACGGTGCTCCCGCCTGGCCCTGGCCGCGGTGGGCCGCTGGCCGCCCCCGGCGATTTCGATCCCCTTGACAGCGGTCACGCAGGGCAGGCCGAGCGCGTGCGCCACCCGCACGCCGACCTGGTAGCCCCCGGTGTCGGGTGACTCATTGCCGAAGAGCAGCAGGTCGTATGGGCAGTCACCGGCACCGGGGCGACCCGGCTCGCCGTCGCGGGGAACCGCGCCGGCAGGGGCCTCCCGTACCGCCGCCACGATCGCGTCAGCCGTCGCCATCGGCCCCCACTCCCGGCCGTCGGTCTCCAGCAGGACCGCGCGTGTCGCGCCCAGGGCCAGCATCGCGCGCAACTGCTCCGCTGCGGCTGGCGGGCCAAGCGTGAGGATGGTGACACTGCCGCCATAGTGCTCGGTCAGCCGCACGGCCTCCTCGACCGCGCATTCCTCGTGCGGGCTGACGGTGAAACCGGACATCCGGGTGTCCACGTCCTGCCCGTCCGCGGTCACCGCGATTCTGCCGCCGACCATCGGGACCCGCTTGACGCAGACCAGCACTTCCACCGTGTCAGCACCGGACCCGCTCGTTGCCCGGGTCGAACAGCGGGACCGAGCCCGCCACCGCCACCGTCACCGGATACTGCTCGCCCAGGTACTCCACTGCCAGGCTGGTCCCGGCTTTGGCCTGCGCGGTGGGCAGGTAGGCCATCAGCAGGTGCCTGCCTACCGAGGGCCCTGACCCGGCGCTCGTCACGTAGGACCTCCTGCCCTTGGCGTCGGCCAGTGGCTCACCGTCCGGTGCCAGCACAGGCTCGCCGCCGAGCATGTACCGCAGTTCACCGCTTGCCGAGCGGTGGTCATCCACGGTCAGCGTGCAGAGCAGTGCGCACGGCTGCGACTCCCGCTGCGCCAGGTAGGCGTCACGGCCCATGAACTCCTGCGGCTTCACCGACCGCCTGGCCATGCCGGCCTCGACCAGGTTGTAGTCGGCGGTCAGCTCGGCGCCGAAGGCGCGGTAGCCCTTCTCCAGCCTGCCGGTGGTGCCGTAGACCCCGATGCCCACCGGCACGAGCCCGGCCGGCCGGCCCGCCTGCCAGAGTGTGTCCCAGACCCGGGCGCCCTGCTCAAAGGGCACGTGCAGTTCCCAGCCGAGCTCCCCGACGTAGGAGATACGCGATGCCAGGACAGTCACGTCGCCGAGTTCGATCTCCGCGCACGTCCCGAAGGGGAAGCCCGCGTGGGAGACGTCGCTGCCGGTGACCGATCCGAGGACGTCCCTGGCCCGCGGCCCCCAGAGCCCGATCGTGGTCCACGCCGAGGTCAGGTCGGCCACACTGGCCCGGCCGTCGCCCGGCAGGTGGTCGGTGAACCACTTCAGGTCCATCATGCCGGTCGCGCCGCCGGTCACCACACGGAACCGCTCGGGGCCGAGCCGCATGACCGTGAGGTCGGCGCGGAACCCGCCGCGCGAGTCCAGCAGCGACGTGTACACGACACGCCCGACCCGGACATCCATCTGGGCGACGGCGACGGACTGCACGGCATCCAGCGCCCCCGGCCCGCTGACCTCCAGCACGGCGAACGCCGACAGGTCGACCAGCCCGCAGGCCTCCCGCATGGCAAGGTGCTCGGCATTGACGACCGGCGACCACCAGCGGGACTCCCATTCGGCGGTGCGCTCCATCAGCCGCCCCTCGTACCGCGTGAGCAGTTCGCTGTTGCAGGCGTACCAGTTCGGCCGCTCCCACCCCGCGGTCTCGATGAACACCGCGCCAAGTCCTGCCTCGCGGTGGTGGAAGGGGCTCAGCCGGAGGCCGCGTGCGGTCTCCCACTGCTCGCTCGGGTGCACGATCCCGTACATCTTGTTGAACCCCTCGCGGGCCCGTGCCGTCACCAGGGCCGTGGTGCGCTGGTGGCCGTAGAAGCGGGAGATGTCGGCCTCGTGGATGTCGATCTCGGGTGCCCCGCTGGTCATCCACTCCGCCACCGCGCGCCCGATCCCGGGGCCCTCCTTGATCCAGCTCGCCGCGACCGACCACAGGCCGGGCACCTCCGGCGCCTCGCCGAGGACCGGGTGCCCGTCAGGTGTCATCGAGATCAGCCCGTTGATGGCGTAGCGGATCCCGGCCCGCTCGTCGCCGAGCAGCTCAGGCATCAGCTCCAGCGCCTGCGCCAGCTGCGGGTCGAAGTCTTCCTGGGTGAACGGCATCTCGGTGGGAGAGAGCACCGCCGCTTCGATCGGGGGGATGTCATCCGGTGCCACGATGATCGGCCGGTGCGCGTACGAGCCGACCTCCATGTCGCCCCCATGCTGCCGCTCGTACATGTTGGTGTCGACATCCCGGATGATGGGGTAGGCGATCTCACCGGCCGTGTCGGCGAACAGGGCGATCGGGCCGACACTGATCATCTGGTGCACGACCGGGGTGAGCGGGATGCGTGCCCCCGCCATGCGCGCGATCCGCGGGGACCAGACTCCGCAGCAGACGACGGCGATGGGCGTCTCGATGTCGCCCGCGCTGGTGCGTACCGCGCTCACCCTGCCCGCGGGGGACTTCGAGATCCCCTCCACCTCGCATCCCGCGAGCACCCGCAGTGCCCCCAGCTCGCACGCCCGCTCGCGCATCAATGTCCCCGCCCGCAGCGAGTCCACCACGCCGACGGTCGGGAAGTACGCTCCGCCGAGGATCACGGACTCGTCCAGGTAGGGGACCAGCTTGGCGACTCCGCGGGGCTCCAGGAGCTCCGCGGGGATGCCCCATGCCTTGGCTGCCGAGCAGCGCCTGCGCAGCTCCTGCATGCGCTGCCCGGTCCGTGCGACCTCGATGCCGCCGCTTTGCGTATGCACCCCCAGCGCCTGGTACTGCGCAGTGCTGTCGGCGGTGAGCTCCATCATCATCTTCGAGTACTCGATGGGGAAGATGAAGTTCGAGGCGTGGCCGGTCGAGCCGCCCGGGTTGGGCATCGGGCCCTTGTCCACGAGGACCAGGTCCCGCCAGCCCAGCCGGGCGAGGTGGCAGGCGAGGCTGTTGCCCACGATGCCCGCGCCGATGATGACCGCGCTCGCCTGCGCAGGGATGTCGTTCATGCAGCCACTTTCGGTTTGGGCCGCTCGGCGGGGCGCGCCTGCCCTGTAGGGCCGTCGCACCCCGCCGCCGCAGGCACCCGTTACTCGACCGGGATTTCCTTGTTGACGAGACTCAGGTCTATGCCCTGACGCCTGCGGATGAGCCGCGCGCCCACATAGATCACGATCGCCAGCACATACATCGCGCCCATGTAATACAGCGAGTCGCGGGCATTAGACCCGTAGCTGGAGTTGGTCAGCCATTCGTAGAGGTTGAAGCCGAGCAGCCCGATGGTGATGACACCCGACACGGGGACGATGGGGACGCCAAGGATCTTGATCCTGCTGGCGGGTGACGCCTTCCACAGTTCGGGCTTGCGCCAGGGCAGGACCACCACGGCGATAGCGCTGAAAAGGTAGGTCACGGCGATGACCAGGGTGGCGTCCAGGGTGTAGCTCCGGAACGTCGCCGAGTACGCATAGATGGCGGACAGCCCGGCCGCGGGGAGCAACATCAGGATCAGCGAGTAGAACGGCACCTTGCGCTTTTCCGACACCTCGGCCGCCCGGTCAGGCAGCACGCGGTCGAACGCGGCAGCGAAGATGACCCGCGTGGAGGACAGGAACAGCGTTCCCACCCAACCGAAGAACCACAGGCTGAGCACCAGGATCAAGATGACCTGGAACGCGGTGTTATGGATCAGCCAGCCAGCGAACATGAACGGGTATGGCCAGATCGGGATGACGGACTTGGCGGCGGCACTCGCCGCATTGGCGTTCTGGTAGAAGGCCCAGCCGAACGTCTTGGCGACCACGAGGAAGAACACCACCGTGAGGGCGACAGTGGTCCACAGGCCGATGAACATTCCACTGAAGACCCGTTTGAAGTCATTCGCGCCACGGATCTCGCCGTACAGCGTGGCGCCCCAGTTTGGCCACAGGATGAAGAACATCATCGCGGGCACCAGCAACATGGTCGGCCCGATCGGGCCGAAGCCGAGCGCGGGCGCGGTGTACCCGGTCTTGGCGGCCGCCGCGTTGGTGGCCGCGTATGCGTTACTGACGCCAAAGAGCTTGTGCGCTTCGAGGTTGAACGAGTTGATGAAGGTGGCGTGGGAGTTCACGAGCAGGAGGACCACCACGACGGCGAACCCGACGAGGCCGCCGACAAAGCACCACTTCTGGATCCTGGCGTATCCGGCCATGCCCAGCGAGACGAGGACGCCGGCCAGCGCGATCGTGATCAGCGAGACCACGAAGATCCCGGTGCTCGTGCCGAACCAGGCGGCACCCCCGCCCGGCCAGGTCCACTTGAGGGTGGCCCACAGCGGCTCGAACAACTGGACGGACAGGATGTTGCCGTAGATCGGCGCCCACAGCCAGAGGATGAACCACCAGCCCGTGACGGCCATGACGAAGCCCAGGCCGCTGCCCAGGATCCTGGTCTGCCACACGTAGTCGCCGCCGGCCCGCGGGATGGTCACGATCAGGCCGGCGTAGGCGACCACCAGGAACGAGACCCAGACCCCCGAGATGACCACCGAGGTCAGCATCTGGCCCTTGGGAAAGGCCGGCCCGGCGAAGGTGAACTCATAGATCCCGAGCGTGACGAAGTTCGTCGCCAGGCAGGCATAGATCAGCGAGTCGCGGACCGACCACCCACGTACGAGGCCGGTCGCCTTTCTGAGGAACAGGGTCGGTGTTTCGCCGCCGAGAGCGTTCGTGGTCACTTTGCCTCTCAGACATCACTGTCAGGACGAATCCCCCCACTTGCCAAGGAAGAGGGCCGGCCCAAGAGCGCGGGGCCACGGCGCTCAGCCATTGACGAGAAGGTACTTCGTGACTTTTGCCGTCTTGTGGTTCAGTTCGAGGACTGCGCCCTGCAGGACGCCGTCCCCATACACGCTGCCGGGGTTGATGGCCAGCGTCCGGCGCATTTTCCGGACGCCGCGGCTCTCGTGGATGTGGCCATGTACCGACAGCAATGGTTGGTGGGCCAAAATCGCGTCGCGGACGGCTGTTGAGCCGACCGCCTTCATCACCGCTCCGCCGTGGATGGGACGGAGGGAGGCGTCGAGCGCTGGTGCGTCGTCAAGGCCAGTGCCATAGGGTGGTGCGTGGAAGTTGAAGATCGCGCGTCCCATGTCGGGCACCTTGCTGACCACTTCCTCGATTTTCTGGGCCAGTTCTGGTTCGGGCGCTTCGCGAAAAGTGTCCCAAGGAGTGGGATTTGTCCATCCCATGGAAACCAGGTGGAAGCCATCCAAGTCGAGGAGCTTACCCTCGCCGAAGTGGACACACGGGGAGGACTCGATAATGTCGTCTATTTCCCAGATGTCGTCATTTCCGCCGTTTAGGATGCACGGCACCGCCCCACCCCGCAGCTTCCCGTCGGCCATGTCCAGCCAGCGGTCCAGCGACCTGGTCATCTCCTCGGTGAACCGCTGGTCCACCGCCCCCTCTGTGCTGCTGAGGTGCTGCAGTTCGTCGGGCGTGACGACCGCCGGGTACGACCCTGAGTTGCGGATCTGCCGGGAGATGTCGTCCAGTTCCTGCTGGGTCTCCAGCCGGTAGGCCTGACCTCGGACGGTGACTTGCCAGTGCCCTTGGTGCGCCGTGATGGGCACCATGACCTTGCCGGTCACGTCACCACCGAGCACCACCACGTCCGCGGAGTAGAACTCGGCGGCGTTCAGGAACTTCCGCCAGCAGACCTCCGAACCATGGATGTCTGTGGCGAAGAAGACTCTCATGCGACCACCACGCCTCGGGTGCGCTTCCTGTGCAACGGTGTAGCACTATGTGCAACGAAGCGTCAAGGGCCGGCTTCCCGCACCCGTGCCCGGTTTGGGAGGGGCGGCGTGGGCGCAGCCCTAGTGGCCGACTTCCTCTGGCAGTTCGTACCAGCGGACCCGGTCGCCGACGCTGGCCCGCAGTCGCCACTTCACGCTCTTCGGTGCGGATTCGGCCAGTGTGAGCAACATGGCGGCCTGCGCCCGCGGGTCGAAGGGCGGGCTGGGCGGCGCGAGCATGGGGCGCTCGGCGAGCAGGGCGGGGAGCCTGGCCAGGTTGCCGGTGACGGTGCGCCACCACCCCCAGTCCGCACCGAGGACGTCAGCGAAGTGGTCGCCGTCGATCCACGTGCCGCCACTGCCACGCTGGTCCGCCGACGTCGCGCTCTCCCGCACCGGCACCGCACTCAGCAGGTGGACGATGTCGTGGGCGTCCTTCTCGTTGAGTTCGACGATCTGGAGTTTGGACAGGAGCAGGTCGGCCGCGTCGATGGTCAGCGGCAGCCTGCCAAAGGAGGCACGGAAGTCGAGCGTGTGGCACATGGTCAGCCGGTCGACCATGACGTCGACAGGCCGGCCTGCCGGGGAGGTGAAGTACATCTGGCGGTCGCCGTTCAGGTTGTTGAAGCGCCTGTCGGGCTGGCAACCGGACTGCTCCAGGTGTGCCGCCACCTCCCTCCTCTTCTTCGAGAGGCAGGCGAAGTCCATATCCTGACCGGCCCGCAGCCGCGGCGGGAAATCTGGGCAGAGGACACGGACCGCCAGCCCGCCCAGCAACTTGAGCCCGAGCCCCGCGTCAGCGGCGCCGCGGGCCAGGGCGACTGCTTCATCGAGGGGGTCGTCACCGGGGGCGGCCGGAGCCGTCCCGCCGGGTGTCTGCATGACCACGTGCATCCCCCTCATGGGTGTCGGCGATAACGTGAGGCCACGATGGCCGAGGGGTGCCAGGCCCCGGGCGCCGACGGGCCCGCCAACCGCACACTACCGCTGGTGTGCGTCAGGCGTGGGGCCAGAATCCGCCTTTGGCGTCCGCCTGGCAGTTGACTTTGCCCAGGTACCGTGCCCATTCTATGTTGCATGGAACGATCCGGGGTTGCTGTAAATGCAACCTACCAGTCGGCCGAGCGGGCACTCGCCCTGTTGACCAGTTTCGACGAGTCCCGGCCTGAGCTGGGCGTCACCGAGATGGCGGCGCTGATCGGCGTGCACAAATCCACGGCCTCCCGGCTGGCGGCGGTGCTGGAACGGGCAGGCCTGCTGGCCAGGTCGGGACGGCGGTTCCGGCTCGGCGTCGAAGTGATCCGCCTGGGCGCCCTGGCGTTGCGCGGCTTCGACCTGGTGGCAGCGATGCAGCAGGCCATGGACAGGCTGGCACAGGAGACAGGGGAGACGGTGAACCTCGCCGTGGCCGATGGTGATGACATCCTCAACGTCGCCGAGGTGCCGAGCGCCTACATCCTGAGCGCCTCTGGCGGCTGGATCGGCCGCCGGACCAAGCCACACGCGGTTGCCAACGGCAAGGTGCTGATGGCCTACGGCGCGATCAAAGTCCCCAAGCGGCTCGAACGGTACACCGCCCAGACGGTCACCTCGCGGGACGCGCTCGAGACCGAACTGGCGGCCGTCCGCCGCGACGGCTACGCGGCGGCAGTCGCCGAACTGGAAGAGGGTCTGGTCGCGGTCGCGGCACCGGTGTTCGACAGCGCGGGTGCCTGCGTGGCCGCGCTGTCGGTGACCGGCCCCGCCTACCGGGTCAAGCCGGAGGCACTCGTTGAGCTCGGCCGGCTGTGCGCCGAGGCCGCGTTGGCCGGGCCGGCGCTCCCAGGCCAGCGGTAACAGGCCGCGGTGGCCAGGGAGAGACAGCATGCGGGACCACCAGCTCTGCATCGGGGGGCGATGGCGGCCGGGCGGGGGCGGCAGCGCCCCGGCGGTGAGCCCGGCGTCCGGCCAGGCCTTCGCCACAGTCGCGGTGGGCGATCCGGCCGACGTTGACGATGCGGTGGCGGCCGCAGCGGCGGCGTGGCCCGGCTGGGCGGCCCTCTCACCGTTCGAACGGGCCGACTGGGCCGATGCGGTGGCGGCAGAGGTCACCGCCCGGCGTGCGGAGCTGAGCCGGGCGCTCACCCAGGACCAGGGCAAACCCCTCACCGAAGCCGCCGACGAGGTCGATGAGCTGGCCCGGTACTTCACCATGGCCGGTGCGGACGCCAGGCGCAGCACGGGTGGGATGCCCGCGTCAGCCTTCGCGGGCCGCAGGGCGCTCACCGTGCGGGTGCCGCTCGGCGTGGTCGGCGTGGTGAGCCCCTGGAACTGGCCCTACACCATGGGCGCCGAGCTGGTCGCGCCAGCCATGGCGGCGGGCAACACAGTGGTCTGGGTGCCCGCGGTGTCCACCACGGCCTGCTGTGCGGTCCTCGCCGAGGTGGTCAGCGGCGCCCTCGCGAGCGCCGGGCTGCCGGCCGGGGCGTTCAGCTTCGTATCGGGTCCGGGTCCGGTCGTCGGCGATGCGCTGGTGGGCCATGCCGGGGTGGCCGGTGTCGGATTCGTCGGGTCGGCGGCCACCGGCGCGCGGGTGGCGGCGCGGGCGGCGGGCAAGGCACAGCTCCTGGAACTCGGTGGCAACGGCCCCATGGTGGTCCTCGACGATGCTGACCTCCAGCGCGCCACCGCGGCAGCGCTGGAGGCGGCGTACCTGTGCGCGGGCCAGAGCTGCACCGCAGGTGAGCGGTTCCTGGTGCACCGGCGGGTGCGGGCCGAGTTCGTCGAACGGGTGGTCGAGGAGACCAAGCGGAACGTCCGGCTGGGTGACCCGTTCGATCAGGAAACGACCATGGGCCCGCTGCACAACGAGGCCACGGCGGCGAAGTTCGACACCCACGTCACCTCCGCCGTGGCCAGCGGCGCGAGGGTCTGCTATGGCGGCAGCCGGGCCAGCGGCTTCCCGACGCGGCTCTACGCCGAGCCGACCGTGCTCGACGGGGTGGTGCCTGGCATGCTGATCGAGCGCGAGGAGACCTTCGGGCCGGTGGTCCCCGTGGTGGAGGTGGAGTCCGCCAGCCAGGCGCTGGAGCTGACCAACGCCTCGCTCTACGGCCTGACGGCGGCGGTCTTCACCGGCGACCTGGAGCGCGGACTCGCCTTCGCCGAGCATGCCAGGGCCGGATGGGTCAACATCAACGCCTCGACCAACCTGTGGGAGCCGCACCTCCCCTTCGGGGGCAGGGCGGGCACCGTCAGCGGCATCGGCCGAGTGGGCGGCAGCTACCCGATGGACACCTTCACTGAGACCAAGACGATCACCTATCCGGCTCCCAGTTACTGACCTCACGGATCCGGCTCCGGATTACTGGCTCCACCTATTCCGATCCCCTTTTCTGACATTGCGAGGCCGAGATGGCGGTACCAAGCGCAGTGGAGATCTCCAGGGCGGCGTCACTCAAGCCGGTCGCCGACCTGGCGTCGGAGATGGGGATCCCGCCTTGGCTGGTGGAGCAGCACGGCGAGCACGTCGCCAAGATCGGCCTGGACGCGATCGAGGTGCTCGCCGATCGGCCGCGGGCCCGCTACGTGGTGGTCACCGCGGTCACCCCCACGCCGCTCGGTGAAGGCAAGACCACCACGACTGTCGGCCTTGGCCAGGCCATGCGCCACATCGGCCGGCGCGCCACGGTGTCGGTCCGCCAGGCGTCCATGGGCCCGACCTTCGGCATCAAGGGCGGTGCCGCAGGCGGCGGGTACAGCCAGGTGGTCCCGTTCGAGACTATGAACCTGCACCTCACAGGCGACATGCACGCGGTCACCGCCGCGCACAACCAACTCTCGGCCATGCTGGACAACCACCTGTTCAAGGGCAATGCGCTCGGCATCGACCTGCGCAACATCACCTGGCGCAGGGTGCTCGATGTCAATGACCGGGCACTGCGCACGATCGCGATCGGCCTCGGCTCCGCCGAGGACGGCCTGGCAAGGCAAACGGGGTTCGACATCACCGCGGCGTCCGAGGCGATGGCGGTACTCGCGCTGTCGGTGTCGCTGCAGGACATGCGGGCGCGGCTCGGCCGGATCGTGGTTGGCTACACCGCCTCGGGCGACCCGGTCACGGCCGAGCAGCTCAAAGCAGCGGGCGCGATGACGGTGATCATGCGTGACGCGATCAAGCCCAACCTGCTCCAGACCCTGGAGAACACGCCGGTCCTCGTGCACGCGGGGCCGTTCGGCAACATCGCGCACGGCAACTCTTCGGTGGTCGCCGACCTGATCGGCGTCCACGCGGGGGATTTCCTGATCACCGAAGCCGGCTTCGGCGCCGACATGGGCGCGGAGCGCTTCTTCAACATCAAGTGCCGGGTCTCCGGGTTGCGGCCCGACGCGGCGGTGCTGGTCGCCACCGTCCGCGCGCTCAAGGCCCACTCCGGCCACTATCACATCGTGGCGGGCAGGCCGCTGCCGCCGGAACTCGTGGCGGAGAACCCGGAGGACGTGCACATTGGCGGCGCGAACCTGGTGAAGCAGATCGCCAATGTCAGGCTGCATGGTGTGACGCCGGTGGTGGCGATCAACGCGTTCCCCACCGACTTCCCCTCCGAGCATGCGGCGATCCAGGAGATCGCTGGCGCACTGGGGGTCCGCTCCGCGGTCTGTACCCATTTCACCGACGGTGGCCGCGGTGCCGCGGAACTCGCCGAGGCGGTGGCCGAAGCTGCCGAGGAGCCCGGTGACTTCAGGTTCCTCTACGCGCTGGACGCGCCGCTGCGATGCAAGGTCGAGACGATCGCAACGCAGGTCTACGGCGCTGACGGGGTGGACTACTCGTCAGCCGCAGCCAGGCAACTGGACATCTACGAGCGCAACGGGTTCGGTCGCCTGCCGGTCTGCATTGCCAAGACCCAGCTCTCGCTCTCCCACGACCCAGCGCTCAAGGGCGCACCGTCCAGCTGGCGGCTCCCTGTCCGTGAGGCACGAGCATCGGTCGGCGCCGGCTTCATTTACTGCATTTGCGGGGATATGCGGACTATGCCCGGACTGGCTGCTAACTCCGCCGCGGAGCGCATTGATATTGACGCCGACGGCAATGTCGTTGGGCTCACCTGACCACTACTCAACAGTAGCGTGCCCATTTCCGAGGTAATCGTTCCCATGCTGACTCTGCGGGTCTAGCCTGTCTGCTGCGCCTCGTCGCGTTCGTTGCCGGGGACTGTGTGGACAGCCCGGCGTTTGCTTCCCGGGGTGGGGCATGGCAAAGCACATCCGCAAGTCCGTCACCAGCCCTGCGCGGTCCCAGGCCGCCTGGCCGGTCTGGGTAGGTGACCCTCCGCCCCTTGCGGCGCCCTTTGTCGCGCGCGAGGGAATCGGGCACGGCGTCGTCGGCCTGCCTCCCGGCGGGATGGTGGTGCTGACCGAGGCGGACGCCGCGCCCGGCCAGTCGCACCCCGGGCTGGGCGGCACGGGAAAGACGCAACTCGCGGTCTCCTGCGCGCGCTCGGCATGGCGGTCCAAAGATCTCGACCTGGTGACATGGGTGCCGGCCAGGAGCCAGGACTCCATTCTGACCGGGTACGCCCAGGCAGCATCGGCCATCCACATCTGCGATCCTGCCGATGACGCTGACAGCGCCGCCGCCGGGTTCCTGGGCTGGCTGGACGGCACCTCCCGGCCGTGGCTGGTCGTCCTCGATGACCTGCGCGACCCGGCGGACCTGGCGGGACTGCGACCGCGTGGGCAAGCCGGACGGGTCGTGGTCACGACCCGGCTGCCCGCCGAATCGCTGGCCGGGCAGGGCTGCACGGTGGTCCGGGTCGGCGCGTTCAGCGAACGCGACGCGCTGAACTACCTGATCACGAGCCTGCGGGAGGATCCAGGCCAGCGGACGGGGGCGCTCGACCTGGCCGGTGAGCTGGGCTGCCTTCCGGTAGCCCTGGCGCTGGCAGTCGCGCTGATGAACAACCGGGGCCAAAGCTGCCGTGAGTACCAGGCCGACCTGGCCAGGAGCAGGCAGATGGCCGACACCCACGGGGACGGGCGACTGGCCACCGTCTCGGCCGCCTGCTTGCTGGCCGTCGGCCGGGCAGGCGAGCTGTGCACAACAGCCCTTGCCTGGTACATGCTCTCGCTCGTCGCACCGCTCGATGAGGGCGGCATACCCGCAGCCGTCCTGACGACCATGGCTGCCAGTGAATACCTGCGTGCCGCGGCGTCCGCGGCCCCGACGGCGGACGGCTGGGTGGCCGACGTCCTGCGAGACCTCTCCAGGGTGGGCCTGCTCACGATGGACACGCACAGCACCGCACAGACGGTCCGCATGCACAGGCTGGTCAAGGAGGCGATCAGGCAGTTCATCCCGCCGGCCGCGCTGGAGGCGGCAGCCATGACCGCCGCCAGCGCGCTGCTCGAGGCCTGGCCCGACTCCGGCTGCCCCCCAGAGCTTGGCCAGGCCATGCGCGCCTGCGCGCTGGCGCTGCGACCGCCAGCCAGCGGCCTCCTGTGGTCTCCTGCCGTGTACCCGCTGCTGCGGCGTGTTGGCCACAGCCTCGACGAGGCCCGGCTCGTCAGCCCCGCCGCACGCTACTGGCGGGAGCTGTGGGAGGACAGTGTCAGAACTCTCGGCGAAGACGATGCCCGCACCCTGCATGCCTGTGACCGCCTCGGCCCTGCCCTTCAGGCGGCGGGCCAGACCGGTGAGGCAGTCAGCGTGTGCAGGCAGGCGCTGTCCGCGTGGCAGCAGAAGCTGGGTTCCGTCGACCCGGCGACCCTGGCCGCGCTCAGCAGGCTGGCAGAGGCCTGCCTGGCAGATGGACGGCACGCGGAAGCGGTCTCGCTGTATGAGGACAGCCTTGCCGCCTGCGGGTCGGCACTGGGGCCCGGCCACCCGGACACACTTGCTTCCCGGACCGCCCTGGCTGCAGCCCTACGCGCGGCCGGGCGACCGGAGGACGCGGTCACCGCCTACCGGCGCGCGGTCCAGGCCTGCGAGAGTTCCTTGGGCGCGGGTAACGAACAGACCTTGGCAGCAATGGCCGGCCTGGCTTCCGTCCTGCAGGCCACAGGCCGGCTGGGGGAAGCGGTCCCGCTGCGCGAGCGCATCCTCCGCGAGCACGAGCGGGCACTCGGCGAGGCCCACCCAGACACCCTGGCCGCACGCGCCGCCCTGGCCAGCGCATGCTGCGCGGCCGGCAAGACCAAGCAGGGCATCGCCGTCTACACCAAGACGCTGGCAGGTCTTGAGCGCGTCCTCGGCCATGACCATCCTGACACCCTTGCCACCCGGGGCAACCTCGCCGCCGCCTGCCACACCGCAGGCAGGTTCCCAGAAGCGATCGCACTCTACGAGCAGACGCTCGCAGGCCGGGAACGGACCCTCGGCCCTGACCACCGGGAGACCGTGGTGGCGCGGGGCAACCTCGCCTCCGCCTACCACTCGGCAGGGCGGATGCTGCTCGCGATACCGCTGTACGAGCAGACCGTGTCCGACTGCGAGCGGGTCGCGGGCCCCAGCCACCCGGACACGCTGACCGCGCGGGCCAACCTCGCCTCCGCCTACCACACCGTGGGCAGGCTCACAGACGCTGTCGCCGGTCTCGAACGGACGCTGGCCGACTGCGAGCGGGAACTCGCTCCCGGGCACCCGCTCACGGTCGCAATCAGCGACAACCTCAAAGTGCTGAGCGCCTGACGCCGCTTCCCCCGGGTAGCCCCCGGAGGCCAACCGCGATGACGCTTCTGGGCAGCACCTGTCAAATGGCCCGTCCCTCACCGTTGGTGGGCCAACTGCACCGCCTTGGCCTGCAGGGTGCGCAGGACATGGGCGAACGACTCGTGGAAGCTGGCTACGCCCAGGTCCTCCAGGGTGTGGCCGACGTCGTCCATGTCGATGCCGAGGCCGGCCAGGCCGTCCATGACCTGTGCGGCGGCCTCGGTACCGGTGTCGATGGTGCGGGCCACGGTGCCGTGGTCCTCGAATGCGGCGATGGTCACCTCGGGCAGCGTGTTGACGGTGTCGGGGCCGATGAGGCTGTCCACGTAGAGGGTGTCCGGGTAGGCGGGGTTCTTCGTGGACGTCGACGCCCAGAGCGGCCGCTGGACATGTGCGCCCTGGGCAGCCAGCCGCTCCCAGCGCCGCCCTGTGAAGTATTGCTGGAACATCTGGTAGGCGAGCCTGGCCTGGGCCACCGCCGCGTGGCCGCGCAGGGCCTGCGCCTGCGGCGTGCCTAGGGCCTGGAGGCGTCGGTCCACTTCGGTGTCGACCCGGCTGACGAAGAACGAGGCGACGCTGTGCGCGGCGCCCAGGTCGCCGCCGTGTGCGGCCAGGGTCTCCAGCCCGGACAGGTAGGCCTCGACCACTTCGCCGTAGCGCGCCAGCGAGAAGATCAGCGTGATGTTGATGCTGCGGCCTTCGGCGATCATCGCCTGGATGGCTGGCACGCCTTCGGACGTGGCGGGGATCTTTACGAACAGGTTCGGCTGGGCGATCCGCTGGTGCAGGTCGCGGGCTGCGGCGACGGTAGCCGCGGTGTCGTGGGCGAGTTCGGGCGCGACCTCGATGGACACGAACCCGTCGCACCCGCCGCTGGCGTCGAAGACCGGCCGCAGCGCCTGCGTGGCCTGGATGATGTCACCGGTGACGAGCCGCCAGTAGGCGTCCAGGATCCGGCAGCCCTGGCCGATCAGGGCGCTGAACTGCCCGTCGTAGGCGTCAGAACCCTCGATGGCCCTTGCGAAGATCGTGGGGTTCGCGGTCACCCCCCGGATCCCGTCGGCGACCAGCCGGGCGAGTGTCCCATCGGTCAGGTAGGGCCGGGTGAGGTTGTCCAGCCAGGGGCTCTGGCCCTGCTCCTCGTACAGCCGCTGCAACTTGGTCATCGCGCCCTCCGGAATGGGTTCGGTGCGTACACGGAAGCGAGCCGGGCCAGGGCGACCAGGTTCGGTTCTTCTAAAGAATAGAACTTTCTCTGTTAGAAGCAACGGGGCCAGCCAGCCTCGTTCGCACACCGACGTCGATTTCGCCGGTGTTCGTTCGTGTAGGGGGTGACCGGGCCGCATCGGGGCGGTCCGCAGCACGCAAGGGAGCTGGTCCATGCGTTCGATCACGGTCACGATGTGGGTCACCCTCGACGGCGTAGTTCAGGGACTCGGCCGCCCGGACGAGGACACCCGCGGCGACTTCACCCACGGCGGCTGGGGCGGGCGGTACAACGACGAGGTGATGGGCGCCGAGATGGCCAAGGGCATGGCCAAGCCAGGCGACATGCTGTTCGGCCGCCGCACCTGGCAGGACTTCATCACCGTGTGGGGAGGCTTGGCCGACGGCAACCCGTTCACCACACACATGAACGCGGCCACCAAGTACGTTGTCTCGAGGACCCTGGAGGATGCGGGGGCCTGGCAGAACTCGGTCCTGCTGCGCGGCGACGCGGCCGGTACGGTGGCCGGGCTGAAGGCCACCCCAGGCGCGGACCTGGGGGTCGTCGGCAGCGCGTCGCTGGTGCGGAGCCTGCACGCCGCGGGCCTGATCGACCGCTACACACTGCTGATCCACCCGCTGACCCTGGGCAGCGGCGCGCGGCTGTTCGAAGGCCCCGCCCCGCTGACCGAGTTCCAGCTCACCGGTAGCGTTACGACCACCAAGGGCGTGATCATCGCGCAGTACACCCGCCGGTGAGGAGGGACCGTGCCGCAGTACCTGCTTTCGATCTACCAGCCCGACGGCGGCGTGCCCGACGCCGAAACCATGGCCGGGATCATGACCGGCCTGCACCGGCTCAACGAGGAGCTGCGCGAGAGCGGCTCGTGGGTGTTCACCGGCGGCCTGCACTCCGCCAGCAGCGCCACCGTCGTGCGAGGCGACGGCATGGTCACCGACGGCCCCTACGCCGAGGGCAAGGAACACATCGGCGGGATCTACGTGATCACGGCGCCAGACCTGGACGCGGCGCTGGGGTGGGGCCGCAAGGCGGCGGCCGCGACCACGCTGCCGGTCGAGGTCCGCCCGTTCCAGGACGTCCCGCCCGCCTGACCCGATGACGCCTGACCCGATGACGCCGGAGGAGATCGCGTCGGTCTTCCGCGCGGAGTACGGCAGGGCCGTCGCGGTCCTCGTCCGTATGTTCGGCGACATCGGCCTGGCTGAGGACGTGGTCGCCGACGCGTTCACGACCGCTGTGGCGCGCTGGCCGGCCGAGGGCGCGCCGCCCAGCCCCGCTGGCTGGATCATCACCACCGCCCGCAACCGGGCCATCGACCAGCTGCGCCGCGAGTCGGCCCGCGCGCACAAACACGCCGAGGCCGCGATCGTGGCTGGCCCGGCCGAGCCCGTCGAGGAGGGCGCTGTGCCCGACGACCGGCTGCGGCTCATGTTCACCTGCTGTCATCCCGCGCTTGCCCGGCCCGCGCAGGTGGCGCTCACCCTGCGCCTGCTTGGCGGGCTGACGACGCCGGAGATCGCACGCGCGTTCCTCGTCCCCGAGGCGACGATGGCGCAGCGGATCATCCGGGCGAAGGCGAAGATCCGCGATGCGCGCATTCCCTACCGGGTGCCACATGAGAGCGACCTGCCCGGCCGTCTCGACGCGGTACTCGCCGTGCTGTACCTGATCTTCAACGAAGGCTACGTCGCGACCTCGGGCGACGAGCTCTCGCGCGCCGACCTGTCCGCCGAGGCGATCCGGCTCGCCCGGCTGCTTGCCGAGCTCATGCCCGATGAGCCGGAGGCGGCCGGGCTGCTCGCGCTGATGCTGCTGACCGAGGCGCGGCGGGTTGCGCGCACCGACGCTGACGGCGCATTCGTCCGGCTCGCTGACCAGGACCGCGCCCGGTGGGACTCCAGCCTGGTCGCGGAGGGCCAGGCCATCGTCCGCGCCTGCCTGCGCCGCAACCGCCCCGGCCGCTACCAGCTCCTTGCCGCGGTCAACGCCGTGCATACCGACCCGGTCACCGACTGGACCCAGGTGCTCGCCCTCTACGACCAGCTGGCCCAGCTCGACCCGGGCCCGGTCGTAGCCCTCAACCGTGCGGTCGCGGTGGCCGAGGTCGACACCCCGGCCGCGGCGCTGCGCCTCGTCGAGGGCCTGGGACTCGACGGCTATCACCTGTTCCACGCCATACGCGGCGACCTGCTGGCCCGGCTCGGGCGAACGGCCGACGCCCGGCAGGCGTTCCAAGCGGCGGCACGGCTCACCCAGAACCAGCGCGAACGTGACTACCTGCTCGCGCGATGCAAAGCACTGTCATCAGAGTGAGGCGCGATTAATGGAACTTGAGTATGAAGTACTCAAACGAACCCTGCGCGAAACGTGCCCTGTCGCTGACCTGCGCAGCTATTGTTTGCTGAGCCGGCGTCTGCCAAAAAACCGTCAAATACAGACTGTTGCGCTGCTCGGTTATCGGTGTTGTCGACCTGGGTGATATGAACGAGGCGACATAAATTCTCTGCGTGCCATCAGGCCCCGACTCAACACGGGTTCCAATGAAATAGTTCTGGCCGTCTGGCGCGACAATCAAGCTGCCACCACCGTATTGATATCCCACAAACCCTGTGCCAGCCCTGAAGGATGGATTGTCTACGATAGGCGCCCCTTCTACAATATTGAACCCGGACCGATCGTCTCGCACATTTATCCCTAGCGCGTGACTGGCACCCAGCGCCGGGAAGATCAGGTAGAAAGGTGCCCGTTGCAGCGAAACGGTGACTATGTCTGCCGTCTGGTAACTCTGGACGGTCATCGGCGCCAGAGAGCCGTCCTGCTGGAACTGCAATCCGAGTATCGGTGACCGGTCGACACCCGAGAAGGGCCGGGAGGACGAGGTGGAGCCGCCCTTACCCTGAGCAGAGCCCCCGCCGGCGAATATTTGATAGATTCCGACAATCGCACCAACGATCGTCGCGAGACCAACAGCAACACCAAGCGATCTTCTTGAAATGATCGAAATCCTAGCAGAGAGCCTTTGCTTTTCCTTAGGCTCAACCGAATTTCCTGGGGTGGGCCCTGCCGATTCTTTCCCGCCCGGGACACCCGCTTTCAGGCCATTGCCACCATGCTCGCCCGTATCAGCCATGACGTCTGCTTTCGCAAACTCATCCCTGCGCTCCCAGGTGTGCAATCCCTAGGAGGGATGATTACTCATAGTTGACAATGATAGTCCTGTCCCTCCCCGAAGGCATCCCTCGAAACTGTCGCCGCCAGGGCTCCGCCCCGGATCGGCTCCTTGCGCGCGTCATTGTGTTTCGTACTCGTCGTGGCGGCGCCACCACATGCCGCTCTCGTTGCGGCCGAGCGGGGCGCGGTCGAGCCACGAGTACATGCCCCACACCGCGTCGAGCCCGCGCTCGTAGGCCGAGTAAGTGTGGTACACGACACCGTCCTCGAGCGCGAACGCGCTCATCCCGGGCCCTTCGCGACGGTAGGTCTCCCAGTCCGTGCTGACGGTCGCCTCCGCCCAGGCGTCCCAGGAACCCTGCTCGCCAGCGGGCGGCCGCAGGTCCATCTCACGGAAGTTGTACTCGGCGGCTCCGCCGTCCCACTCCTCCTTGGTGTGCCCTACGTGGAAGTCGTAGTTGAAGTCGCTGCCGTAGGACGACGCAAAGGGGAAGCTCCAGCCCATCCGCTGTTTGTACGCCTGGATCTTCGCCAGCGGGGCCCGCGACACCGCGGTCAGCGTGACGTCGTGGTTGGCGAGGTGGACGACCGAGCCGCTGAACCCATCGGCTATCGCCGAACAGGACGGGCACCCGGCAGCGTAGTCCGGCCCGAACATGAAGTGGTAGACGAGCAGTTGCGAGCGCCCTTGGAACAGGTCAGCCAGTGACGCCGGCCCTTTGTCTGTGTCGAACCGGTACTGCTTGTCGATGCGGGCCCAGGGCAGCTCTTGGCGCTGCCGCGCCACATCGTCGGTGCGCCGCGTCAGCGCTTTTTCGGCCGCCAGCAGTTCCAGCCGGGCGGCAAGCCATTCTTCACGTGTCCCGGTCTTGTGACTGGTCATTGTTCGTCTTCCTTTCTTGTCTTTCCTGTTGTCTCCGGCTCCACGGGTGACGGCTCACATCGGCGGGCTGAGCCCGGGAACCAGTGAGGGGGTGACGACGATCAGGACGCCCAACCCGGCGATGGCCAGGGCGAGCGGCAGGTCGATGGCGCTCCTGGCGGGCAGGAGCTTTTGCGCGAGGACGAGCACGGCGACCACCACCATCCAGGTGATGCTCATGGCCCCCAGCGCCACCATCATCGCCATCAGCCCGATGGTCGACCCGACGCAACACAGCCCGAACCTGAGTCCAGTCCTGGTGCCCTCGTGGCAGCGCCGGCGGAAGTACCGCTTGAGCGGCGTGACCTCGTAGACGGCCGCGGCCACCACCACCGCGCCCGCAGCCAGCGTCCCGTGCGGCCGGTACGCCGCGTACACCGCCACGCCTGCCAGCGCCCACACGGCGAGGTATGAGCCGACGAACAGCGGAACGGCCCGCACGCCGGCCGCGCGGGCGCGCCTGAGCACCGCCGGGGCGGCTCCCGGCAGCATCATCGCCGCCATCATCGCCACCCACACGGCGGCAAAGAAACCGAACGAACCGAGCTGGGTCGCGGTCCCCATGCCCATCCCGTCCATCTGCCAGACCGCAATGACCCAGCACGCGGCGGCCAGCCCGAGCGTCCCCGTCAGCACGGCCGCCGTCGCGGCCGACGTGGCCTGCGTCATGACCGCGGGCACCCTGGGGGCGCCGGGGCCGCCGGCCGCTGGCAACGCCGCGTTGCCCGGCTCAACCTTCATCCCCGCCTCCGTGGTCAGTGGGGTTGTTCCTGGTTGTGGGGTTGTACGCCCGCCGCGAGCGGCTGACTTGACGGTCCTTGAGCACTCAGGTCCAGGTGGTGGGACAGCGCGCCGAGTGTGCTGTCCCAGTCGCGGGCCAGCGCGGCCAGGAACTGCTGTGCCACCTGCATCGGCGCGGCGCGCAGCCGGTAGCGCACCCGGCGCCGCTCCCCCGGCTCGGCCGTCACCAGCCCGGCGTCGGCCAGCAGCGCCAGGTGTTTGGCGATGGCCTGCCGCGTGATCGGCAGATCATCGGCCAGGTCCGTGGCCGTGGCCGGGCCGCCCGAGGCCAGCGCGGCCAGGATGGCGCGCCGGGTCGGGTCGGCCAGGGCCACGAAGACCTGCTCGGCGACCGTCTCGATGTCAGGCGGCATCGAGGTAGGCGACCAGTTCGCCCAGTTCCTTGGCCCAGCCCTCGGTGTTGCCGTCGTACGCCTTGCGGTAGGCGTCCTCGGGCAGCTGGGCGAACCCGCTCTCGACCACCGTCAGCCGGGTGCCCGCACCGGCCGGCTCGAGAGTGAACTCGACATAGGTCCGGCGCGGGTCGTCCTCGGGCAGCCCGTAGATGTGCCAGGTGAACCCGAACACGGTCGGCTCCTCCACCCGTTCCACGCGCATTTCGGCCGTGGGGCCGTCGGCCCACGTCATCTGGGCCGAACCGCCGGGGCGCAGGTCGATCGTTGCCTTGTTGCCGAACCAGGTGCCCAGGCCCTCGGCCGTGGTGAGCGCCGCCCACACCAAGGCCGGCGGGTGGGCGATCTCGACGGTCCGCTCGATGCGGTCAGGAAACGCCATGACAACCTCCAGGGAGATGTAGCAACCGGTCGGTTGCAACATTATGGCAACCGACCGGTTGCGTCAAGACCTCACCTGGGGTTGCTAGAGGGAGGCGAGCTCCGCTAGAGGTTCTCGGTGGCAAGTTCGACTGTGCCGTCGCCGGCCGGGATGGACAAGGTTTCGCCGAATTTCATGATCTGCCGTACCGAGTAATCGCCGGCTCTCGGCTCAGTGAACAGCGTGCAAGCCTCCTCGACCGGATCAATGAGCAGGAAGAGCGGGACTCCGCCACGCGCATAGCCTGACGCCTTCTGGTAATCGCGTTCCCGTCTCCCTGGCCGGTCGCCGGACACTACCTCAAGCACAAAGGCGCAGTGCGCGGCAGGGAATTCCCATATGTCACCGTCAATGAGGCTCTCTGGCCACCGTGCGAGATCAGGTACGTATTCGGTCTCGTCATGCTCGACAATGAGTGTGGTGTTCTGGAAGAGGTTGTCGATTCCGCGCCGCGCGAATGCCCGGCGCACCGCGAGCACGATCTTCGCGTGGCGGCCTGCTGGTGTGGCAGCGCTCACGATGACCTCCCCCTCGATGACTTCGGCGTGGACGTCATCGGGCAGCATCGCGATGATTTCGTGCGCAGCGCTCACAGCACCAAATGATAGGTGGTGCACGCGAAACGCGCGGGTGCACTGGTGGTGGCCTTGCGACGTTAACGGTAACGGCCACCATCGCGGTGGGCACCGCGTCAATATCAGGCTGACGCCGCTCCCTCCAACGAGGTACCCGCACTACCTCCGGCGCGTGACGCGCCCACCGCCACCCGGCGGAACGCTGGCTGCCATGAAGCAGCAGTCACAGTGCCCAGCCGCGAGGAGGCACGAGTGAGCACGGCGATCGAGACACATGGACTGTCCAAGCGCTACCGGCGGGTCAGCGCGCTGACCGAGTGCACGGTCACCGTGCCGCAGGGCCGGGTCTGCGCGCTGACCGGGCCGAATGGCGCGGGCAAGACCACGCTGTTGCGGCTGCTCGCCGGGCTGGCCAGCCCGACCGGCGGCACGGCTTGCGTGCTCGATGGCGTGCCACGCCAGGATCCGGCCTTCCTCGCCGAGATCGGGTTCCTCGCCCAGGAGATCCCGCTGTACCGGCGGTTCTCCGCCGAGGACCACATCCGGATCGGGGCGCACATGAACCCGGACTGGGACGCCTCGTTGGCGCGCTCCCGGCTGGCGGAATTGCGCATCCCGCTCGACCAGCGCGTGGGCACGCTGTCCGGCGGCCAGCGCGCCCAGGTGGCCCTGTCGCTGACGCTGGCGAAGCGGCCACGGCTGCTGCTGCTCGACGAGCCGGTCGCGGCGCTGGACCCGCTGGCGCGTCGGAGCTTCCTCGCCACGCTGACCTCGGCCGTGGCGGACGCCCGCGGCGGCCTCACCGTCGTGGTGTCCTCGCACCTGGTCACCGAACTGGAACGGGTGTGCGACCACCTCATCCTGCTGGCCGGATCCCGGGTCCAGCTCTGCGGTGACATCGACACGCTCCTGGCGCAGCACAAGGTGCTGGCCGGGCCGCGCGCCGGGGACGTGACCTTGGAAGAGCTTGTGCTGGCTTACATGGACGCCGATGAGGCGTCCGCGGGCGGGCACCTCACGACGGTTGGAGGAGACTCGTGAACTGGCTTGTCTGGCGCCAGTACCGCGCCCAGGCGACGATCGCGTTCGCGCTGCTCGCCACGCTCGCCGCGGTGGTACTCGTGGACGGCTTCCACATCGCGTCGCACTGGCACTCCATGCTCGCCGCATGCTCGGGGAGGAGCACGTGCCTGCAACAGCAGCCGCCGCTGGTCAGCCAGGCAGTGGTCGACAACGTCCAGGTGCTCGGCCTGATAGTGCCGGCCGTACTCGGCGCGCTGTGGGGCGCGCCGCTCGTGGCGCACGAACTCGAGTCCCGCACCAGCGACTTCGCGTGGGCGCAGAGCGTCACCCGGACGCGCTGGCTGACGGTCAAGGTGGGCTGGCTGCTGCTTGCCGCCGTCATGAGCGGTGGTGCGGTCACCGCCCTGGTCACCTGGTGGTCCGGGGCGAACAACGCGTTGTATGAGAACGCGTTCGGGCCTGGCCAGTTCGACATCCAGGGCATCGTCCCCATCGGCTACGCGGTGTTCGCCATGGCGCTCGGCATCGCCGCAGGCACCGTGGCACGCCGGACCCTCCCCGCGGTAGCTGTCACGCTCGGCGGGTTCCTCGCGCTGCGCCTGGTGGTCACCGATTTCCTCCGGCCGCACTACACGACTGCGGTCACGACCTACTACGACGTGACGCGGTCGTTCACACCGCCGGGGGCGGCGTGGCTGTTCAGCCAAGGCGGAATCAGCAGGACCGGGCAGGTCGTGCTGGCCGGCTGGGGCGACCTGTATCCCGCGCTTCCGGCCTCCTGCCGCAAGTTCCTCGCCGGGGGCCCGCCGTCAAAAGGCGGTTCGATGAATGCCCTGTTCTCCTGCATGCGAGCCCACGGCTGGCGCGGGTTCGCCACCTATCAGCCCGCCAGCCGCTACTGGCCGTTCCAGGGCATCGAGACAGGGATCTACGTCGCGCTGGCCGCCGCGCTGATCGCGGCCACGTTCGTCATCATCCGCCGGAGGGACGCATAGTGAGCGGTCAGGGCTTGTTGACTGCGCGCAGGCTCTCCATGACGTCCCGGATGGACGGGACGGCGCCGTGGCGCCGCAGGATCACATCGCCGATCAGCCCGGTCCAGCCGGTCTGGTGGAAGGCGCCGAGGGCGGCGCCGTTGTCTCCGTGGAAGTACTCGCTGAAGATCAGGTTGTCTTTCCAGGCGGGGTCGTTCTGCATCCGCTCGGTGCCGCCAAAGCATGCGCGGCGGCCGTCCTGGTCTGCCGTGAAGATCGAGATGAGCCGGTCCCGGAGGTCGGTAGCGACCAGGTCGAGCGTCAGGTGTTTCCCGGAACCGGTCGGGTACTCGACCTGGATGTCGTCGCCGAAGAACAGGTGGTAGTGGTCCAGGGCGTTGACTGCCAGGTAGTTGAGTGGGAACCAGACCGGGCCCCGCCAGTTGGAGTTCCCGCCGAACATGGGCGTGGTGGACTCCGCTGGCTCGTAGTTGATGACTGACTTGGCGCCGTCGACGTCGAACTCGTAGGGGTGGTCGCGGTGGTAGGCGGACAAGGCGCGCAGCCCGTGCGGGGACAGGAACTCGCCTTCGTCGAAGAGCCTGGTCATCAGCGGGGAGAGGTGGTCCGGCCTGGCTACTGACAGCAGCACCACGTCCCCACTCTCGCGACCGCGCAGCCGGCCGGTCTCGGCCATCTTGTGCAAGTCCGCCATGCCCTCGCGGTCCAGGTAGTCCATGAAGCGTTTGTTCATCGACATGGCGCCGTGCAATGTGCCGACATCGATGACCGCGAGCGCGAGGACAGGGATGATCCCGACCATCGACCGCACCTTCACCGGGACACTGCTGCCAGCGGCGGTGGTCAGGCGGTCGTAGT
>DASYYE010000129.1:0-15897 GCA_035946955.1 Streptosporangiaceae bacterium | reverse complement strand
ACCACCCGGCGCGGCCACCACCCTGGTGACTGGGCCGGGCATCGACACCAGCCAGGGTGTGCCTGGGCTTGGCCCGGCACTCACCCGGGTTCCGGCCGGGCGGCCGACCACCGGCCTGTGGGATCTCGAGCCCCGCGACGGCGCGTGCGTGCTCGTGGCCGACTACGACGACCAGTTGCGGTACCTGTGCGCTGCCGCGATCCATGGTGTCACCCGACCAGGCAAGGAGAACCAACCATGAAGTCCACTGAGGATGCGGTCCGCGACCTGATCCGCCAGGAGCTGACCGCCCTGCTCACCGAGGCCGGGGTGACAGAGATCCCACTGCTGGCCGACGACGATGTGCTGCTCGACACGGGACTGGACAGTCTCGGATTCGTCGTCCTCGTGACCCGGCTGGAAGACGCGCTGGGATACGACCCGTTCACCGAGATGGCGGAAGCGGTGTATCCGCTGACCCTCGGCGAGTTCGTCCAGGTATACGCTGCGACACCGGCCGTGACGACATGATGGCCGCTGCTCCGCTGGACGCCATCTCGGTGGAGGATGACGCGGGCGCCCATACCTACGGCGAGCTCGCAGCCGCTGCGGCAGACGCCCGGCACCGTGCCCCGCACGGTGGACAGGTCACCGTCCGCAGCACCCCGGCGTGGGATGTTGCCGTCGCGTTCGCCGGGCTCGACGGCTGGGCGGCCAATGTCTACCTGGTGGGGGCACGTGACGTGCGCGACCCGGACCCGGGTGACACCCATCGGGGCCCCGGGTCCGCGGCCACCAGATGGCACCTCTACACCTCGGGGACCACTGGCGAACCGAAGCCGTTCAGCCACACCGTGCGATCACTCACCCGGACGGTCCGCGCCAGGGAGCACGGTAACCCGCCATACGACTGGGGGCTGCTGTACTCCCCGGTGAGCATGGCGGGTGTCCAGGTCCTGCTGCATGCGCTCGGCACCGGCGGCCGGCTATTGGACGCGACCGGGCTGCCCCGGCTCACCGACCGGGTCGAGTGGCTGGTGGCGCACGGCGTCACCGCGCTGTCGGCGACGCCCACACTGTGGCGGCAGACCCTCCAGACCCCGGCCTCGCGGCAGTTGCGGCTGCGCCAGGTCACGCTGGGCGGCGAGATCGCCGACCAGCCATTGCTTGACGCACTGCGCCGGGCACACCCACATGCCCGGATCACGCACGTGTTCGCCTCGACCGAGACCGGCGCCGCGTTCTCGGTCAGCGATGGCCGGGCAGGCTTCCCCCGCGCCTTCCTCACTGACCCGCCGTCGGGCATCCGGCTCGATGTACGTGACGGCGTGCTGTACGTCGAGGCGCCGCAGGCGGGTGCCGCCGGGCCGGACGGGTTCGCCCCCACCGGCGATGTCGTCACCGTGAGCGGCGACCGCGTGTACTTCCTGGGCCGGGCCACCGGGGTGGCCAATGTCGGTGGCGTCAAGGTGTGGCCCGAGCAGGTGGAGACGGTGCTGCGCCACCACCCTGACGTCAGCGACACGCTGGTGTCGGTGCGCCGGAACCCGTTCAGCGGGTCCATCCTCACCGCCGAGGTGGTCGCCACCGCCGAGGCGGACGTGAGCCGGCTCGGTGCCCTGCTGCGCGCCTACTGCGCGCAGCAACTGGAACCAGCCGCTGTGCCGGCGATCGTCCACGTGGTCCCGCGGCTGACCGTGACCGCGAACGGGAAGGCCGGGCGGCGGTGACCGAATACATCATCGTCACCGGCGCCAGCGGTGGCCTGGGGTCCGTCACCGCCGCGCGGCTGGCCGGACAGGGGTACCAGGTCATAGGCATCTCTCGCCGGCCTGCGGCGTACGCCGCACTCGGTGACCGGTACACCCACATCTGCGCCGACCTCAGCGACCTGGCCGCGCTGCCGCAATTGGTCAAGACCGTCGTCGCTGCGCACGGACCACCGTACGGGCTGGTGAACAACGCCGCCACCGGCCTCGACGGCCTGCTGCCCACCATGCACAACAGCGAGATCAGAACCGTCGTGGAACTGGATCTGCTCTCCCCGATCCTGCTGACCAAGTACGTGTCGAGGCACATGGTCAGCCGCGGTGTGGGCCGCATCGTCAATGTGACGTCCATCGTGGCGCGGACCGGGTTCCGTGGCCTGTCCGTTTACGCCGCCGCCAAGGCTGGGCTCGAAGGTTTCACCCGGTCGCTGGCACGTGACCTCGGGGCACGCGGCGTCACGGTCAACTGCGTGGCGCCCGGCTTCCTGGCCACCGAGATGACGGAAGCGCTCGGCGACGCCCAGCTCAGCCGGATCCGCGCGCGCAGCCCGATGGGCCGGTTCGCTGGGACCGAAGAAGTCGCCGGCGCCATCGCCTACCTGCTGTCACCTGAGGCCGGGGGACTGACCGGCAGCGTCGTCACGGTCGATGCCGGTGCGACGGCATGATCACCGTGCGGTTCTGTGGTGCGTCAGCCCGCGAGGGCCCGCTCACCCTCGGCCAGGCCGACATGCTGGCGTGGATCGTCGACGCGACGGAACCGGCCAGCGTCTTCGCTGTCTGGGATGTCCCGGCCGGCACCTCGGCCGGCGAGATCGAGGGGATCATCCGCCAGCTCCTGACCCGGCATGAGTCGCTGCGCACCACGTACCGGCTCGGTCCGCCGCCGGTACAGGTCGTCGCGGGGTCCGGCGAGCTGACGATGGCGGAGTGCCCAAGCCCCGACGGCACCCTGGAGTTCGCCGAGCGCCTGGCAGTCTCGCTGGCAGTCAAGCCGTTCGACCTGGTGAACGAGTGGCCGCTGCGGGTCACCGTGGTCACGGCCGCCGGGGTGCCGGTGCATCTGGTGGTGGTGGTGTCGCACGCGGCGGCCGACATGGCCTCGCTCGGGCTGCTCAGTGGCGAGTGGGCCGCGCTGTCAGCAGGTCAGCCCGTGCCGCCACCCGCGACCGTGCAGCCCATCGACCTCGCCGCCCAGGAACGGAGCCCAGCAGGACGCCGGCGCACCGCTGCCGCGGCTGCGCACTGGCAGGCGCAGCTTCGCGCTGGCCCGCATGCCACGTTCGCCGTGCCTGGCATGCGAGGCGGCTGCTCGATGCAGCCGCTGCTGCTTGTCCGGTCGCGCCCGGCTGCGGCCGCCGTCTCCGAGACCGCCGCGCGTACCCGGGCCAGCCGGTCCAGTGTCGTGCTCGCGGCGGCGTGCGCGATGGTGAGCCACTACACGGCCCAGCACGCATGCCTGGTGACGAGTGTGTCCGCCAACAGGTTCCGCTCCGAACTGGCCCGCTTCGTCGGTCCCCTCTCGCGGGACGCTTTGCTGGCCGTCAATGCCGACGTGCCCACCTTCGACGACCTGGTGCGCCAGGTGCACCAGCAGGCCATGTTCGCCTATGCCAGGGCATGTGACGACACGACGCTCGCGCCCATGATCGATGGCTTCGGCCGGGACGCTGGCACCTGGTATGCCCGGGACTTCGAATTCAACGACCATTCCAATTTCCACACCGTGGCCTGCGGCACCAGAGCGGTACCCGACCCGGGCTCCCGGCTTCAGCTCACCTGGCTCCCCGGCCGGGTGCTGGCCTCCCGGCTCACGGTGTGGGTCAACCGACTGGACGACCTGCTGGAGATCGCGCTGTGGGCCGAGCCCAGCCTGCTGCCCACCGGCACAGCCGAGTACTTCGGTGCCGGGCTGGTGGCCCTGATCGGAGAGGCAGCCGGACGGCCCGTGCCCTTGGCGGAGCTGACCCCGCTGACTGGGCTGCGGCCCGTCGACCGCAGCTCGGAATGGGTCCGGGTCGGCCCGAGCTGGGTCAGCCTCGGCGCGGTCCGGCGGCTGGTCGCCGACGCGCTGCCGGCTCAGTCGGCCCGGGTATATGCGGTACCCGATGACCGGCATGGCCACCGGCTGGTGTGTCACGTGGCAGGAGACCTCACCCCGCGAGTGCTCCACGACGCGTGCATGGCCGCGCTGCCTGGGCGTACGGCGGCGATCGCCCCGCACTGGTACGTCGCTGGAGCGGGGACGGAGGCCCGGACCGAAGGTGATGGCCGGCGCCCGGGCGCGAGGAACGGGGAATGAACCATGTACACCAGAGACGGCATCACCCTGAGCACCGTCATCATGAGTCACCCCTCGCGTGCGTCGCTGGTCCCCGCGCTCGTGGCAGCCTGCGCCCCGCTCGGGGCACGGCGCGTGGCAGACCCCGATCCGGCCGGGATCCCGAGCCCGCTGCGCACCGCGAAACGCGCCTGGGCCGCGAGCCTGCCCGGCGCAACCCACCACCTCGTGCTCCAGGACGATGTCCTGCCGTCGGCGGACTTCGCGGACCGGGTTCTCGCCGCAGTCCGCGCACGTCCTGACGACGCCATCGCGCTGTATGTCCACTGGCACAGCCCGCTCAACGCGTACCTCACGCGGCTGGCTGCGGTGGCCGGGTCCCCGTGGGCCGCGCTCAGCCATCGGGAGTGGGTGCCCACGCAAGGGCTGGTCCTGCCAGTCGCCGAGGCCCACGGTCTCGCGCGGTGGCTCGCCCGGTACCCCGACGAGGTACGCGACGATGACGAGCTGGTGGTGGAGTACTGCGCGGCACGCGGGCTGCGGGTGCTGGCGACGGTCCCGAACCTGGTCGAGCACGGGGATGGTCCGAGCCTCACCTGGGACCAGGCCGCTGGAGTGCACCACGCGACGGTAAGCACAGAGCCCGCGCAGCCGGTGGACTGGCGGGATCAGCACCTGCTGGACACCCGCTTGCTCGGGCGTGCCTATGACACCGGCCACGTGGACTTTTCTGTTGGCCTGCAGGACTCACGATGCGACATCCGGTTGCTCCCAGGGGTCGGCGAGACGATCGGGACGCTCTGCACGTGGCCATGGATGGACGCGGCACGAGCGATCGGGGTCCATGAGCAGGACGTCCTGGCGTCCTTCGCGACCCACTCCGACACGTATCCGTCGTTGACGTCGACGGATACGGGTACCGCCCGCTTGCGCGAGGTCTGGGCAGCCGGTTACCTGCTTGGCCGGGACTGCGCCCGCCTGGGCGGGAGCAGGCCGACCGACCCGTCGCGCCGTCATGTCCGCGCGGGCGCGCTGGAGTCATGGCTACGTTCGGGCGTCAGCGAGGCCAACCTGACCAGGGAACAGCGAGCCGCCCTGCACGACGCTCTGCTGAGCGCGGTCGGCGAGGGAGAGCGCGCCGAGCCGGCACTCCGCGGCCGGGTGACAGGTGGTCTGGCGAGATACCGGCTGCCGGCTGGTGCCGAAGCGGTGCTCACCGGGCTGGCAACACGTGATGCCCGGGGGCTCGCCTTGCCGCCCGCCCGTGCGACCGGCGATGACCAGTCCGGCCTGAGCCGGATGGACCTGCACCTCCTGACCTGCCCCTGGTGCGGGATGGCGGATGCGGACACGGGCGAACTGCTGCGTACCCTGCCGTTCGACGGCATCACTATCGTCAGCCCCGGCGAATACGTCCACGCTGGTGCGCCCAGCCTGTCCATGCTCGCGTGCGAGCGGCCTTCTCAACGTTCGCTCGTGGCTGTGGCGCGCGCGGTCGAAGATGGCGGTCCGGACGACATCCGTTTCCGAACCAGAGCGGTCGCCTATCTGGAGTCGGGTTTCCCGCTCGATCCGGCGTCTGGGGAGCTGGCCGCTGCGCTCGCAGCTCTGGACGACCTCGAACAGCGGGCCGTACCCGTACTGGTCCTGCCATGCGCGACGTCGGCCGCTGTCGGCGGGGCGGTTACCCCGGTGTCGCACCATCTGCCCTGGGAGCGCCTCGGCGACGCGCTACTCTGCTACCTCGACCGGCGGGCAGCGGAGCTGAGCCGGGTCATCACCGGCCGTGCCCGGGTCGGGCCGCGGCTCCGAAGCTGGGATCCGGCCGGCGGCCCCTGAGCCAACCGCCAAGCACACCCGGTCAATGGGTGCGCCGCCGGGGACTTGAACCCCGAACCCACGGGTCTGGAATTGACGGCCGACGGTTTCCAAGATCGGCCCTGGGTTGGCGCGGTCTGTGGCATTACTACCATTTTTACCATTTCGCGGACTAGGCTTAGCCCATGGTTGGGCGATCTGGCCCACAGTCGTCTACACCGCTTTCGCCGTGGAGGTCTACTCGCGGGCCGCCCTCGGCTGAGCCACCGCTACCCACAAGCGGACCAGGCTCATGCTGGACACCCTCCAGATGGTGCTGTGGCTGCCCGGCCGGACGGAACACCCGGCTCGGCCAGGCCTGGTCCACCGCAGCGACGCAAGATCGCATTACACCGGCATGTCGTTCACCCCCCTTTCATTGAGGCCGGAATCGACGCCTCCATCGGAGGGACAGGGTGCTTACATGCCAGGGAGGAAGGATGAACAAACAGGCGTTAACCAGGGCAGCTGTATTCCCCGCGCTGCTGTGTGCGCTGCTCGGCGCCGCTATCCCATCGGCCACCGGGACAGGCACCGGGGATAAGCATGCCAGTGCCGGTCCTGTGCCATGGACGGGAGCGGTGCCCAGGGCCCATTGTGGTCCTGGAGATCGGCCCGAAGGCGGTTTGCAAGGGCAGACCACAATCGAGGAGCGTATCAGCGGCGATTCCGAACTCGGTTACCGCTGCAACCTGCAACTCGTGGGCCAGTTCACCGGCCAGGGAGCATATTCGCAGGATGGGCCGGCGTACGCCGGCAACTGCGCCTACTACGGAACAGACAACAACATTCCGCAGCAGCGGCACCACGGCGTCACGGTGGTGGATGCCTCGGACCCCGCACACCCACGGGTGACCGCGTACCTGGCCGACACTGCCTCGGCGCTGGTCCCGCACGAGACTGTGCAGACCAGTCCTCAGCGCCACCTCCTCGTGGCCGCTCAAGCCGGGGGACCGGGGTTTGCCGTCTACGACATCTCGGACTGCCGCCACCCGGTCCTGAAGGCCAACATCATGCTGCCAGGCAGCCAGGGCCACATGGGCGCCTTCGCCCCGGACGGCCGGACGTACTACCTGAGCCAGAGCTTCCGGGGCGTCGGCGGCTTCATGTACGTCGTGGACCTCTCCGACCCGTCGCACCCGCAGGAGCTCCCGCCCTGGCAGTTCCAGGGCAACGGCCGGCCCCACGGGCTGGAGCTCAACCCGGCGGGGTTCGAGCCCGGTGTGGCCGAAGGGACGCGGCTGTATGCGGGGCAGCAGGGCGTGGCCGGCGGCACCGGCACGCTGGCCGGCCCGGACGGGCTGGTGATCGAGGACGTCAGCGACTATCAGAACCGTCTGCCCCATCCGCAGATCCGGATCATCAGCACGCTCTTCTGGAAAGACCAGGGGATAGCCGAGTCCATGATCCCCGTAAAGATCAATGGGCACCCGTACCTCATCAGCACGGACGAGGGCGGCGGCGCGGCAGGCCCGAATGGTCTTGAGGGCGCGTGTGACCGGGGGCAGTCCCTGTGGGGATTCCCCCAGATCATCGACGTCGCCAACGAGAGGCACCCAAGGATCATCGCCAAGCTCATGCTGCAGGTGAGCGCCCCCGCCAATTGCCAGCGGCAAGTCAAAGAGACCCCGCCGGACTTCTGCCCGGGCGGAACGTGCCCGGGCACGAACCTGCCGACCGCGTCGGGGTCGATGAACTACAGCGAAGAAAGATGTGCCGCCAATGACCCAATGAACGCGACGATGCTCGCCTGCAGTTTTCAGAATGCAGGCTTGCGCGTGTTCGACGTACGCGATCCCTTCCACCCCAAAGAGATCGCGTATTACAAGCCACCGGCTGTGCGGACCGCTTTCCGTCCCTCATCTGGCAGCTGGGCACCTGGCGTCGACCGAACCGTGGACAAGGTCGCTGCCTGGGCGCGCTGGCGCAAGGCAGGCAATGACTGGGAACTCTGGTTCATCAGCGATGGCAACGGTTTCCAGATCGTCCGCTTTACAAACTGGTTCATGACACACAACAGGAGCCTGTTCGTGGGCCCGGGCAAGTAGGGACATCAGCATGAGCGCCTGACTCGTCAGGCGCTCATGCAACTGGGATGGCTACCTAGCGGCACGAGTGTGTCAGTCTCCTAGTTCGACCTTGCCCTGAAGGTACTCTTCCCGGTCGATCTCGCCGTTCGCGTACCGCAGCCGCAGGGCATCCTTGGCCTCCCGCACGGCTGGCGACTCAGGTGGGGGGAGTGGGGGCGGCTCAGGCCCGCGCCGGGTGCCCAGGGCCCGCACCACCACGACACCAGCGGTCACGGTCGCCACAAGTCCCAGGACGACCCACAACACGACCCAGGCCCCCATGCCCGTGCCCATCATTGCGCCCACAGCGGCCACCGCCTTCACAGCATCATGCTCCACCTATCAGCATCGCGAGCCGTTGCCGTGTCGTGAAGGCACATACGGCCCGGACCGTGATGACCAAGGACCCCGGCCGGCAGGCGGGGCAGTGATCAGGGAAACCCGGTTACCCGCCCGGGTGACGCCCGGTGGCCTGTTCGAGTACCTGCCGCAGCGCCGCGACGGTGGGTGCGCCCTCGACGAGGCCAGCGCCGTTGTCGTAGCGGCGGCACGCCAGCGCCGTGGCGGCGCCCGGTGGTGAGAAGGGATCCTGCCCATTGACCAGCAGGGTCGGTGAACCATGCATGCCCAGCTTGGCCGCATCCGTCTCGCTCGCCACGACATGCCGGGTGATATTCACGTTGGTCCGGCCGGCCAGGGCCTCGGCCAGCCGCTGCTCCAGCAATGGCGCATTCGGGCAGTCCGGCACCGCCAGCACCGAGAGTTCCATGAGTGCCTCTTTCCCAGCGAGGGCTTGCGCCAGTCAGTTGTTCGCGCTCGACCTGGTAGGGTCCGGGCGGCCGTGTTGGTCTGGCGAGCGGAACCGGTTGCAGTGGGCTTGCGTCTAACGGGTGGCTGGGCGGCAGGGGACCAGGGAGGTTGCCGGTGGACAGTCCGGCGGTCAGCTGCTTCGTGCCGGACCGGATGCCGTACAGGTTGCGGCTCGTCGCAACGGTACTGTGCTGCGGTTTTATCGTGGTGGGTATGGCAGCGTGCGGCAGCTCACGCCCATCTGCCCCATCTCCTTCGGGCCGGTCTTCCCCGGCATCACCGCCAGGTGGGGGGCAGCGGGACTGCCGGGCGGGGCGAGTCGAGCTGTCGTACCGGCTGGCCGGCCCGCGGCCGGGCAGCGTGTGCGTGCGTGCCGGAGCCGAGTTGGTGATCACGCTGGAGAAGGCACCTGGTTATGCCTGGACGGCAGTGGAGTCGCTGCGGCCGCAGGTGGTGACGGTGCTGCGGAGCGGCCGGGGGGCGACGGTCACGGCGGTGGCTCGTGCCATGGCTGACGGGGAGGCTGAGCTGCGGTGGACGTCATCGTTTACCGGCGACCCGTACGGGCCACCGACACTGCTCTGGCGTCTCACTGTCTCGGTGGTCTCCTGAGCGGGCCGTGCCCGCGTGATGCGAAAGCCGGGCTCACTGGCTGAGCATCTCGCAAGGCCCGGACATCATCAGCAGAGCGAAAACTTTCCCGCATATTGACGGTTATTACCGGTTATCGTACGGTGCGCTCATCCGTCATCGTGAAAAGTGGCGGATGTCTAAGGGGCGACGCCGGGGGCTGCCTGGAACCGTGTCCCGGTGCACAGGTTGCGGCGCCTTCCATGCCTTCATGGAAGGAAGACGATGCGATCCATCCTCAGCCGGGTATCCGGCACCAGACGCCCCCGCTCGATCCGGGGTGTCGCGCTCACAGCTGGCCTGGCCATCGCGGCAGTGCCGACGTTGGTGTTTGTGTCGTCGGCCCAGGCGGGCACTAACCGGCCGGCGCCGCTCCCGGTGCACCAGGCGCATGTGACGCACCAGCAGTCTGCTGACTCCGGGCCAGCGGTCCACCACGACACCTCGCTGCCGTTGCGCGTGCTGGCCGCCCGGGCGCACCCGGGGCCTGTCCCCAGGCGGGTCTCGCCTGACCGCGGGTTCCGGCTGCCGCATCCGCCCGCCTCGCACCGCGCCGACCCGGTCGTGCAGACCCGCCCGGGAACCCGGCGCGCGGTTGCAACGACGAACAACTTCGATGGGATCAGCGATACCTCGCCCGGGAACTCATGCGGCTGCACTCCGCCGGACCCGAACGCCGCCGTCGGCACCACCCAGGTGGTGGAGGTCGTGAACACGGCATTCGCGGTGTACTCCAAGACCGGCAGCACGATCATGGCGCCGACCGCCACCAACACCTTGTGGTCGGGCTTTGGCGGGATGTGTCAGTCCACTAACGACGGCGACGCCACCGTGGCCTTCGACCGGCTGGCGGACCGGTGGGTCATCCAGCAGTTCGCGAACGTGAGCTCGGCGTCCGGTCCGTACTTCGAGTGCGTGGCGGTGTCGACCAGCGCGGACGCGACCGGCACCTACAACCGGTACAGCTTCCAGTTCAGTACCTTCCCCGACTACCCGAAGCTGTCGGTGTGGCCGGACGCCTACTACACGACCTACAACATGTTCACCCCGGCCGGCTCGTTCATCGACGCCGAGATCTGCGCGATGAACCGGGCGAACATGCTGACCGGCGCGGCGGCTACCCAGCAGTGCTTCACCACCGACGCTAACCACGGCGGGATCCTGGCCGCCGACCTGGACGGCTCGACGCCGCCGCCATCGGGGGAGCCGGAGACCGTGATGGGCATCGGCACCACCTCGACCACGCTGGACTACTGGCACTTCCACGTCGACTTCACCACCCCGGCCAACTCCACCTTCACCGGCCCCACCGACCTGAGCGTGGCCTCCTACTCCACCGCCTGCGGCGGCGGCACCTGCATCCCGCAGAGCGGCACCTCCCAGCAACTCGACTCACTCGGCGACCGGATCATGTACCGGCTGGCCTACCGCAACTTTGGCGACCACGAGTCGCTGGTCACCGACCAGTCAGTGACCGCGGGATCCTCGACCGGCGTCCGCTGGTATGAGTTCCGGCTCTCAGGCGGCAACCCAGCCGTCTTCCAGCAGGGCACCTACGCCCCCGACTCCACCTTCCGCTGGATGGGCTCAATCGCGATGGACCACGCCGGCAACATCGCGCTCGGCTACTCCCAGTCCTCCGCCAGCACCCACCCGTCAATCCGGTTCACCGGCCGGGCCCCGGGTGACCCGCTCGGCACGATGACCCAGGCGGAAACCACCGTGTTCACCGGCAGCGGGTCAGAAACCGGGGCCTCGCGGTGGGGTGACTACACCTCGATGTCGATCGACCCATCCGACGACTGCACGTTCTGGTACACCAACGAGTACCAATCCAGCGACTGGAACACCCGGCTGGCCTCCTTCCAGTTGCCGGGCTGCACCAGCGGCGGCGGCAGTGACTTCACGATCTCGGCCAGCCCCAACTCGGGCAGCGTGAACCCAGGTGGCTCGGCCACCTCCACGATCTCGGTCAACGAGACCGGCACATCCCAGACCGTGAACCTGTCGGCGTCCGGGCTGCCCAGCGGCGCGACCGCCGGCTTCAGCCCGGCTTCGCTGAACGCGACCGGCACCTCGGCAATGACCATCTCCACGGCGTCGTCGACCGCTGCGGGAACCTACCCGATCACCGTGACCGGAACCGGCACGGTCACCCACTCCACCACATACACGCTGACGGTGAACTCCACCGGCGGTGGCGGGATCGTCAACGGCGGGTTCGAGACCGGGAACCTGTCCGGATGGACAGCATCCGGCGCGGCGACTGGGGTGACCACCTCAGGGCCGCACTCGGGCACCTTCGCGGCCATGCTGGGACTGGCGACGCCGACCAACGGTGACTCCTCGGTCGCGCAGACCTTCACCGTGCCGTCCGGCATGGGAACGCTGTCGTTCTGGTACAACGTGACCTGCCCGGACAGCGTCACCTTCGACTGGGCGACGGCCACCTTGAAGGACAACACCGCCAACACCACCACCACGCCGCTGGCCAAGACCTGCGTGTCGAACTCCGGCTGGACCCAGGTGACGGCGCCGGTCACCGCCGGGCACTCCTATACGCTGACCCTCACCAGCCACGACGACAACTTCAACAATCCCCCCGACCCGACCTTCACCAAGTACGACGACGTCACGCTGTCGGCGGCCGCGGCCAACCCGATCGTCAACGGCGGTTTCGAGACCGGCAGCTTCTCCGGCTGGACCACCAGCGGCGCCTCGACCTCGATCGTGTCCTCCGGACAGCACTCGGGCAGCTTCGCCGCCCGGGCCGGGAACACCACACCGACCAACGGTAACTCGAACATCGCCCAGACGTTCACCGCGGCGTCCGGGAACACCACGCTGTCGTTCTGGTACAACGTGACCTGCCCGGACAGCGTCACCTTCGACTGGGCGACGGCCACCTTGAAGGACAACACCGCCAACACCACCACGACGGTCCTCGCCAAGACCTGCGTGTCGAACTCCGGCTGGACCCAGGTGACGGCGCATATCACCGCCGGGCACTCCTACACGCTGACCCTCACCAGCCATGACGACAACTTCAACAATCCCCCCGACCCGACCTTCACCCTGTTCGACGACGTCAGCGCCTCCTAACCGCGGCCCGGACTGGCAGTAGCCAAGTTCGGGGCCATGCGGGCTGGGGCGGCCCTGGAACCCCCGGGGCCGCCCCAGCCCATGGTGCCTGCGTTGGTGCCCCGCGCGGTCAGGACCGTGTCCAGCTCTTGCCGTTCCAGTGCAGCACCAGGGTTCGGTCATTGCCGCCGCGTTCCAGGACATTCCCCGTGGCCCAGACATCGTCAGGCGCGAGCGCGTCCACAGCGATGAGGTTGCTTCCGAGCAGTCCGGCTGGGCTCGGGCTGGGCACCACTGCCCATGCCGTGCCGTTCCAGTGCAGGACCAGCGTCTTGTGCACACCAGCGCTGGTGATGAGGTCACCGACGGCCCATACGTCGCTGGGTGAGAGGGCAGTCACGCTGGATAGCTGGCTCTCCGACGGCGAGGGGTCGGGGCTGGGCACCAGCGCCCATGCGGTGCCGTTCCAGTGCAGGACCAGCGTCTTGTGCACACCAGCGCTGGTGATGTGCTCGCCCACGGCCCATGCGTCGGTTGGCGACAGCACGGCCACGCTGACGAGCCGGCTGGCATCCGGACTCGGGCTGGGCACCTGGGTCCAGTCGGTGCCGTTCCAGTGCAAGACCAGGGCCTGGCTGCTGTTGCTGCCTTTGCCAGACACCCCGACAGCCCACGCATCTGATAGCGAAAGGACGCTCACTCCGTACAGGGTGTCGAACTGCCGCGACGGGTTCGGACTGGCTGCTAGCGCCCACTTCTTGCCGTTCCAGTGCAGCACCAGGGTCTGGAAGACAGGGCCTGGCCCGAAGTTCTGGAAGTCCCCGACGGCCCAGGCGTCGGTTGGCGAAAGGGCACTGACACTAGCCAGGTGGTCGCTAACGGGGGCCGGGCCCGGGCTGGGGCTGGGCACCCGCGTCCAGTTCTTGCCGTTCCAGTGCAGCACCAGGGTCTCGAAGACAGTGCCCGGCCCGATGTGTTCCAATTCTCCGACGGCCCAGGCGTTATCCGGAGACAGCGAGCTCAGCCCCCACAGTGTGCCTGGGTCCGGCGGGGCCCCCGTCGTCCAGTTCCTGCCGTTCCAGTGCAGCAGCACGGTGGAAGAGGCGCCGCCGGCAAAGTTGTCTCCAACGGCCCACGCGGCGGAGGGCGAAGCGGCGCTAACGCCAAACAGGACGCCCCCCAGTTGTGTGACCGGCCCACGCGGTGGGGAGGGCGCCGCCGCGGCAGCCAGCGTCACGACCACGCCCAGGCCACCGGCCACTGTCCCGGTGAACCGCACCTGCCAGCGCTGCGCCCAACGATGAAGACGTGCGCGATCCATAACACTCCTCATGGGTGACTGCCATTCGAGTCCTGGCACCTTGCCATTGTCGGTCAATACCTCCTGCAGTACCCCAAACCACGCGGTGCTGGCGCCCTACCGTGACGTAGCGGCCGGCGGGTCGAGGGTCAGGCAGGCGGGCGGCCGGTCATGAGCTGGCGGCGGGTGTGCTCATACAGTCCGTCGAACAGCCGCCCGGTCAGGGCGAGTGTGTCGTCGTCGCTGGGGCTGGTCAGGGTCAGGCCCCGGACGAGGACATCAAGCCCGGCGGCGGTGGGGGCGTCGTAGCGGTCATCGGCCAGGTCCGCCTCGTGCACGATCCGGCCGATCTCCTCCAGTGCCGGGTCGGCGGTCAGGTCGTAGGTGATCAGCACCGTCTCGAACGAGCAGCGGCCCTCGTGGTGACCCAGTGCGGCGCCGCGCATGTCGAAGGGCGTGGCCCCCGCCGGCACCGCCGACGGGCCGGTGACGAACAGGAATTGCGCGGTGGGGTCGATGAAGCGGCGGATCAGCCACGCGCATGCGGCCCGGTCCACGTGCACACCCGCCCGGGTCACCCATCTCACGTCCCCACCCCTATCACGCGAGCGCCGTGTCACGCGCAGCAGCGAGGTTCTCGACGGCTGTGCGCGCGGTATCACGCTGGGGGGTGGGGAAGTAGTCCCGGGTGGCGATCCGGCGCAGTTCGCGGCGTAGCCGCGTGACGGCCCGACGCCTGGTGGCGTCATCGGCGGCCCGGGCCGCCACCGCTTCCGCGATGACATTCTCGTACTCGGCGGCGACGGACGCCGTCATGCGTGCCGCGATCGCCCCCGCCGTTTCCGGGTCGGTGGGGTGGCCGAGCCAGACCGCGGCCTGCCCGCCGTGGTCACTGACTTCCTCGGCGACCCACTCCAGTTGCTCGCGGGTACGGGCGTCGGCGGGCAGCGCGACAAGACCGTCGGCGAGGTGGGCGGCACCGAGCCGTTTCAGTTTGCGCCAGACCGCCGAGCGCGGACCGGTCGGCACCCGGGGCAGCCGGTAGGCCAGCAGCACCCACTCCTCACCCACCCGATGCCCTCCGTTCCTTCCGCAGGGGTTCCGCATCAGCGTAGTCTCGTGCGACCATGGTTGCTAATTTGAAACTGTGGTCGCAGAGTGCCTCCCCAGGTATAGGGCGCGCGGCCCGGGGAGGCGTGCCCGTGCCCGTCACCGGTGAGGAGGAGCCGTGAAGTGGCTCACCCGTGCCGAGCCGGCGCTGCCATCCCCCGCCGCCACCGGCGTGCCGGCCGCCGAAGACACCCTGGCGGCGGCGGGTCCGGGTGCTGCCTGTCCGCCGGGTTTCCGGTCGTTCCTGAGGTACTTCGCGGGACTGGGCACGTGGGGGTTCGGCGGGCCGATCGCCAGTGTCGGCTACATGCAGCGTGACTTGGTCGAACGCCGCCGCTGGCTGAGCGAGGCCGAGTTCCTCGACGGGGTCGCGCTCGGCCAGACTATGCCCGGCCCACTGGCCGCCCAGGTAGTCATGTGGGTCGGGTTCCTGCGCAGGGGCTGGGCAGGAGCGCTGGCCACCGCCGCCGCGTTCATCGCCCCGTCGTTCCTGCTGGTGCTTGCGGTCGCTGCCGTCTACTCCCGCTACAGCGGCCTGCCCATTGTCCAGTCGCTGTTCTACGGCATCGCCCCCGCCGTCATGGCGATCATCGCGATCGCCGCGTACAAGCTGGCCCGGCTGACCAACCGCCGCGACGCCCGCTTGTGGGCGATCAGCGTGGTGCTGGGGGTGGTCACTGCTGTCACAGGTGCGGAGATCGCCTACCTGTTCATTGCCGCTGGCCTGCTGATGGTCGCCCTGGACGCGCCACCCCGCTGGCTCCGCCGCGGCCCAGCCCCGATGGCTCTGCTTCCGCTGGCTTTGCCGGCGCGCGTGGTGCCGTGGGTGGTCGTCACCGCGTCAGCGGGGGTGCTGGTGTCGCTGGGGCTGTTCTTCCTCAAGGCCGGGGCGTTCATCTTCGGCAGCGGCCTGGCCATCGTCCCGTTCCTGCGTGAGGGTGTCGTCGCCCAGCACCATTGGCTCACCAGCCGCCAGTTCATCGACGCCGTCGCCATGGGCCTGATCACCCC
>DASYYE010000128.1:0-3450 GCA_035946955.1 Streptosporangiaceae bacterium | reverse complement strand
TTCCCGCCGTCGGCGGTCCTCCCGCAGGCGGCCGCGCCCGGCACGCTCCCCTGGCCAGGGACCCTCCTGCCCCGGCCAGCCCGCAGACGCTGACGCGGCCGAGCGCGGTGCTCGACGAGGCGCACCTGGGGGACATCGAGGGCGCGCTCGGCCGGATCCGGGCCGATGCCGAGTACCGCAGCAACTGGCGCCGGCGGCTGGTCACGTTCCTGGCCATCGTGGGGCCGGGGCTGATCGTGATGGTCGGCGACAACGACGCGGGCGGCGTCTCTACCTACGCCCAGGCCGGGCAGAACTACGGCTACAGCCTGCTGTGGGTGCTGCTGCTGCTGATCCCCGTGCTGATCGTCAACCAGGAGATGGTGGTCAGGCTCGGCGCCGTCACCGGCGTGGGACACGCCCGGCTGATCAACGAGCGGTTCGGCCGGTTCTGGGGCTGGTTCAGCGTCGGGGACCTGTTCCTGCTGAACTTCCTGACGATCGTCACCGAGTTCATCGGTGTCTCACTCGCCCTCTCTTTCTTCGGCGTCAGCAAATACATTGCGGTGCCCATCGCCGCCGTGCTGCTCGTGCTCATCACCACCTCGGGTAGCTTCCGGCGGTGGGAACGGGCGATCTTCTTCTTCATCGCCACGAGCCTCGTGCTGTTCCCGCTCGCGTTCGCCTCCCACCCCTCCTACAGCGGCAGCCTGCACCATCTGTTCGTCCCCGGCGTCCAAGGAGGCTTCACCTCCAACGCCGTGCTGCTCATCATCGCGATCGTGGGTACGACCGTGGCGCCCTGGCAGCTGTTCTTCCAGCAGTCCAACGTCATCGACAAGCGCATCACCCCACGCTTTATGGCATACGAGCGCGCCGACACCTGGCTCGGGGCGTTCGTGGTGATCGCGGGAGCGGGCGCCGTCCTGGTGGTGGCCAACTTCGCCGTCCGTGGTACCAAGCTGGCCGGCCAGTTCCACGACGCGCTCGGGGTGGCCAATGCGCTGTCTCACTACCACGGCTACTGGTACGGGGCGCTGTTCGCGATCGTGCTGTTCGATGCCAGTGTCATCGGTGCCTCGGCGGTGACGCTGTCGACCAGCTACGCGTTCGGCGACGTGTTCGGCATCAAGCACTCCCTGCACCGCAGCTTCCGTGATGCCAGGCAGTTCTACCTCAGCTACGCGGCACTTGTCGTAGTCGCCGCGGCGGTCGTGCTCATCCCCAGTGCGCCGCTCGGGCTCATCACCACCGCGGTCCAGGCCCTGGCGGGCGTCCTGCTCCCCAGCGCGAGCGCGTTCCTGCTGCTTCTCTGCAACGACCCTGAGGTACTCGGTCCGTGGGTCAACAGCCGCTGGCTCAACGTGCTGGCGATCCTCATCATCGGCACGCTGCTCCTGCTGTCGGGCATCCTGGTGGTCACCACCGTGTTCTCCCAGGTCAGCGCGGGCGCCGCGGCGCTGTGGGTCGCAGTCGTCCTGGTGGGCGGCGTGTTGCTCGCGGCAGGGTGGCTGCGGCTGCGCCAGGGCGGGCACCCTCCGGCTCCTGCGGCACCGGTCGTTCCGCGCGAGGAACGGATGACCTGGCGCATGCCACCGATCGCCCTGCTCAAACCGGTGAAGTGGTCTCCGGCCACCAAGCTCGGAATGATCGTCCTTCGCAGCTACCTGGTGATCTCGGTGCTGCTGCTGATCGTCAAGGCGGCCCGGCTCGGCGGCGGATAGCCCACGCCGTCCCGATTTCTGCCTGTGTTTCTGCCTGGCCAATCTGAGCGGGTCTGCGAAGACTGGTACCGGTTAGCGACGGGGGCCCACATCACCACCAGCGTCGGCCGGGCATTCCGTGCAGTCCAGCATTTGAAACCACTATGCAGAGAGAGGCGTCACCGGACATGTTTTCCGTAAGCAAGAAGAGCGCCGGTGCGGCGATCGCCGTGGCCGGAGTGCTCACCTCGATCCTGGCCATCACGGTGCCTGCTGTCGCCATGGCGGCCCCGCACGGGCACGCGGCGTCCCGCCCATCTACGGAGGGGCACGCGGCGCCTCGGCCGGGCTACCAGGGGGGCAAGGTGCTGCGGCCGATCTCGGAAGGGAACGCGGCGCGCCGGCCGGAGTATGAAGGAGGCAAGGTGCTCCGCCCCAACTACGACGGGGGCAAGGTGCTCCGGCCGGACTACAACGGGGGTAAGGTGCTGCGGCCGATCTCGGAAGGGAACGCGGTGCGCCGCCCGGGCTACCACGGGGGCAAGGTGCTCCGGCCGGCCACTGAGGGGAACGCGGCGCGTCGGCCAGCTACTGAGGGGAACGCGGCGCGTCGGCCAGCTACTGAGGGGAACGCCGCGTCAGCGATCGAGTACGCCTCAGCGATCGAGTATTGAGAGCGGAGGAACGAGATGGAATCGCACATCATCTGGATTTGGTTCTGACCGCACCAGTGCGCGGCGGGGATCCACGTGTGGAGGATCCCCGCCGCAATAGCATTTCTGGTCTCTGTTCAGCCGTGGTTAGTGGTGTTGTCGCCGGTGGGCAGGTGCTGTCCGGCGGGGCCGTAGGCGGCCAGGCCGGTGACGCCGGTGGCGGCAGGGGCAGTGCGCGGGGGAACCAGAAGACGACGACCCGCCGCCGGTCCATGCTCCAGCGGGCCTGGCCAGCACGGACGTTTTGCAGCCTACGCCCTACATGGCTGGAAGGTCTTGACCTGGGGGCTACGCACCGCTATGACCTGCCTACGGTGTACAGCGACTACATCGGTTTCGAGGCGGAGGCCCAGTCGATCTCCAACTATGGGTCGCTGTTTGTGCCTGGCCTGCTCCAGACCGAGGACTACGCCAGGGCGGTCATCCGCGGGGTCACCCCGCACGCCACCGCTAAGCAGGTAGAGAGCCGGGTGAGCGCACGGCTCGAACGGCAGGCGCTGCTGACCAGTGACGAGCACTGGTCAAGTAGGCCCCGTCAGGCGGCGGCAGACGCCCGCAGGTACTAGTCGTCTCGCATATCGAGACAAAGCAGCGACTTATCACGGGTTGTGGCTGCGCATTCAGGAATGAACCAGACAAAACAACAACCAAAACCCGTGATAAGTGATTCCATCCCAGAGGGAAAACCGCGCGAGTGGGAATGTCGCGGGGCTATCGTCCGGTCAGACGACTCATCCACGGCGGGAGGATCCCGGAAGCGACCTCTGGCCAGTTGTGCTGCGAGTGCCAGCCAGACTGGCTCACGACTTGGTCGGCGCACAAGGATCACTCCGTGCTGGTTGAGTACGGACCCCTGGTTAGCCAGGGTGGCCCGACTCTTCCTCGTCTGCTTGGCTGCCGCCAGGTGGCGTCCACTAGGAGCCTGCTGAATTGGGGCTGTTTCGGGGGTTGCTGAGCCTTTGGGTTGTGCTGTGGGCAGGGTTGGCCTGTTAGTGCTGGGTCTTGCGGTCTGGCGGCTGGTGGTCCGGGTCTGGCGTGCTGGGACGCTGGGCATT
>DASYYE010000127.1:0-17192 GCA_035946955.1 Streptosporangiaceae bacterium | reverse complement strand
GCAACGACCCGTCCCTCCAGGCGTACGCGCCCTCGATAAAGCAGCTCAACTGGGCGGTTGACGAGGCGGTCCAAGGTTCGCTGACCGGCCAGCGCGGACCGGACCTGTACGGTTCCGGGCTGGCGTCCTACACGCCGCAGGGGATGTTCCCTGCCCCCGGGCTGGCCGGCGGCGGCAGCGTCCCCGCCCAGGTCCTGTTCGGCGTGCTGACCCAGGAGTCGAACCTGGAGCAGGCGAGCAGCCACGTGATCACCGGGCAGACCGGGAACTTCCTGCCGTCCTACAACTGGTACGGCAACTGGGAGCAGACTCCCTCCGGGCCGAGCGACCTCGGCCAGGTTGACTGGGCCAATGTCGACTGCGGGTACGGGATGGCCCAGATCACCAGCGGCATGTGCATGGCGGGCAACCCCAACTGTCCCTCCGTGGACGGCCCGGCCCTGCCAGCGGACCAGCAGAAGGCGGTCGCGATCGACTACCAGGCCAACATCGCCGCCGGGCTCCAAGTCCTCGAGCAGAAGTGGAACGAACTGCACGACCTGGGCATCACGGCCAATGACGGTGACCCGCAGTACATCGAGAACTGGTGGTTCGCGCTGTGGGACTACAACACCGGTCTGCAGCCCAATGCCGCGCACGGCAATACCAGCGGCTGCTCCCCCAGCCCGTCCTGCACCGACTCCGGAGGCAACTGGGGCCTCGGCTGGCTGAACAACCCGGCCAACGACATCTACCCACCGGACCGGCCTGGCTTCCTCGACGCCAGCAGCCGTACGACCCCGGATGGCGGCAGCTACAGCGCCGCCTGGGACCAGGCCCACCCGCAGTTCTGGTCCTACGAGGAGAAGGTGATCGGCTTCGCGTTCAACGCCTTCACCACCTACAACTACGTGGACGCCCAGTGGGAACAGGCCTACCCCTACGGCCTGTGGCGCAATTCGCCGGACCAGGTAGACCCCGCGCTGCCCGCGCTCACCGCCCTGTGCACCGCGCAGAACCAGTGCGACCCCACCACGATCGACCCGGGGAGCAACCAGACCCAGGGCGCCGACCCCTGCCAGCAGACCGGGGCGCTCGAGGACCACTGCTGGTGGCACTGGTCCCTCAACTGGCTGCCCACCGGCAAGTCCTGTGCCGACGTCTGCGGCGTCCAGGTGCTCACCTTCGACCCCGGTGACCCCGACCCAGGCAGTGACGGTGTCCCCCCGGGATACGCGCCCGACTGCTCGACCAGCGGGACACTGCCCTCAAACGCGGTCATCGTCGATGACGTCACGACCCCTGCTGCCCTCGGCTGCCCGGGGAAGAACTGGTCCACGGCCGGGAGCATCAGCTGGAGCTTCGGGTCGGACAACTCCACCGGCACCTATCCGTCGAAGATCGACTTCCACCAGATCGGCGCGGGCTTCGGCGGCCACTTCTGGGTCACCCATGCCATCCCCAGCGACCAGAGCAACCTCTTCACCTCTGGCGCGGTCACGCGCACGGTCCCGGCCGACCCGTCCCTCCAGATCACCGGCACCTGGCGGCCGCCGTCGTCGATGACCGGGTGGACCAGGGTCATGGTGCATATCCCGAACTACGGCGCCTGGACGCCAGACGCGGACTACCAGGTCAACCCGGGCGGGGGCGGCGCCACCACCTATCGCATCGTGAACCAGGCGCAGCAGGCCAACACCTGGGTGGACCTCGGGTTCTTCGACCTGGGCGCGGGCGCCAGCGTCTCGCTCTCCAATGTGAGCTGGGAGAACAGCCCCAACGGAACCGACGCTGGCTACGACATCGCGTGGGATGCGGCGGCATTCATCCCGCTCGGCCGCTCGCCCGGCTACGGCTACGTGGCCATGGGCGACTCCTACTCCGCGGGGGAAGGGGTCGCGCCGTACGCCGCCGACAGCGACTACAACTACGCCGGGATGATCCAGACCTGTCACCGTTCCACCCAGGCCTATCCCGAGCTGGTGCGGCTCCCCGGCAACCAGACGACGATCGCGCAGCAGGCCGCCCAGCCGGGCAGTGCCACGTCATTCACGTTCATGGCCTGCTCAGGGCAGGAGACCAACGCCATGAGCTGGGATCCCGGTGTCGTCGACAACCCCAAGACAGCCTGGGACGCCGCTGGCTACACCGACTGGGGCGACCCTCAGTTGAACAGCGGGGCCCCGTCCGACCCCACCGATCCGGCGAACGGCGTCCTCCCCACGGTGCAATCCACGGCCGGCGAACTGCCCCAGGCCGCTCAGGGCTGGCTCAGCCCGCAGACCAAGCTGGTCACGATCACCGCTGGCGGCAACGACGCCCGCTTCGGCGACATCATGACGGCCTGCGTCGAAACGGATGCCCTGACAGACCCGAGCATCCCGGGGTGCTCAGCATCCGGGTATCACCTGCAGCGAACGGACCTCGCGGGCAACCAGGTGACCGACCCGCAGCCACTCGTGCAGATGGAACCAGCGGTCATCCAGAACCTGGAGCCGCACCTGGAGGCCCTGTACCGCGCGGTCGCCGCGGCGGCCCCGAATGCCACGATCCTCGTAATCGGCTACCCGGACCTGTTCCCGGGCGGTCAGAACGCCACCGCATGCACGGTGTATGCCGGGGTCACCCTGACCGGACCCGACGTCCGCTGGCTGAACAGCATGGGCGACCAGATGGACCTGCAGACCCTCTACGCGGCCACGGCCGTCGGCGCGGACACCGGCCGCGTCTTCTACCTCGACCCGAACGACGTCTTCCAGGACCACCGGATCTGTGACCCGGTTCCGTGGATCAACGGCGTCGTCACCAAGGAGTCCTCCAACAGCGGCTGGAGTACCCCCGGCAATAACAGCTTCCACCCCAACGCCGACGGCCAGGCGGCGCTCGCCCGGCTGGTCAACAACTTCCTTGCCACAGGCGCCCAGCAGCGCAGGCGCACGGGCCTGCGCTGAGAAATGGACTTGGTCATGACTCGCAGAAGAGACTTCTTGAAGGGCTCCGTGATCGCGATGGCCGCGGCCGCTCTCCCGGCCGGACTGGCGGCGGAACGTGCGAAGGCCGACGTCACCCCGGCACCGCTCGACGTGATACGGAACTCCGACGGCAGGCTGGAGGTCTTCGCCGTCAACGGATCGGACATCTACCACAAGTGGCAGCACACCCCGAACGGCGCGTGGAGTGACTGGTTCAACCTGGGCTCGCCGACCGGTGAGGCCCCGAACGAGCTGAAGGCGGCCAGGAACTCCGACGGCCGCCTGGAAATCTTCATGATCACCACTACCCCCGGCAACCCCGTCTACCACATATGGCAGAGCAGCGGCACGTCCACCGGGTGGAGCGGCTGGCAGAGCCTTGGCGGCGGGACCAGCAACCTCGCCGTGGGCACCAATGCGGACGGGCGCCTGGAAGTCTTCCAGGCCACGGACAACAACAGCACGGTGCAGCACGCTTGGCAGCAGTCGGGCGGCGGCTGGAGCGGCTGGCACGACCTCGGCGGTTTCTCCGGCGTGTACGACCTCCAGGTGATACTGGCGGCAGACAACCAGCAGCAGCTTTTTGTGCTCGCCAACGAGGGGCTCTTCACGACCCGCCAGCAGCCCGGCACCTCCACCGGCTGGAGCGGGTTCGCCACCCTCGACACCCCGAGCACCGGCGTCCTGGAGAACATCAGCGTCGCGATGAACTCCGACGGCCTGCTGGAGTTGTTCGGCGTCGATGACTCGCAGACGGTCAGTCACATGTTCCAGCACCCCGGTGGCGCCTGGGACGTCTGGGAGAGCATGAACGGGAGCACTACCATGACCGTGCACCCCGCGCGGAACCAGGATGGGCGGCTGGAGATCTTCGTTGGCACCTCGACCGGGGTCTGGCACAACTACCAGATCTGGCCGGGCGTCATCAGCGTCGCCGACTGGAGTGGCTGGTACAACCTCAGCGGCCCCGAGTCCGTGGACCCGGTGGTCGGCACGAACGCCGACGGCCGGCTGGAGGTCTTCGGCGGCGGCCTGCATAGCTGGCAGAACAGGCCGAACAGCGACTGGAGTGCCTGGTATCCCCTGTGACCGTCGTTCCAGGTCATCCACCTAGGACGCGGGCAGGCCCGACGGCCGGGCCGGCCAGGGTCGTCTTGACCCAGTCCACGATGTCGTGCGTGGACGTCCCCGGGGTAAAGATCCTGGCCACGCCCATCTGCTCCAGTTCGGCGATGTCGGCGTCGGGGACGATGCCGCCGCCGAACACCGTGATGTCAGCGGCCCCCCGCTCGGCGAGCAGCTCGAGCACACGGGCGAACTGGGTCATGTGGGCGCCGGACAGGATGGACAGCCCGATCCCGTCGGCATCCTCCTGGATGGCCGCGGCCACGATCTGTTCCGGCGTCTGATGCAGGCCGGTGTAGATGACCTCGACGCCTGCGTCGCGCAGGGCCCTGGCCACCACCTTCGCGCCCCGGTCGTGGCCGTCCAGGCCGGGCTTGGCGATGATAACCCGGATAGTGCCCATGAACACTCCTGCCTCAGAGCTTCTCGATGGGTGCGTAACGCAGCAGCAGGTGCTTGACGCCGTACCCGCCACCGAAGTCAACCTTGGCCTCGGGGTCGTCACCCGAGCCCTCCACGGATACCACGGTCCCCAGGCCGTAGGAGTCGTGGGTGACCTTGTCTCCCGGCGCCAGCGGTGGCACCGGACGGTTGCCGAGCGCCCGGACACCAGGCTTGCCGGCCAGCCGCGCGGACGCGGGCGTGGTTGACTTGGTGGCCGCCTTCTCGTCACGCCGCCACTCGATGAGCGAGGCCGGGATCTCTGACAGGAACCGGGACTGCGCGTGGAACTCCGGCCGTCCCCACGATGCGCGCACCAGCGAGCGGGTGAGGTACAGCCGTTGCTGCGCCCGGGTGATACCCACGTAGGCGAGCCGCCGTTCCTCCTCCAGCTCCCGCGGGTCACCCACGGCACGCTGGTGCGGGAAGACGCTCTCCTCCATGCCGGTGAGGAACACCACGGGGAATTCCAGGCCCTTGGCGGTGTGCAGGGTCATGAGCGTGACCACGCCGCCGTGGTCCTCCCCCTCCGGGATCTGGTCGGCGTCGGCGACCAGGGACACCTGCTCCAGGAAACCCGCGAGCGCATCCGGGCCCGGCTGTCCCTCAATTGTCGCGTCGTACTCGCGCGCGACCGACACGAGTTCCTTGAGGTTCTCGATACGGCTGACGTCCTGGAGGTCGGTGGAGGCCTGGAGCTCGCCCATATAACCTGAGCGCTCCAGGACGGCCTCGGCCAGGTCGGCCACGGGCACCCCGGAGCGCACCTGGTCCCGCAGCCCGGCGATGAACTCGTTGAACGCACTGATCGAGCCCGCCGAGCGGGCGGCGAGGCCGGGGACTTCCGCGGCCCGCACCAGTGCCCCAGCGAACGACAGCTTCTCGCGCTGGGCATAGGCCGCCACGCACGCCTCGGCACGCTCACCGATCCCGCGCCTGGGCACGTTCAGGATCCGCCGCAGCGAGACCTCGTCCTCAGGGTTGGCGATCAGCCGCAGGTAGGCGAGGAGGTCACGCACTTCGCGGCGCTCGTAGAAACGGACCCCACCGACGACCTTGTACGGCAGCCCGGCGCGGATGAAGACCTCTTCAAAGACCCGGGACTGGGCATTGGTGCGGTAGAACACCGCCACCTGTCCCGCGGTGGCCAGGCCCTCGTTGGCCAGCCTGTTGACCTCCTCGGTCACGAAGGCCGCCTCGTCGTGCTCGCTGTCGGCCACGTAGCCCACGAGCGGCGGGCCGTCCCCCGAGTCAGACCACAGCCGCTTGGGGGTGCGGCCCTGGTTGCGTGCGACCACGGCATTGGCCGCGGCGAGGATGTTCTGTGTGGAGCGGTAGTTCTGCTCCAGCAGGACGACCGTGGCACCGGGGAAGTCGCGGGAGAACTCCTCGATGTTGCGGATGGTCGCGCCGCGGAACGCGTAGATGGACTGGTCGGCGTCACCCACGACGCACAGTTCGGCGGGTGGCACATCGCTGTCGGGGCTGGCCGAGACGAGTTCCCTGACCAGGACATACTGCGCGTGGTTGGTGTCCTGGTATTCGTCGACGAGCACGTGGCGGAACCTGCTGCGCCACTGGAGGGCCACGTCCGGGAAGGCCTGGAGCAGGAAGACCGTGTTCATGATCAGGTCGTCGAAGTCCATCGCGCCAGCGGCGACCAGCCGCCGCTGGTACTCGCCGTAGGCCTCGGCCAGGGCCCGGTCCCGGTAGCCGTCCGCCCGGGCCGCGAACGTCTCGTGGTCGATGAGCTCGTTCTTGAGGTTGGAGACCTCCGCCGCCATGGCCCTGGGCGGGTGGCGCTTGGCGTCCAGGTCCAGCTCGCGGCAGGCCAGGGCCATCAGCCGTTCGGAGTCCGCCTGGTCGTAGATGGAGAACGACGAGGGATAGCCGAAACGCCCCGCCTCCCGCCGGAGGAAACGCACGCACGCGGAGTGGAACGTCATCACCCACATGGAGCGTGACCGCGGCCCGGTCAGCGAGGCCACCCGTGAGGCCATCTCGGCCGCGGCCTTGTTGGTGAAGGTGATCGCGAGTATCTCCCACGGGCTGACCTCGCGTTCGGCCAGCAGGTAGGCGATCCGCCTGGTCAGCACCCTGGTCTTGCCGGACCCCGCGCCCGCCACGATGAGCAGCGGGCCACCTTGGTGCACAACGGCGGCACGCTGCTGCGGGTTAAGGTCATCCAGGAGCGCGTCCATGGCGGTGACAGTCACCTCCCCAGCGTAGGGCGTGGCGCAGCCCGCGAGCCAAAGGGCGCGGCGCCGCCTGGACTGACGAGCGCCTCCCGCGAGCCGGAGGGGCGCGGCGCCGCCTGGACTGAGGAGCGAGGAGCGAGCGCAGCGAGCGAAGGAGCGACGAGGGAAGGCGGCGCCTCAAGGCGCCCCGGAGGCGAGTGGGGGACTAGCAGGGTGAGCGAAGGAGCGACGAGGGAAGGCGGCGCCTCCAAGGCGCCCCGGAGGCGAGCGGGGACTAGCAGAGCGAGCGGACTGGCAGGGCTGCGCGTACCGTGGGATGGGAGATCCGAGCGTGGGCCGCAGTGTGTGGGAGAGTCGGCGGCATGGACCACCAGTACACCGATGAGCAGGCCGCTGCCGCGCAGGCGGTCGTGACGCGGACCGCCGACCCTGGCAGCGAACGTGGCCTGCTGCGGGAGTTCTGGGACGAGGTGCTCGTCGAGGCGTTCCCGCCGGAGGAGCTTGGTGCCCCGTACTGGCAGGATGACTCCCCCGCGATCCGCACCATCCTGGCGCTCGGCCCTGGCCAGCAGGTTCTGGGCGGGATGGTTGGCGAGACCTTCCCGCAGTCGCGGGTGCTGCTCATCTCCTGGGTCGCCGTGCGGCGGGGCTGCCGCGGCCTGCGGGTCGGGAGCAGGCTCATGGAGCAGGCAGCACGCGACTGGTATGGCCAGCCCGGCCAGCAACTGGTGCTGGCGGAGGTCGATGACCCCCGTTACCGGTCAGGCCAGGAGCAGGATCCGGTCGAGCGGCTGCGCTTCTATGACCGCTTCGGTGTGCGGGCACTTGCCAGCCCGTACTTCCAGCCCTCGGTCGGGCCCGGCTTCCCGCACGTGTACCACTTGTTCCTGACGTCGTTCGACGCTGGCGCGCCAGCGGTCAAGCCCGGGGCAGGGCCCGGTGGTGCGGTGGATGGGCAGGTGGTGCGCGCCTTCCTCGTGGAGTACCTGGCAGCATCGGCGGCATGGTGCGGGCACCCCGGCGTGCTCGGGACCGACGCCGAGTGGCTGCTGTCCCGCTATGACGGCAGCGACATCCCGCTGGTGCCGCTGATGGACTATGAGCGGCTCCCCGACTCCGCGCCGCCTGGGCTGGCCACGCCCGCCGGGGACCATGGCTGACCCCGACGAGCAGGTGCGCGCGCGGATCCGCGGTGGCGACGCGTCAGCCGCCGACGACCTGCTCGCCCGTGACCATGGTGTCGCCGACCTGCTGGCACGGGCGGCGGCGGGCACGGGGACGGACACGGCCGGGACCACCGGGCTGGCCTGGGAGCGGCTGCTCGCCGATGCCCGCACCGGGGCGGTCACCGCCAGCCTGCGCGCGGCCCTGCTGGGACGGGTGGTCACGGTCCTCATCGAGCAGGGTCACCTCGACCGGACCGAACTGCCGTCGCGGCCGTTCTTCATGCCACCGGGCGACCGGTGGGCTGGGTGGTGGCTGGACGACCACGCAGCCTGGCCGCCAGGAACGGTCCTGACCCACGGCCAGGTGCTCACCGCACTGCGCAGGGTGCCGGTCGGCCTGCGGGTGCTGCTGGTGCTCCGCGACGCGGCGGGCCTTTCCGCCGACGAGACAGAGCCGGTGGTGCCCCGGTCCGCCGCCCAGCAGGCAGCATCCCTGGACCGGGCGCGTGCGACCTACCTGGCAGGGTTCTCCGTCCCGGACCCCGGTGAAGAGCCAGCCGGGCAACCCAAGGACCAGGCCGCTGCGCCGCAGGACTCCGGCGCTGACCCGGATGGCCCGCAGGCCATGGGGCTGAGCTGCCAGGACGTGTTCGGGCTTGTCGGCCGCTGGCATGACGGCGATATGCCGGGGCCGGAGCGGGACTCCTATGAGCAGCACCTCCTCTTCTGCCCGCCCTGCCTAGCCCAGGTCGGCAACGTGCGCACCGCCCTTATTGCGCTGCGCGAGGCGGCCACGGTCATGGCAGGCGACGGCCTCCATGGCCGGCTGCGCGGACTCATCGAGGCGGGGCGGTGACTCAGGGGATGTCCCGCTGATGACCTACTGGAAGTTCCTGCGCAGCGGCAGGGTGAGCCCGTTCAGTGGTTTCGCCTGGGAGCCTGGCACCTGGTACACCGCTGGCGCGGCGCAATGGTGCGAAGCCGGCTTCCATGCCTGCCGGGCCGCAGACCTGCCGTACTGGCTCAATGATGAGTTGTGGCAGGTCGAACTGTCTGAGCCGGTGTTGGCGGCCCCGCACAAGGTCGTCGCGGCCCGGGCCAGGGTGCTCCGCCAGGTTGGGCACTGGACTCCGGGCACGGCCCGCGAGCTGGCGCTCGAATGCGCACGCCGGAGCGCCGTCCATGCCGTGGCCGAGTTGGCCGAGGCGGGCCTGGGCGCTGGAGCCGAGGCACTGCGGGCCGCGGCGCAAGGCCCCGAGCCGCAACTGTGGGCGCAGGTGGCACACGAAAACGCCATTGAAGCCAGGGCGCGCGGGGCACGTCAGGCGGCCCTGCTGTGCGACTACGTGGGTGACGCGGTCCTCTACATGGCGGACTTCCCCGCCGCCACGATCGCCTACATCGCGGCCCGCGCTGCCAGCCAGCGCAGTTCCGCTGACACCGGTGACCCCTACACCGCCGAACGCAAGTGGCAGGCGGACTGGCTGGTGAGGACGCTCGGCCTCAGCTAGCTGCGTCCTGGGCTGCGCCAGCCAGGATGTCAAGGCCGGTCAGCGGGTCCTCGAACTCCACGCGCAGCACATTGAAGCGGGTCATGAACGGTGAGGCGATGTCCAGCCGCAGCTCATCCACGGCGGGGCCAGGTGCGAAGACCTTGTCCCGTACCACCTCGACCTCGATGTTGGCCAGGTTCTCCAGCGGGTCGGCAGGCCCGGAGCCAGGCACCATCCGGCACACGCCCGCCACGAAGTCAGCCATGTCTGCCTGGCGCTCCGCCAGTTCCGCGATCCGCGCCGCGGCGCGGTCGGTCATCTCGGCGTAGAAGCGCTCGGTGTAGCGGTCGGGTGGGCGAGGCTGCCCCTGGAACCGGTAGGCAGCCGCGACCGCGCGGCCGTACTCCGTCGCTGCCGCCGCCAGCCTGCCTTCCTGCCACAGCACGTCGGCCCAGACCCGGTGCAGGTTGGCGATCAGTTCGTAGTCCCACTCCGGCGAGTCCTCATCCTTGCCAGCCAGTGCACGCGTCGCCTTGGCCCCTTCGGCTACCCATGCCCGGCAGGCCGCAAGGTCGCCTCGCTCCAGCGCCATGTCCGCGCGTTCGAAGTGGATCCACGAACAGGTCCAGGCATCTCCCAGCCTCTCGAACGCACCCGCCGCCGCCTGGTAGAACGTCTCCGCCTGCGGGTCATGAGGGTCACGGAACCGGCGGGTCTGCGCCACGAACAAGTCCACCAGCGCATCCACCCGCTTCATCACGGCCTCGTCCCCAGCCGGGACATGACGCAGGGTGCTCTGCTCGAACCCGCACAGCGCGCGGACGCGCAGGAACGCCTCGCGGAGCTTGTCCCACGGCGCGTTGCTGGGCTTGATGTACCCGATGGGGTAGCCAACGACGTGACAGACCGGGTAGTCGGAAATGATGGTGGTGAGGTCCTCCAGCAGCACTTCATCCGGGTCCTTCGGGGTCTTGCCCCGCTGCTGGGCAATGGACCGGGCCCAGTCCTCAAGCAGCCGCCGCATGTCGGGGAAGGGCACGTAGTAGCCCCACCACCAGAACATGTCAAGGAAGACCACGGCGAACTGCGCGCGGATCACCGCACGGTCAGCCCCGGCCAGGCGGGAGTGACGCAGCCACTCCCGCTTCTGCTCCTGCCACCTGGGGTCCTCAAAGCGCAACCAGGCGCCATAGGACTCATATGGCTCGTCCTCCCACTCCTGCAGGAGCTCGTAGTAGTGCTTTGCCGCGGCGGCCTGGAACCGGCGCCACCGCTGCCAGTCGCTCATGCGCAGTTGCTCTGCTTCGCTCACCCGGATGAAGTCGGCGAGCCGGTATCTGGGGGCCTCGTCATCGTGGGTGGGCACCTTCCGGAAGATCTTCATCTCCGCCAGTTCGGAGATGACATGGTCCATGTCCGCACCGGGGGCGCCGTCAGCGGCCACGAGAGCCGCCAGCAGGTCGCTGTCGAAGGTCGACGTCACGGACGCCGCCTCGACCGCTTGCCGCAGCGCGGGCGCGTGGATGGAGTCAAGGATGTGCCAAACCAGCTGGCCCCAGCGCTGGTCACCCATGGCAGGCAAGGTAGTGAGCACCCGGCGGAACTCAGCGGCGTCGAGGGCCTTGTCGCCCAGCCGTGACAGTTCGGTCGCTACGAGGCTGACCCCGCCGGGGTGACCGCCGGTGAACTCATAGGCCACGTCGGCGACCTCCGGCGAGACCTCTCCGGCCGGGACGCAGTGGGCCAGGTAGGCCCGCATCTCGTCCTTGCTGAAACCGTCCAGGTACGTCGGTCTCACACCAAAAGGCCTGACCGACTCCTCCTCGCCTGGTGTTCGTGCGATGACCAGGAGGGTGTTGGGCATCCTGCTGGCCAGCCGGATGAGCCATCTGCCGAGTTCGTTGTCCGCCGCGACCTGGAACGTGTCAACCGTGATGAGCGCCCGCAGCCGCAGGGTGGACTGCGTCCACACGGCCAGGAACGCCTCGTCCAGCTGGGCCTGCCACTCCCGGTAGTGCTGGCGTACCGCGGCGTTGCCGGGCTGGTCCAGGTGAGCGGCCGGCCCGTCCTGGCTTTGCGGGCTCAGGCTGATGTCGTTGCTGCTCAGATAGTCGTTGGAGACGTTGTCGAGAGAACGGGCCTTAATGCGGAACTCATCGAGCCGGTCTTGCTTGGCGCCCAGCCTGCGCATGATGTCGCCGGACAATTCAAAGACCTTCACCACCACCTCGGAGCTCGCGTGCTTGCCCCAGTCCCCGGAGAACTCCTCACCGAGGTCGTAACGCGGCTCCATATCGATGGGTTCGGCCACGTAGACACTGGGGTCCGAGGGATCGCTGCGAATGCTCAGGGCCGCCTCTCGGAGCCTTTCCAGGAACGCCGACTTGCCGATGCCGTGGACACCGACGACGTCCATGACCGCCCCGTCGTTTGGCGCTAGCAGGAGGTCCAGCGCATTGTGCAACTCATCGGTGCGGCCGATGAACCCCTCCGCCGTCACCGGCCCTGCCGCCTCGCCATGCGGCCGCGGCACCGCAGCCAGGACACCCCCGTGGGGCTCCAACTCCATTTCCGGCGGGCGACGGCGCGCAAGGACCTTCCGTGGGTCCAGCCGGTTTCGCTCGAGCCATGCCACCCATACCGTGATGAGCGTCGTTGCGGTGAGAATTAACCACGCGACCTCGTTGTTGGGATGCGCCGCAACAACACCGCCGTCAACGCCAGAAACAGTTACGGCCACGGTGCCGGCCACGATTTGGGCCGCCTCGCGCGCCGAAGACGCCCGCCCTTCCAACCAAACCCCCCTCAGCCAGTCATCCGGCGTAGCACGCCTGAGCGCTGAGTCCCCGATCACTCTATCGGCGCAGGTGCGGCGCGAGCCAGTTCCAGTGGGCCCGGGAGTCCCTGGAGGGACAGCCAATGCGCGCGGTGCGGGGCACCCAGACATAGGATCGGGACCGTGCTTGCCGACTCTGACGTCCAGCGCGCGCTGGTCATCGCCGCACACCCAGACGACATCGATTTCGGCACGGCCGGGACGGTGGCCACCTGGACCGACGCCGGGATCGGCGTCAGCTACTGCATCGTGACCAATGGCGACGCTGGCGGGTACGACGAGAGCGTCCCGCGTGCGGAGGTCCCACTGCTGCGCCAGGCGGAGCAGACCGCGGCCGCCAAGATCGTAGGCGTCCATGACGTGCGGTTCCTCGGCTACCCAGATGGCCGGGTGGAGCCCACCCTGGCGCTGCGCAAGGACCTGGCACGTGTGATCAGGCAGGTGCGCCCGCAGCGTGTGGTCTGTCCCAGCCCGGAACGCGACTACGTGCGTATCGGGATCAGCCACCCTGACCACCGTGCCGTGGGGTCGGCCGCACTCGATGCCGTCTACCCGGACGCGCGCAACCCGTTCGCCTTCCCCGAACTACTTGCCGAGGAGGGCCTTGCCGCCTGGGCAGTGGCTGAGGTGTGGCTGCCGAGAGGCCCGGTTCCGAACCGCTACGTCGATGTCACGGAGGCGTTCCCCCGCAAGGTCGCGGCCCTGCTGGCGCACGAGAGCCAGACCGGCCACATGGATGGCCTGGAGGAGCGCCTGCGCGGCTGGCTCAGCCTGGCCGCGGAGCAGGGCGGCCTCGCCGAGGGGCGGCTCGCCGAGTCCTTCCAGGTCATCGACACCGCCTGAGCTTCTGGTCCGCAGCCGGGCGAAACCGGCGAAACGGATCAAGGGTCTGGTGTGGCCCGCGGCGGCGTCCTAGGTTGGCAACAGGCGGGAGTTTCCCCCTGGGAGGAGGCTGGCGCATGACCACAATCACCGTCAGGGTTGACGGGGTAACCAGCACCGACGAGGTAGAGCCCAGGCTGCTGCTCGTGCACTACCTCAGGGAGGTGCTCGGCAAGACTGGGACTCCCATCGGCTGCGATACCTCCAACTGTGGTGCCTGCACAGTCCACATGAACGGTGTCTCGGTTAAGAGCTGCTCGGTGCTGGCGGTACAGGCCGACGGCGCCGACATCACCACGATCGAAGGGCTCGCGCGCAATGGCGAATGGCACCCGCTGCAGCGCGCCTTCCATGAAGAACACGCACTCCAGTGCGGCTACTGCACGCCAGGCATGATCATGGCCGCCGCCGACCTGCTGCGGGCCAACCCGCACCCCAGCGAGCAGGAGGTCCGGGAAGGCCTGGAAGGCAACCTGTGCCGGTGCACCGGGTACCAGAACATCGTCCGCGCCGTGAGGAAAGCCGCCGAGGACGGGGCTGCCGCAGAGGCTGACAGCGTCTCCCCCATGGCCATGGCAGCTGGGGAGGGGTCGTCATGACAGCGCCCACACCTACCCGCCAGGCTGAGCTCGGCCGGGCGCGCCCGCGCAAGGAGGACGCGCGGCTGGTCACCGGCCAGACCAACTGGACGGACAACATCATCCTGCCGGGCATGCTCCACATGGCGTTCGTGCGGAGCCCCTATGCCCACGCCCGGGTCCACTCCGTGGACCTCACGGCCGCGCTGGCCATGCCGGGCGTGGTAGCGGCCTTCTCAGGCGCCGACTTCGCCGCCGAGCAGGGCAGCTTGCCGTGCGCGTGGACGGTCACCCCGGACATGGTCCTCCCCGCCCACCCGCCACTGGCCACCGACGAGGTCCGCTACGTCGGCGAGGCGGTCGCGGTCGTGGTCGCGCGGGACCGTTACCGCGCGGCCGATGCGGTGGCGGCCGTGGACGTCACCTATGAGCCCCTGCCCCCTGTGCTGGACATGCGCAGCGCCCTAGGCGAGGGCTCACCCAAGGTCCACGGACAGGGCAACAAGTCCTATGAGTGGTCGGTGGCCAACGGCGACATCGACGCGGCCTTCCGCGGCGCCCCCGTGGTCATCGAACGCAACTACCGCCAGCAGCGGCTGATCCCCTCGGCCATGGAGCCCCGGGCGGTTGTCTCGTCGTGTGTCGGCGGGGAGTCCACAGTCTGGTCGTCGACCCAGGTGCCGCACATCGTGCGCCTGATGCTCGCCCTGACCACCGGCGTCCCCGAGCAGGACATCCGGGTGGTCGCACCCGACGTGGGCGGCGGGTTCGGCTCGAAGCTACAGGTCACGGCCGAAGAAGTGATCACTTTCCTGGTGGCGCGCAGGCTCGGCCGACCGGTCAAGTGGACGGAGTCGCGCAGCGAGGGGAACCTCACCGTCCACCACGGCCGTGACCAGTGGCAGCGGGTCCGGCTGGCAGCGGAACGGGACGGCCGGCTGCGCGGCCTTTCGGTGGACCTGCTCGTGGACATGGGTGCCTACCTGATGCTCGTCACACCCGGGATCCCGCTGCTCGGTGCGCTGATGTACAGCGGTATCTACAAGATGGACGCCTACTCGCTCCGCTGCACCGGTGTGTTCACGACCAAGATGCCCACGGACGCCTACCGTGGCGCGGGCAGGCCCGAGGCAACCTTCGCAATCGAGCGGACCATGGACGAACTCGCGGTCGAACTGGGCATGGACCCGCTGGAACTGCGGGCCCTGAACTGGATCACACACGAGGAGTTCCCCTACACCACGGTGGCGGGGTTCACCTACGACAGCGGCAACTACGAAGCTGCCACCGCCCAGGCAAAGGATCTCTTCCACTACGACGACCTGCGCAAGGAGCAGGAATACCGCCGGGGCAGCGGCGAGGGGGTCCAGCTCGGCATCGGCATCTCCACCTACACCGAAGCCTGCGGCCTCGCGCCGTCCCGGGTGCTCGGCCAGATCGGGTTCGGTGCCGGGGGCTGGGAGTACGCGAGCGTTCGCATGCTGCCGACCGGCAAGGTCGAGGTGGTGACCGGGACCAGCCCCCACGGCCAGGGACACGAGACGGCGTGGAGCCAGATCGTCGCGGACAAGCTGGGCGTGCCGTTCGAGGACGTCCGGGTGCTGCACGGCGACACCCAGGTGTCACCGCGTGGCCTGGACACCTACGGGTCGCGCTCGCTGGCCGTCGGCGGCGTCGCCGTAGGCGCGGCCTGCGACAAGGTCATCGAAAAGGCCCGCGTGCTCGCGTCCGCGCTGCTGGAGGCCCCTCCGGAGGAGATCGAGTTCGCCGACGGGGCGTTCCGGGCACGTGGTTCCGAAGGCGTGGTCAAGACGATCCAGGAGGTTGCACTGGCCGCGTTCACCGGGCACAACCTGCCGGACGGGGTTGAGCCGTCGCTGGACTCCGACGCCACGTTCGACCCGGCGAACTTCTCGTTCCCGCACGGCACGCACTTGTGCGCCGTCGAGGTGGACACCGAGACGGGGCAGGTGACGATCCGCTCGTATGTAGCCGTGGATGACGTCGGCGTTGTTGTGAACCCGCTGATCGTGGAGGGCCAGGTCCACGGCGGGGTCGCGCAGGGGATTGCGCAGGCCCTGTACGAGGAGGCCAGCTACGACGAGGAGGGCAACCTGCTGACCACGACCCTGGCGGACTACCTGATCCCGAGCGCCGCCGACCTCCCGTCGTTCACCACCGACCGGACGGAGAGCCCTGCGACCACCAACCAGCTAGGGGTCAAGGGAGTTGGGGAGGCCGGTACCATCGCGGCCACTCCGGCGGTCGTCAACGCCATCCTGGACGCACTGCGCCCGTTCGGGGTACGGGACATCACGATGCCGTGCACGCCGGAACGCGTGTGGCGTGCCATCCAATCGGCCCAGTCGGCGCGGGGAGGTGCGTCATGATCCCGGCAGCGTTCGCTTACGTCCGTCCCTCATCGGTTTCGGAAGCGGTACAGGCACTCGCCGACGGCGGCGAGGACGCCAAGGTGATCGCGGGTGGGCAGAGTCTGCTGCCGCTGCTGCGGCTCCGGCTCGCATACCCCGACCTGCTGGTGGACGTCGGCAGGCTCAGTGAGTTGCGCGGGGTGCGGGACGAGGGTGAGTCACTGTGGATCGGTGCGCTCACCACCCACGACGAGGTCACCCGTGACCCGCTCATCAAGGCGCACTGCGGCTTGCTGGCACAGGCCGCAGGCACGGTCGCCGACCCGGCCGTCCGTCACCGTGGCACGATCGGCGGCTCGCTCGCGCATGCGGACCCGGCCGGCGACCTGCCCGCGGTGGCACTGGCCCTCGACGCCAGCATCACCGCACGTGGCCCTGACGGGGAGCGGGAGATCAGCGCATCAGAGTTCTTCGCCGACTACCTGACCACCGCGCTCGGGCCGGACGAGGTGCTCACCGGGGTCCGGGTGCCCAAGCTGGGGGTCGGCTGGGGCTACCGGTATGAGAAGTTCCACCTCACCGCCCAGGCCTGGGCTGTGGTCGGGGTGGCTGCCGTGGTGCACCGCCTGGACTCCACCGTCGCGGATGCCAGGATCGGGTTGGCTAACATGGGGCCGGTGCCGCTGCGGGCCAGTGCCGCCGAGTCAGCCGCACGGGGTGCACAGACCGCCCCGGGTGAGCTGCGAGCAGCTGCGGAGCACGCTGACCAGGGCACCCAACCGTCCGCTGACCTACACGGCACCGCCGACTACCGCCGCCACCTGGCACGCGTGCTGACAGCCCGGGCATTGGTGGCGGCAGCAGGAGCCTGACCATGGAACTGGAGCACTCTTTCACCGTCCCGGTCCCGCCCGAGCAGGCGTGGCAGGTACTGCTCGACGTGGAGCGCATCGCACCCTGCATGCCCGGGGCGACCGTCGACTCCGTGGATGGCGACGTGGTCAGCGGGCGGATCAAGGTGAAGGTCGGCCCCGTCACGATGACCTACTCGGGCACGGGCAGGTTCACCGAACGCGACGAGCAGGCGCGGTCCGTCACGCTGGAAGCGGCAGGCAAAGAGATCCGTGGCGGCGGCCCAGCCGCCGCCACG
>DASYYE010000126.1:0-42204 GCA_035946955.1 Streptosporangiaceae bacterium | reverse complement strand
TACAGGCACTGGACCCCGGCTGCCCTGGCCCCCGGGTCATACGGTGCGGCCAGCAGCGGCTTGGGGTCCAGCCCACACCGGCGCGCCACCGTGGCCAGCACCTGCGGAGTGCAGACGTCCTCGCCGCGCTGCCAGCGCGCGGCGGTGACCTCGGTGTAGAACTCCACCTCGGCGCCCATCTCCCGGGCGACCAGGAAGGCCAGGTGCGGCAGTTCCCACCACGGGTCGATGTCGATCGGCCAGCGCATCGGCAGGCCAAGCCGGGCGGCCATGCGCTTGGTGTCGTGCAGCAGGTACAGGTGCTTGGCCTTGCTCATCTGCACGTAGTGGAAGCTGCCGCCGCGGTCCGCCAGCGCCTGCTGGGTGACGTCGTCAGGATCCCAGTAGGGCACGAACTCGCACACGGTGTGCGGGTCGGGCAGCTCCCGCCGGAGCCGCTCGACAGCCATCCAGCTGTAGGGACTGCGGAACGAGAAGTAGATCCGCGGCTGGTGCCTCATGACGCCACCAGCTCACGGGGGCCCACCGCGCCGGGCCTCACCACACCGGGGCACAACACCGCGAGGACTGGTTCGTCCAGTGTCGCCAGGCGGCCCGCGTCCGGCCCGCGGCTGACCGCGTACCCGTGCAGGATCCGCGAGCTGGCCACGTGCACGAGCCGGCCGCCCCGCGCGACATAGCAGTCCATCACGGCGTCGTAGCTGACGCCGCCCAGCACCTCGGTGACCGAGAACCTGGTCAGCAGGGTCTCCTCCATCACGGCGTCGGCCAGCAGCGTGGTCCGCGACCGGGACACGACTGGGATCCAGCCCCGCTCACGCAGCATCCGGCCCACCGAGATGCCGCGGTCGGCCAGGAACCGGTCCACCGTGTCCTCCAGTAGCCGCACCAGGCCCGCGTGGGCGAAGCGGTCGGAGTAGTGGCAGTAGAAGTAAGGCACCCGCCAGGCCCAGCAGAACGCCATCGGGTCGGTGGCCTGCAGCGCTGCCATGGGGTCTGTGCCGTCTGGCACCGCCAGGTCGGCGCGGGCCACCGGCGCGTCCAGCTCGCCGAGGTCGTCGACCACCGGCACGTCCAGCTCGCCCGGCCATGGCAGCATGGCGCTCGCCGAGGCCTCACGGACCAGTGCCACGGCGACCTTGGCCCGGCAGACCGTGGCCTCGCCGTCACGCGGCACGGTCATCCGGACCGAGAAACGACCGCACCCGGTCAGCGTGGCAGTGGCGCTCACCTCGTCGTCCACGTCGAGTACCGCGGGGAGCAACTGGGAGCAGTCAACGACCTCGAGACCGAGGCCGTAGTCGTGGTAGAGCCGGGCTGGGCCGTAGCCGCGCTCGCGGAACCACTGCAGCACAGCAGCTTCCACGAGGTAGGCGAAGTGCTTGAAGCCCACCCAGGTACGGATGTTGGCACCTTCGTAGCCCGGCCTTGCGCTCAGCGTGGCGGTGTCAGCGGTCATGGACGTCTCGCGCTCCCTCTGGTTGTGCAGGTCAGCTCAACGAAACTCACCAGGTGCGCGGCTACCGCCTCCACCTGGAGCACGTGGCAGAAATGGTCGAAGCCCGGTTCCACGACCACCTGGCCCGTGGGCAGGCGCTGGCGCAGCGCCACCACCCTGTCCCCGTCCAGGGCCGGGTCACAGTCACCCGCGACCACCAGCGTGGGCACGCTGACCTCGGCCAGGTCCAGGTCGGCGGTGGACAGGAACAGGTCGAAGATGGCCAGGAAGCCGAGCGGCCCGATCCGGTCGATCATCTTGGCCTGCATGGTGCCGGCCAGGTCAGGGTCGGCCTGGTTCAGCCGGGTCAGCCGCGGTCCCATGCGCAGTTCCAGTGCCGCGCGGATGATCGCTTCGAAGTCGCGCTTGGCGCGCTCGAACACTGACCAGGTCACCACCGCTCCCGGTGGGCAGTAGAAGGGCGCGATCAGCACGGCGCCGCCCAGCCCGAGCGGCGGGCCGGTCAGTGCCTCCAGCACGGCGTTGGCTCCCAGGGAGTGGCCGACCAGCACGTCGGCAGGCCCGTCCAGCTGGTCGAGCCCGGCCCGCAGCCACTCACCCGGGCTGCGGCGGCGGCGCCAGCGGTGGTCGGCGCCAGCGGTCCACGGTGGCTGGAGCGCGTAGACCTGCCAGTTGTGGTCGAGCAGCCGGGCCAGTGGCAGCCAGCTGCGCCAGTCGTCTTCCATGCCGTGGACGAGCACGACCACCGGCCCGGTGGCGGCCTCCGGGGTCAGCCGGTGGAGCATAGGGGTCATGGCTGGCTCACCCACAGCTCACGCCAGCCGTCCTCCGAGTCACCGCACACGACCCGCGTGGGCATGCCAGCGGCCACGGCCAGTGCGGTGTCGATAACCCCCGCGGCGCCGTAGTGGTCACTGACGCTTTCCCCATAACCCCGCGCAACGCTGCCGGGCAGCGCCGGGTCAGCACTGGTTCGCAGCATCGCCAGGGGGGCGCTCGCATCAGCAGGCCGGCACAGCAGCAGGCAGGCGGCCCCGGCCCGCAACGGGACCGGCGGGTCTACTCCTGCCCGGGCTGCCTGCAATGCCGCCGCGTCCGGGTCGTCGGGCTCGGTCCCGACCACCACGACCTGCCGTGCCCGCCCGGCCCGCAGCAGCAGGCCCGCGAGCCACACCGCGTCGAGGCCAGCGGTCGCACCTGAGCAGACCGTGAAGTTCGGGCCGCTGAAGCGGAACCAGATCGCGATCGCGCCCGCGATCACATTGCTGGAGGCGTTCGGGGCGTCCAGCAGGCTCACCGCGCGGGGACCGTCGGTGCGCAGCAGCCGGGCGACCGCCGCGACCGTGCTCACATTGCCGAGGTTGGAGGACACCACCACCGCGACCCCGGGGTCGGGTGGGCCGTCCGGGCGGGGGGCCAGCGGCGGGCGGCCGAGCGCCCGGTGGACCGCGCAGAGCGCGAGCCGGGTCGCCTGGTCCTTGGCCAGCAGGCCCTTCCTGCCGAGCAGGGTGGCGGCGTGCTCCGCGTCGCAGACTCCCTCACCGCCCAAGGCGGGCACGTGCACGGCATAGCCAGTGACCGCCAGTTGACTCATGGCACTGCCTCGATCACTGACACCGCGTTGACTCCCCCGAAGCCGAAGGCATCTGTCTGCACTGTGCGGGGCGCGCTGGCCACGGCGGCGTCGCGGACCAGCCGCAGTCCAGCGGCCTCCGGCAGCAGGTCGCGCAGCCCGGCCACGGGCGGGACGGTGCCAGTGGCCAGGCACTGGACGGCCATCGCGACGTTGAGCAGTGCCGCACCACCGGAGGTGTGGCCGACCGCGCCCTTGATGGCGGTGACCAGCGGGCCGGGCTGGCAGCCGGTGAAGACCTCGGTGAGCACCTGGGCCTCGGTCACGTCATTGAGCAGCGTGCCGGTGCCGTGGGCGAGCACCAGGTCCACGTCCGCGGGGACGCGCCCGGCTCGTTCCAGCGCATCAGTCATGGCACGCCGCGTCCCCGCCGGGTCCGGGGCTGTCTGGTGCCAGGCGTCACAGGACAGCCCGCAGGACAGCAACCGGGCCAGGCACGGGCGGCCCGGCTCGTCCGGGACCAGCACCAGGGCGACGGCACCGTCGCCGAGCAGCGCACCGACCCGGTCGACGTCGAACGGCCTGACCTCGGTGGCGGGTTCGTCGCCGGCCCGGCCGATCATCGCGAGCATGGAAGCCGTCATGGCGTCGGCCGCGCCGACCACCACCGCCTCCGCCTCGCCGAGCTCAATCAGGTCCTGCGCCATGGCCAGTGCGTGGCCGCCAGCGCTGCACGCGCCAGCGAGTGTCCACACGGCCGCGATGCCCGGGGCGGCACGTTCCACCGCCGCGCGGAAGTGCAGCCGCCCGGCGCCGAAGGGGGCCCCGCCCGCCGCCATCCGCTCGACCGCGGACAGCTCCCGCAGGCCGGTTCCGACCAGTGCGACGCAGCGCTGCCGGGCCGGGTCGACACCGGCCTGGTCCAGGGCCTCCCGCACGCAGACCGTCAGCCATTCGCTGGCCTCGAACTGTGCGGGGCGTTCAGTGTTGATTTCGTAGCCGTGGGCGACGCCGACGTGTGCGGGGTCGTGGTGCTTCAGTGGCGCGACGCCGCTGCGGCCCTCGGTCAGCGCCGCGAAGGTCGCCGCGCCGTCACCGAAGCAGGTGCGGACGGCACTACCCGCGATGAGCGCCGTCATCGCGCCACCCCCTCACGACGGCCGCCATGACCGCGCCGTCACGGCTGCGGCCGGTCAGCAGGCTCACCGCGCCGTCGGGCCCATCACCATGCCAGTGCCAGCCGAGGACGGCGGCCAGTGCGAGCCCGCCCGAGGCGGCCCGGCAGTCCCCGAACTCGGCGATGGACAGCAGGGACCGTGGCTGGTGGCCGAGTGCGGCGGCGACCGCGTCGGGCTCCTGCGCCGCACCGCCGGCGGCATGTGCCACCACGTCGGCGGGTGCCACGCCCGCCCGCGTGACCGCCTGGCGGACACAGCCCGCCAGGATCCCGGCCACGTCGCCGTCCTTACCTGAGGGGCAGAACGCGGTGGCTGTGGCCAGTACGTCGGCGGTGCGCGGCCGCCGGGTGCCGGGCCCGCGCTCCACCACGAACACGGCGACCGCCTCGCCCGCGTCGCAGCCGTCGGTCAGCGCGCTGCTCCACGCCGTCTCTGGGGTGTACTCCTCGACGGCGCCGACCAGCAACGTCTGTGCGTGACCGCGCTCCAGCGCGCCGAGCGCGTAGCGCATGGCCTGGAGGAACGCCAGCGGTCCACCCGCGATCGTGGTGTTCACACCGTGCAGCCCGAACCAGATCGCGGCCTGGCCCGCCGCGCAGTTCATGACCGTGTTCGGGAAGAGCATGGGGTTGACCAGGTAGGGCCGCTCGGCCACGAGTGTCTCGCGCGAGTAGCTCATGGTGGAGCGCAGGCTCCCCGTGGTGGTGCCGAGCACGACCCCGACGCTGGACCGGTCGCTGGCGGCGAGGTCCAGGTGGGCATCATCGATGGCCTGGCCGCAGGCCACCACGGCCAGGGCGGTGGCGCGGTCGAAGGTGCTCGTCCCCTTGCGGCCCAGCCGTGCGCGCACGTCAAAGCCGGTGACGACCGGTGCGCTGGGGCACGGCAGGTCGTCGAACCGGTCCGCGACGGGGGTATAGGTGCCGACGGTCCCCCGCCCACCCATTGCGGCCTGCCCGGCCCCGGCCAGCGCGCCTTGCCGGGCCAGCCCTGTCCGCGCGGCCAGCGCGCGCAGCCCATCGCCGGCCGCGCTCAGCACCCCGCATCCCGTGACCACTCCGATACCGCTCACCGCTGTGTCCCCAAGATCGTGATGGCGTTGTTGCCACCGAAAGCGAAACCGTCGTTCTGGACCACGCGGACCTGCGCGGGACGGGCCACGTTGGCGACCGGGTCGATCCACGGGAACTCCGCGTCCGGGGTGCGCCAGTTGACCGTCGGTGGCAGGAACGACTCGGCGATCGCCAGTGCCCCCGCGATCGCGCCGAACCCGCTGGCCGCGCCCATGGTGTGGCCCAGCATCGACTTGATGGAGCTGATCGGCGGGATCCGCTCCCCGAAGACCTGCAGCAGGGCACGTGCCTCGGTCAGGTCGTTGGCGGGCGTGCCGGTGCCGTGCGCGCTGATGTAGTCGACCTGGTCCGGTGTGATCCCGGCATTGGCGTGGGCCTGGCGCATGCACACGGCGATGCTGTCCTCGTTCGGCATGACCATGTGGGCCGCGTCGCAGTTCAGTCCGTACCCGAGCAGCTCGGCGTACACACGGGCGCCGCGCTGTGCGGCGTGTTCAGCGTCCTCCAGCACGAGCACGGCACCGCCCTCGCCGGTGAGGATGCCATCGCGGTTGGCATCGAACGGACGGCATTCCTGCTCGGTGAGGGCACCCAGCCGGTAGAAGCCCGCGTGGGCCCAGCGGCAGACCGAGTCCGCACCGCCAGCGAGCATCACGTCCGCCTCACCGGCGGCGACCCGGTCGAATGCGTAGCCGATGGCGTAGTTGCTGGCCGAGCAGGCCGTGGCCAGCGTCAGCACCTCCCCGGCCAGGCCGAGTTCGACCGCGACCGCGTACGCCAGCCGCTCGGCCGGCAGCCGCCGGACCTCCTCGGGCGACATCGCGCCGTACCCGGCCGCGACCTGCTGCGCGACCAGTGACTCGACCACCTGGGACTCGCCACTGGTGGTGCCGATCACCGCCCCTGACCGTTCCGGCACTAACCAGGGGCTGTCGTCCAGGCCCGCGTCGCAGATGGCCAGCCGGGCGGCCGCCGCGGCGAACAGCGACGACCGGCCCCACTCGTCGGTGTCCAGGCGGCGCAGCACACGCTCCGGCCGGAACCCGGACACCTCCCCGCCATTGCGGTAGGGGAACCCGCTCGCGTCGAACCCCTTGATGGGTGAGATGCCGGACTGCCCGGCGCGCAGCGATGCGCAGAACTCACTCACCCCGGTCCCGATGCTCGACACGGGACCCAGGCCAGTGATCACCACCTTGCCGGGCATCGGCTCATTCCTGCCAGCCGGCGTAGCCCGCCACGACGTCGTAGACGGCCTTGAGGCTCCGCATACGGTCCAGTTCTGACTGCGGGATCTCGACCCGGTACCGCTTCTCGATCCGGGCGAGGATCTCGATGGCCCGCAGCGAGTCAGCCTCGTACTCGTCGACGAAGTCGGCCGCGTCATCGATCTCCTCGGGCTCCAGTTCGAGGACGTCGGCGACGATGTCCCGCAGTTCCGAGAGGTGCTCGGCCTGGCTCATTGGGTGCTCCCTTCCTTGCCTGGAGGTTTCTTGCTGTTATCAGCGTTCTTGAGTGATGGCGTCAGGTGGCCGGGTCACGGCCATCATCGAGGCGAAGACGGCGACCTGGTGGTCGCCGGTGCGGCTGTCCCCGCTGGCAAAGGCGGCCCCGTCGACCGCCTGGTCGAGCCGGACCCGGTGGCGCACCACATCGCCTGGGTAGACCGGCCTGGTGAGCTGGCAGTTCCGGGCCGCCACGAACATGGGCAGCTCGCCTGCTGGCCGCTGGCCCTGCTGCCTGGACAGCAGCCAGAGCACAGCCGCTGCCTGGCCGAACGACTCGATGAGCAGGCTGGTCGGGAATGCGTAGTTGTCAGGGAGCCCGTCGTAACAGGGCTCGCAGCCGCTGATCACCTTGACCGCCTCCAGCGACTCACCCGGGACCATAGCCTCGACCCGGTCGAGGAGCAGCATGGGGTAGCGGTGCGGCAGTAGGTCGCGGATCTGCGCATGCTCAAGCCGCATCCGGGACCACCTCGCTGAGCCGGGCACGCACGGTGGCGGTCAGTTCGCCGTCCTCACGGGTGCAGCGGGCGTCCACCTCGAAGCAGCCGTCCGGGCCGTGGGTGACCGTGCCGGCCACGGTGAGCACGTCGGACTCGAGCAGCGGTGCGAGGAACCGTGCGGAGCGCAACAGCACGATCCGCACTGGCGCGCCGACCGTGCCAGCGACCGCCTGCTGGACGCTCTCCAGCGTGAACACCCCCGGGTAGATGGTCAGCTCCGGGAAGTGCCCGCACAGGTACGGGTCGCTGGCGCGCACCTGCTTCCAGGCGCGGAAGGTCAGCCCAGCCTCGCGGGACACCTCAAGCCCGTCGATCGCGCGGATCATTGTGCTGTTCCCTTCGGCTCGCTCACAGCGCCCCCCGTTCGCCTCCGGGGCGCCTGGAGGCGCTCCCTTCCCTCGTCGCTCGTTCCTCGCTCCTCAGTCCAGGCAGCGCCGCGCCCCTTCGGCTCGCTCACAGGACCATCCCTCCGTCCACCTGGATGACCTGCCCGGTGATGTAGGAGGCCTGGTCGGAGAGCAGGAACGCGACCATCGTGGCGACGTCGTCAGGGGTGCCGAACCTGCGCAGGCCGATCTTGCTCAGAGCGGTGGCGCGCAGCTTCTCCGGGAGCGCCGCGGTCATGTCGGTCTCGACGAAACCGGGGGCGACCACATTGACCCGGATCCCGTGCCCGGCGACCTCTTTGGCCAGCGACCTGCTCAGGCCGATGATCCCGGCCTTGGTGGCGGCGTAGTTGGACTGGCCGGCATTGCCGTGGATGCCCGCGACCGACGACAGGTTGACGATGGCCCCGTGGCGGCGTTTGACAAAGCCGAACCCCACGGCGCGGCAGAAGTGCCAGGTGCCGGTGAGGTTGGTTTCGACCACGTCGTGCCAGTCCTGCGGGGCCATGACGACCGTCGAGCGGTCACGGGTGATGCCCGCGCTGTTCACCAGGGCGGACAGTGGGCCGACAGCAGCCTCCGCGCGGCTGACGAACCCGGTGACCGCGTCAAAGTCACGTACATCGCAGACGTCGAAATAGGTCTCGGCGCCGTGGGCCTCGACCTCGGTGCGGGTCTTCTCCGCCGCTTCGCTGGCCGTCGCGTAACAGCCAGCCACGCCGTAGCCGTCAGCGGCCAGCCGGAGGGCGACCGCGCGGCCGATGCCCCGGGACGCGCCCGTGACCAGGACTGCCTGCCGTGTCGTCATGGCATCCCTCTCAGATGACCTTGTCCGCGCGCAGCGCGGCCCGGGCCTGGGCGTCGAAGCCGAGGCCGTCGAGGATTTCGTCGGTGTCCGTGCCGGGGTCCGGGGCGGCGGAACGGACCCGGGTCGGGGTCCGGGAGAACTTCACCGCCGGGCCGGTCAGTGGGGCCATGGTGCCGTTGGACAGCACCGTTTCCTGCAGCATGTCCCGCTCCAGGACGTGTGGGTCTTTGGCCACCTCGGCCAGGCTGCGGACCCGCTGGGCGACGAGGCCGTGCTGGTCGAGCAGCGTTTGCGCCTGTTCGGCGGTGCGGTCCGCGAGCCACTCGGCGACCAGCGCATCGACCTGCTCGCGGTTGACGCGGCGGGCGTCATTGGTGGCATAACCCTCGGCCCTGCCCAGCTCGGGCCTGCCCATCAGTTCGGTGAGCGTGCGCCAGTGCTTGTTCAGGGCCACTGCGAGGTAGACGTATCCGTCGGAGCAGCGGTAACAGTTGGCGGGGACCACTGAGTCGGTCTGGTTGCCCCACGGCTGGGGTGGGTCACCGGCCGCCGCCAGGGTCAGGTAGCCGTCGCTGGCCGCCAGCAGCGCGTCGAGCATGGCCACGTCTACGTGCTGTCCTTCGCCGGTGACGTCGCGGTGGCGCAGGGCGGCCAGCGTGCCGATCGTGGCGTGCAGGCCTGCGATGTCGTTGGCGAGGAAGGTCGGTGCCCGCCGCGGCGAGTCGCCGCCGTTGAGCGCCATCCACCCTGCCGCCGCCTGCGTGGCCGGGTCGTAGCCCGGCCGCTGCGAGGCCGGGCCGTACTGGCCGTAGCCGGAGATCGAGACGAACACCAGGTCGGGCTTGGCCTTGCGGCAGCCCTGGTAGCCGACGCCCCATTCGTCGAGGGTGCCGGGCCGGTAGTTCTCCACGAGCACATCGGCGGTGGCCACGAGCGCCATGAACACCCGGGCCGCGCCGGGCCGGCGCAGGTCCAGGCTGACGCTGCGCTTGTTGCGCTGCAGGGACTGGCGGAACCACGACAGCCCGGTGCCGGGGATGTCGGGTGGCAGCAGGCCTTCCCGGTTGCCCGGCATCTCCACCCTGATGACGTCGGCGCCGAGGTCGGCCAGGATGGCGGTGGCCACCGGGCCGGACCAGACCTTGGTGACGTCGAGCACGCGGATGCCGTGCAGCGGGCCGGCCAGGTCGTGGCGTGCCTCGCGGTAGAAGGTCTCGCGGTCCATGGTCATCCCCTCACTCCCTCACCAGCAGCGAGGCGGTCCCCAGCGCTCCGCCGCAGCACATGGTGACCAGTGCGGTCGTCGCGTCGCGGCGTTCGAGCTCGTGCAGGGCGGTCACCAGCAGGCGGGTCCCTGAGCAGCCCAGTGGGTGCCCGAGTGAGATCGCGCCGCCATTGGGGTTGACGCGGTCCAGGTCGGCCTTGTACCGCTCGGCCCAGCACAGCACCACCGCGGCGAACGCCTCGTTGACCTCGAAGATGTCGATGTCGGGGATGGCCATCCCAGCCTTGTCCAGGATCTTGCGGGTGGCGACGACGGGCCCGTCGAGCAGGTAGTAAGGGTCAGACCCCGTCACGACCTGGTGTTCAAGGCGGGCGCGTGGCCGCAGGCCGAGCGCGTCGGCCCGCTCCTGTGACATCCACAGGATGGCGGCGGCCCCGTCGGAGACCTGCGAGATGGTCCCGGCGGTATGCAGGCCGCCGTCCACGACCGGAGCCAGTGCTGCCAGCTCGGCCGCTGACGTCTCTCGCAACCCCTCGTCGACCTGCACCGCAGCGCGCGTGCACGCCTCGTCAGTGCTCTCCCCCAAGCCCGTACTGTCCCCGTGACCCCCTGGGTCACCGGCTGCGACGAGCGCGACCTCGGCGTCGAAACGGCCTTCGCGCCAGGCGACCGCTGCCCGCTGCTGTGAAAGCCACCCATAGGCGTCGAGGTCGCCACGGGTCAGCCCTTCGCGCTGCGCGATCCGCTCGGCGCCGCCGAACTGCGCCTGCGGGGGGTCGTCCCAGGGGTAGTCGCTGGTCTTGTAGTGGCCCGGTCCCTGGTAGAGGTTGGTCCCGATCGGCACCCGGCTCATCGACTCGACGCCGCAAGCGATCCCGATGTCGATCGCACCCGCTGCTATGAGCGCGGCCACCAGGTGGTTGGCCTGCTGTGCGGAGCCGCAGGAGGTGTCGACCGTGCTGCACCCGACCTCGTAGTCCAGTCCCGTGCTCAGCCAGGCATTGCGGGTCACGTTCAGGCTCTGCTCGCCGGCCTGGGTGACGCAGCCGCCGATGACCTGCTCGACGAGGCCTGGCTCGATCCCGGCCCGGTGGACCACCTCGACCTGGACATGCCGCAGTAGTTCCACGGCCTTCAGGCCCGCCAGTCCGCCACCCCGCCTGCCGATCGGGGTGCGGACCGCTTCGACGATCACTGGCCGGCGCAACGGACCCCCCCCTCCAGATCGGGTCGTTTCTTGTATCTGTGCTTTGCACGATGCTAGCCCACGCTGGGCGAGCTTGGATAGGTCTTGTTTCTTGTATCTCATGGGATTGCCGGAGAACAGCAGATAGTCAATACTGTGTGGCATGACAGTGGCGCAGAGCCTGCCGCCGAAGTTCGACGCCCGCGACCCGGCCGTCGTGGCGGACCCGTACCCCGTCTACCGGGAGCTGCGTGAGGCGGGCCCGTTGTGCCGGATGGGGCCGGCCAGTTTCGGTGTGACCCGCTACGCCGACGTGGCCAGGCTCATGCGCGACCCGCGGCTGGGCAGCCAGTTCCCCGCCGACTACCACCGCATGTCCGCGGGTGAGGGCGCGGCTGGCACGTTCTTCAGCCAGATCATCCTGTACCGGGACCCGCCCGCCCACACCCGGCTGCGGCGCCTGATCGGCAAGGCATTCAGCCCATCCCTCATCCGCCGCCTCCGCCCCGACATCGAAGGCATGGTGGACGGGCTGCTGGCACCAGCGGCCGAGCGGGGCTGGTTCGATGCAGTCGCCGACCTGGCCTTCCCGCTGCCGGTGATGGTGGTCTGCGCGCTGATGGGGATCCCGGAGTCGGACTACGGGCTCATCCGCCCCTATGCGCTGGACCTCAGCAAGGCCTTTGCCGCCATCGTCCCCGAGGCCGACCGGGGGCCGGCCGATGAGGCAGTGGGCTGGCTGCGTGAGTACCTCGGCGGCGTGCTGGCGCGCAGGCGCGCCGACCCCGGCAACGACCTGCTCTCCCTCATGCTCGCCGCCGAAGACGACGGGGCGACGCTCACGCGTGAGGAGATCATCGACAATGCGGTCTTCTCTTTCTTCGCCGGGTTCGAGACCAGCACCAACCTGATCGCCACCGGCTGCGCCGCATTGCTCGACCACCCCGCCCAGCAGGGACTGCTGCGCGCTGACCCCGGGCTCGTGCCGTCGGCGGTCGAGGAGTTCCTGCGCTATGACTCGCCGATCCAGGGGATGGCCCGGATGGTGAACGAGCCCGTCGAGGTGGGGGACCGCACGGTGCGGGCAGGCCGGGTGCTCGTCCTGCTCCTCGGCAGCGCCAACCACGACCCGGCGGAGTTCAGTGACCCTGAGAACCTGGCCGTGACCAGGCAACCCAACCGCCATCTGGCATTCGGCGGCGGGGCGCACACCTGTCTCGGTGCCTTCCTTGCCCGTACCGAGGCCGGCGTGGTGTTCCGGACGCTGGCGACCCGGTTCGCCAGCCTGGAGCCCGCGGGCCCAGCCCTGCGCCAGCCCGGCGCGACATTGCGCGCCTACGCCCAGGTGCCCATCACCCTCAAGGCAGCCCGATGAGCATCACCACCCGGCTCACCAACGCCACCCGCGCACCGTGGAAGTGGTCAACCAGCAGCCGTTCAGATTTTCCCCCTCATAGGGGGGAAAATCTGAACGGATCATGGAGCTCTCGCCTCGCAGGTGCGGCGTGAGCCCGCTGGCGCGGTTTGACGCGCTGGACCCGGCGGTGGTCGCTGACCCCTACCCGTCCTATGCGCGGTTGCGGGCGGCGGGGCGGGTGTGCCGGGTCAGCCCGGCGAGCCTGGGGATCACCCGGCATGCCGACGTGGCCGCGCTGCTGCGCGACCCCCGGCTGGGCAACCTGTTCCCGGACGACGACCCGCAGTTCCAGATGGCTGACGACCTGGCCGGTGAGGTGTTCCGCCGGATCATGCCGACCCGGATGGCCGACGACCACCACCGGCTGCACCAGGTGACGGTCAAGACGTTCAGCCCCCGGGTCGCGCGCGGCATGCGTGAGCGGGTCAGCAGCCTGGTTGACGCCGCGCTGGACCGCGCTTTCGACACGGGCTTCCTGGACGCGGTCGCCGACCTAGCGTTCCCGGTCGCCGCGGCCGTGGTCTGCGAGCTCATCGGCATCCCCGCGCATGCGCGGCAGGAGATCTGGGTGCGCTCGGCCGCACTGGGCCAGGCGTTCACGCCCTTCCTGCCCGAGGGCGACCGGACCGAGGCCGACGAGGCCCTGGCATGGCTGCGTGGCTACGTCGGGCGGCTGCTCACGGAGACCCCGGCCGATGCCAGTGGCACCCTGCTGGCCAGGCTGCTCGCCGCCGACGCCGGGACTGACCTGGACGAGGTCATCGATAACGTGGTGTTCCTGTGCTTCACCGGCTACGAGACCACGATGAACATGGTGGCCACCGGCTGTGCGGCGCTGTCCGCCTGCCCGCAGGAGTGGCAGCGCCTGCGCGACGACCCCGGCCTGGCCGCTACCGCGGCCGAGGAGTTCGTCCGGTTCGACGCCCCGATCCAGTACACGGCCCGGTTCGCGCTGGAGCCGATCCAGGTGGGCGAGCGGGTGATCCGGGCCGGCCGGTCGGTGTTCCTGCTGCTTGGCTGCGCCAACCACGACGAGGATGTGTTCAGCGACCCGGGACGGCTCGATATCGGGCGCTCACCCAACCCCCACGTTGGGTTCGGCGGCGGGGTCCGGGGCTGCCTGGGTGCCGCTCTGGCCAGGGTCGAGGGATCGGCCATCTTCGGGCAGCTGGCCACCCGCGTCAAAGGGCTGGAACCCGCTGGGCCGCCGGTCCGGTTGCCGAGCGCCCTGTTCCGCCCGCACCGCGCCATCCCCCTTGCCGTCACGGCGGCTTGACCCGTGATCGAGCAGATCCTGCCCGGCGGCGTGAGCAGCGCCGCCCTGCGCGACTTCGCCGCTGCCGAGCCCCTGCTGCCCGCCGAGGCGAAGGCGCTGGGCCGGGTGTGCCGGGCCCGCGCCGCCGAGTTCACTGCTGGCCGGCATTGCGCCCAGGCTGCGCTGGCCAGTCTCGGCATGCCGTCGGCCCCGCTGCTGCGGGCCGCCGATGGTGCCCCGCACTGGCCGGCCGGCACGGTCGGCGCCATCACCCACTGCCGGGGATATTGCGCCGCTGCGGCCGCCCCCACCACGGCCTTCGCCTCGATCGGCATCGACGCCGAGCCCGACCTGCCGCTCCCCCACCGGGTCACCGACCACATAACCCTCCCCGCCGAGCGGTACTGGCTGGCCACCGCCGAGCGGTGCTGGCTGGCCACCGGTGAGCGGCCAGCCAACCTGGACCGGCTGCTGTTCTCCGCGAAGGAGAGCGTCTACAAGGCCTGGGCGCCGCTGACCAACGGCGCATGGCTCGGCTTCACCGACGCCACTGTCACGGTGGACCTCGATGCTGGTGTCTTCGACGCGACGCTCCACGTGCCGCCTCCCCTGGTCGACGGCGTGCCGCAGCCACACTTCACCGGCCGCTTCCTCATGCTGCCCGACCTGATACTCACCTCGGTCGTAATCCCCCGCAGCACCCCCCGCGCTCCCCGCACCCGCCCACCCATCACCGCCACCCCCACCCCCAGCACCCGCACCCGCACCCGCACCCGCACCCGCACCACACTTTCCATGATCATGTAGGCCTGTCAGTCGCTATGACTGAAAAGTCCTCATGATCATGGAGGAACCCCGAACCCCCCGAGACACCAAGGAGCAGCGATGAGCCTGATGGGCAGGGCCGTGCCGCGCGTTGAGGACGGGAAGCTGCTCACCACCGGCGGCGTGTTCACCGACGACCTTGAGGTGCCCGGCGCGCTGCATCTGGTGCTGGTCAGGTCGACGGTGCCGCACGCGCGGGTGACCTCGGTGGATACCTCCCGCGCCGCTGCCATGCCCAGGGTCGTCGCCGTGCTGACCGGTGCCGGCGTGCCACTGCCGCCGCTGCCCCCCGAGGTAGGCACGCTGAACCAGGAGATGAGCCAGCCCATCCTGGCCCACGATGTGGTGCGTTACGTGGGAGACCCGGTGGCTGCCGTGGTCGCGGAGGACCGCGCCGCGGCGGTGGACGCCGCCGCGGCGGTCAAGGTGTCCTACGACCCGCTGCCGCCCCTCGTCGACCCGCGCGAGGCAGTCAAGGATGAGGTGCTCCTGCACCCGCAGGCCCGGACCAACACGGCGCTCAAGCTGACATTCGCCAAGCCGCCCCGGCAGCCTGACCTCTTCGGGGACTGCCCGGTCGTGGTCCGCCAGGCCATGGTGAACCAGCGGGTCTCGGCTGCTCCGCTGGAGACCCGCGGGGGCGTTGCCTGCTGGCAGGACGGCCGGCTCACCTACTCCGCTGGCGGCCAAGCCGCCCATCTGTGGCGGGACAAGCTTGCCGAGGCACTGGGTGAACCAGCCGAGACTGTCCGGGTGGTCACCCCTGCGGTGGGGGGCGCATTCGGCTCCAAGGCGTTCCCGGGCCGCGAAGACATCCTGGTCGCGTGGGCTGCCCGTACGCTGGGCCGGCCGGTGCGGTGGGCCGAGACACGCTCGGAGAACCTGCTCGCCGGTGGCCACGGCCGCGCACAGTGGCAGGAGGCCGAGCTGGGCGGGACCCGCGACGGCCGGGTGCTCGCCTACCGGCTGGATGTCGTCCAGGACGCAGGCGCCTACGCACGGATCGGCGCTGTGCTGCCGTTCTGGACGCGGACCGTGGTGACCGGGCCGTACCGGATCGGCAAGGCCAAGTACACCGCCGCGAGCGTGGTGACCACGACCGCGCCGGTCGGCTCCTACCGCGGTGCTGGCCAGCCGGAGGCGGTGGCGGCACTGGAACGGATGATGGACCGCTTCGCCGCCGAGATCGGCATGGACCCGGCCGAGGTGCGCAGGCGCAACCTGATCCCCCGGGAGTCGTTTCCGTGGACGTCGCTGACCCGGGCTTCCTATGACAGCGGTGACTATGAGGCCGCCCTGGACCTGCTGCTGGAGGTGGCTGACTACACCGGGCTGCGCAAAGAGCAGCAGCGGCGGCGCGAGGCCGGTGAGGTGGTCCAGCCCGGTGTCGGGCTGGCGGTGTTCGCCGAACTGACCGGCGCCGACATGCGCAGCGAGTACGCGGACGTGACAGCAGGCACAGACGGCCGTTTTGTCGTGCACGTGGGGACGTGCAGCCACGGCCAGGGCCACGCGACCGCATGGTCGATGCTGGCCGCCGACGTCCTGGGCGCCGGGGTGACCGATATCGAGGTACGCCAGGGTGACACAGGTACGGTGGCGAGCGGCGGCGGCACCGGCGGCTCCCGTTCGCTGCAGACCGGCGGCATGGCGGTCCGCGAGGCCGCGCTGGCGCTGGTGGCCAAGGCCGCCGAGCGCGCCACCGCCCGGCTGGGAGGTGAGGCGCAACTGGCGGACGGGGTTTTTGTCCGCCCCGGGCAGCCCGGTCTGACCTGGGCTGAGCTGGCCGCTGACGAACCGCTGTCAGCCAGTGCCAGCTACCAGCCGTCCTCGGGGACGTGCTCCTTCGGCGCAGTCCTGGCCGCCGTGGACGTCGACACCGAGACGGGCCGGGTCCAGCTCACCAAGCTCGTCGCAGTGGACGACGCCGGGGTGATCCTCAACCCGCTGATCGCGGAGGGACAGGTCCACGGCGGTCTGGCCCAGGGCGCGGCCCAGGCACTGACCGAAGAGGTCGCCTACGCCGCTGACGGCCAGCCACGGCACCGCAGCCTGGCCGACTACGCGTTCATCAGCGCGGCCGAACTGCCCTTCTTCGACACCGCCCGTACGCAGACCCCCGCCCCTGGCAACCCACTCGGCGTCAAGGGCATCGGCGAGTCAGGCGCCCTGGGCGCCCCACCCGCCATCTGCAACGCCGTGGTCGACGCGCTCACCCCGCTCGGCGTCACCCACATCGACATGCCGCTCACTCCCGAGAAGGTCTGGCGCGCGATCCAGCAGGCCCGCGAGACATCGCCAGACGCCTGACGTACCACGGCGCCCCTCGGACCCGGACTTAATGGGATGGATATCCACAAAACGGATCCGCGCAAACCCGGTAAATGATCATTGGACCATGATCGATGTGGCCTGGCGGACAATCTTTTGTCCGCGAGCGCACATCGATCTTGGTGGACAGGGTTGTGGGTTTGCTGCGGGCCACCCTTTTGTACGCGGCGGTACATCGATCACGGCGAAGATCGCTGTAGGTCTTGGCACGGCACGCTGGTTTGTCCGCCAAGCCACATTCATCAGTCCTGAGATACGGTTCGGGTGCGGAGATGCGGGCCATGCTCGAGGCCATCGTGATGCAGACTGTCCTCGACGACCACTACGAGCATTATCCGAACGTTCGGCCCAGTCTCGGTGACCTCGCAGTCGCAGCGACGGAACTGGACGGTCACCCATTGGCCGCTGAGCCCGGACGTCTCCGGCAGGCAGCCGACGAGGTCACCAGGAACCACCCGGACGCCAGCCCGGATGACGTCCTGCTGTGGGCCGAAGCCTGGGGTCCTCCCAGCGGCATGAGCCGAACGGTGGTATTGACAACGAGGCCGCCCAAGCCCTCAATGGCCCAGCGGACCTAAAGTACCGACGGGTGGTCAGTCACGCTCGGGTTGTCGAGCTGGGCACTCTCAGTCGGCTACGGAGAGGGCCTGCTTGGGACATCGCGCGATGGCGGCGCGCACGCGCTCGGTCAGGTCTTCGGCGGGGTGTTCCTGGAGCAGTTCGACATGGTCCGCGTCGCCGATGTCGAACACCTCGGGGACCAGGCTCGCGCAGACCGAATGCCCCTCACACAATGCCAGGTTGGTGACTACCCGCATCTGCCGCCCCCTCAACTCGGCCTGATGTCCAGGATCGGGAACATCAGGGTCTCCACCACCTGCTCCAGCCGCAGCCCGGCCGCGTCCAGCAACTGCCCGATGTGCTCCAGTGAGCGCGCGCCACTGCCGACCATGCACAGCAGCAGCAGGTCATAGAGCTTGCCGACATTGAAGTCATTGCCCGGGCGCACCACCGGCTCCAGGATGAGCAGGCGGCTGCCGGGCAGCATGGCCTTGCGCACCGACCGCAGGAGCTCGAGAGCCCGCTCGTCGTCCCAGCCGTACAGGATGCGCTTGAGCATGTACCCGTCCGCCCCTGCCGGGATGGTCTCGAAGAAGCTGCCGCCCACCGCGTCGCAGCGGTCCGCCAGGCCCGCTGACTTGAGCCGCGCCCTGGCCCCCTCGGCCACGTGTGGCAGGTCGAACACGGTGCCCCGCATGTGCGGGAACCGCTCCAGGATGCCGCCCAGGAAGGCGCCGTTGCCGCCACCGACATCGACCACTGTCTTCATCGAGGCCCAGTCGTAGGCAGGCAGTGAGGTGCGCAGTTCGAGGCGGGTGGCTGCCTGCTGTGAGGCGTCGAACTTGTCGCTGTCCTCGGGGTGGTCGGCCATGTAGGTCCAGTAGCCCTGGCCGTAGACCTCGTCGAAGGCGGCCTTGCCGGTGCGGATGCTGTGGTCGAACCTGGCCCACGCTTCGATGTCGGGTACCAGCATGGGGTAGGCCGTACGCAGCGACACCGGGTGGTCGGAACGCAGCGGCTGGGCCAGTGGCGTCAGGTCGAAGGTGCCCGGCTCCACCTCGGTGAAGATGCCCTTGCTCGCCAGTGCCCGCAGCGCCCGCTCCAGGGACGGCGCGTGCGTGCCGGTTTCCATGGCCAGTTCCGTGACTGGCCGCGGGCCTTCGGTGAGGTGGTCGGCCACGCCCAGCTCGCAGATGGCGCGGATGGTGAACGGGATGATGTAGTCCGCGAGTTCGGTGAGCCGGAACACCGAGCTGATGTCGATGCGCGGGCGCGTCTTGACAGTCAACGTAACCTCCTGTCGGCGGGGCAGGGGCCTGCCTCGACCAGCGTGAGCGTGGGTGTCGTGACCCAGCGGAGCAGTTCCAGCCCGGCCTGGCCGAGCAGGGCGGGGAGTTCGGTGTGGCTGCGGTGCCGGCCGCCGGTGAGCGCCAGTGTGTGCACGTCAACGAGCTTTGCCACGTCGAAGGAGTTGCCGTCGGGGATGAGCGCTTCCAGCAGGACCAGCCGGGCGTCTGGGGGCATGGCGGCACGGACGTTGCGCAGGATCGCCACTGCCTCCTCGGTGGCCCAGCCCGGCAGCACGGTCTTGAGCACGTAGAGGTCGGCACCGGTGGGCAGCGGGTCGAAGAAGCTGCCGGGTACGACCTGGCAGCGCTGTGCCACCCCCGCGGCCGCCAGCACCTCGCCCGCCTGGGCGACCACGTGCGGCAGGTCGAGCAGGATGCCGCGCAGCCCTGGGTAACGGGCCAGCAGGCCCGCCAGGAACGCGCCGTTCCCGCCGCCGAGGTCGGCCACGGTCCTGGCCGACCCCCAGTCATAGGCAGGCAGCACGGTGCGCAGGTGGACCGAGTTGAGGCTGGCCATCCAGCCGTCCACCGCCAGGCTCTCCCGAGGGTGGTCCGCCAGGTAGGACCAGTAGTCCTGGCGGTACAGCGCCTGGAAGGCGGCTTCGCCGGTGCGGATGCTGCTGGTCAGGCGGCCGAGCGTGCGGATGTCGGCGGGCAGCAGCGGGTACGCCGCGCGCAGCGACAGCGGGTGGTCGCTGCGCAGTGGCTCGGCGAGCGGGGTCAGCCCAAACGTCTGCGGGGCCACTTCGGTGAAGATGCCGCGGGCAGCCAGTGCCCGGAGCAGCCGGGTCAGCGACTGCGGGTGTGCACCGGTCGCCTCGGCCAGGTCCGCAGCCGTGCACGGGGCCTCGCTGAGCAGGTCGGCCAGGCCCAGGTCGCAGGCGACCCGGACCGCGAACGGCACCACGTAGTCGGCGAGTTCCATCAGCGCGGTAATGGCCGCGTCGCCGGCTTCGGTGGCAGCCTCGACATCAACGCGCAGCGCCGCCGTCATGTCACCTCGCTCCCGGCTGGCTCGTATCTCGTATCTACTCTTACGAACGCTAGCTTGTTGGAACTACTATGTCATTAGATCCGCCCCACTCTTTACGAACCGGAGATAGCAGTGCTGGAAGGATGCGTGCCGTGGCCGGAAGACCTGGCCGCGCGTTACCGCCGCGAGGGGTACTGGCGCGGCGAGGTGCTCGGCGACCTGGCACGCGGTCCGGCCCAGGCCGACCCGGGCCGGACCGCGATCGTGGCAGGGCCGCGCCGTCTTACCTACGCAGAGGTTGACGAGCGGGCGGACCGGCTGGCAGCCGGGCTGGCGCAGCTTGGCATCGCCGCTGGTGACCGGGTGGTGGTCCAGCTCCCCAACTCACCCGAGTTTGTCTTGTGCTGTCTGGCGCTGTTCCGGGCCGGGGCCCTGCCTGTGCTGGCCCTGCCAGCCCACCGGCGTGCCGAGATCAGTTACCTGTGCACCCACACCGATGCGGTCGCCTATGTCTGCCCAGACACCATGGCGGGTTTCGACTTCCGTGACCTGGCCCGGGAGGTGCGCGGCAGCGCACCGGCCCTGCGGCATGTGCTGGTGGCCGGGGACCCAGCCGAGTTCACCCCGCTGGATGCTGTGTCCGCGCCGCCAGTCCCCCTGCCCCGGCCTGACCCCGCCGAGGTTGCGTTCTTCCTGCTGTCCGGCGGCACGACCGGCACACCCAAGCTGATCCCCCGGACACATGACGACTACGCGTTCCAGCTAAGGGCGACAGCCGAAGCGATGGGTTTTGGTTCCCACGGCGTGTACCTGGCGGCGCTGCCAGCAGCCCACAACGCCGCCCTCGGCTGCCCGGGTGTGCTCGGCGCACTGTGGGCCGGTGGCACGGCGGTGCTGGCGGGCAGTGCCAGCCCTGACGAGGTCTTCCCGCTGATCGCCCGCGAGGGGGTCACGCTGACCACGCTGATGCCGGCCTTCCTGCCGTTGTGGATGGACCTGGCAGACCTGTTCGACGTGGACCTCTCCAACCTGGTCGTGGAGGTTGGCGGCGCCAAGCTGAGCCCGGCGGTGGCCGAGCGGGTCCGCCCCGCCCTCGGCCTCACCCTCACCCACTGGTTCGGCATGGCCGAGGGCCTGCTGTGCTTCACCCGGCCCGGCGACCCGCCCGAACTGGCCGTGCACACCCAGGGACGTCCGCTGTGCCCCGCTGACGAACTGCGTGTCGTGGACCCCGATGGCAATGACGTGCCACCGGGTGAGGTCGGCGAACTGGTCGTCCAGGGGCCGTGTGTGCTGCGCGGCTACTACCGGGCGCCCGAGTACAACGCGCGGGCCTTCACCCCGGAGGGGCTGCTGCACACCGGCGACCTGGTACGCATGACCCCCTCAGGCGAGCTCGCGGTACAGGGCCGCATCAAGGACGTGGTCAACCGGGGCGGCGAGAAGGTGCCCGCCGAGGAGGTCGAGGAGCACCTGATGCACCACCCGGCCGTGCGCGCCGCCGCCATCATCGCTGTCCCGGACCGGGCACTCGGCGAGAAGACCTGCGCGGTGCTGGTCGCCACCGGCCCACCACCAGCCCTGACCGACCTGCGCGACTTCCTGGCCAGCCGTGGCCTCGCTGCCTACAAGCTGCCCGACCGGGTCCACTTCGCCGATGCCCTCCCCCACACCACCATTGGCAAGGTGGACAAGAAGGCACTGCGCCACCGCTACAGCGGCCAGCCAGTCAGCTGACGGGTTCGGCTGGGCCTTGCGCCAGGGCCGCGGACCCGGTGCCGCCAGAACCCAGGTGCCGCTGGAAGAACCGCACCTGGTGCCATAGCAAGCCCTCGGTGAAGGGCCCGCCGATCGGGCGGTGGCCGGTGCCGGGCAGCAGCAGCACCTCGTGCGGGCGGCCGGCCGCCAGCAGCGCACTGGACAGGCGCAGTGTGTTGGCCGGGTACACGTTGTCGTCCACGAGACCGTGGATCAGCAGCAGCGGCCGGGTCAGGTTCGGCGCCTCCCGTACCAGCGAACATGCCTCGTACCGCTCCGGGAACTCAGCGGGGTGGCCGAGGAACCGCTCGCGCCAGTGGGTGTTGTAGAGCAGCTGGTCGGTGACGCCTGCCCCGGCCGCCGCGGCGTGGAGGACGTCCGGCCTGCGCAGCACGGCCAGTGCCGCCAGTGCGCCACCAAAGGACCAGCCGCGGATCCCGACCCGCCGCAGGTCGAGCTCTGGGTGCAGGCGCGCGGCCTCCTGCAAGGCGGTCACCTGGTCGTCCAGTTCCGGCCCGAACAGGTCGCCGTAGACCGCCCGTTCCCAGTCGGGTCCGCGGTTCGGGGTGCCACGCCCATCGGCTACCAGGACCGCGAAACCCTGCTCGGCGAACCACTGCGCCACCAGCTTGCGCCATTCCAGTTCGGTGGTGACCCGCTGCATCGCCGCGCCACCGTAGGGGTCGAGCAGGACGGGAAGCTGGCCGCTCCCCGGACGGTACCAGGACGGGAGAAACAAGATAGCCCGCAGTTCGCGCGGCCCCAGGGTGAGCCGGGTCGGGTGCAGGTCGAGCACCGGACGCTCGGCCAGTGATTCGACGGTGACCTCCGGCTTCCCTTCCCGCACCACCGTCACCCCTCCGCCTGGCCGGTCCTCGCCCCTGGTGACCAGTACCAAGGTCCCAGCGCGCAGTGCACCGGAGTACATGCCGGCCCCCATACTCAGCTGCCGGATGCCCTCGGCAGCCCGGTAGCTCCACAGGTGGAGCTCGGTGGGCTCCGCAGCGGCGGTGAACAGCACCTCCTCACCGTCCAGGCTCCACACGGCCTCGAGCTGGAGGCCAGGGGGCGTGACGGGAACCCCATCCACGGTCAGGTGCCGGGTGCCCGCCACATCGGCGTGGCTGATGAGTGCCCCCGAACCGGTGCGCGCTGGCAGGCCGGGGACCGTCTGCACCCAGCACTCGTCGTGCTGTTCGCCCAGGAGCGCTGTGTGCCCGGTGGCTGGGTCGATCCCGAGCCACTGGACGTTGCGCTGGCTGCGGGACTGCACCACGGCGTACGGTCCATGGGTATCCCAGCCAGCGCCCACCACATACTCAAAAGCGCCGCGGTCCCAGCACGCCTGCGACCGCGCGCCGCCCAGCCCGACCAGCCACAGCGTGACCTCGGCGTTGGCCGTGCCGACCGACGCATAACGCACAGCGCGCGGTGCCTTGCCAGGCTCGGACGGATCAGCGACATACCACAGTCCCACCGCCGAGGAATCCACCCGCGTCACGAGCAGCCGGTCGCCGTCCGGTGCCCACCAATACCCACGCGGACCATCCAGCGATGTGGAGCCTGTGTGTTCGCCGACCCCGAACTTGACCTCTGGCCCGTCAGGCGAAGCGACCACGCGGTCTCCGGTCCCATCGCAACCGATCACCCGCAGCTCGCCGTCAGATACGTAGGCGACCCGCGTGCCCGCCGGGTCCGGACGGGGATCGGCCACCGGGGCCTGCGCAGGCAACCGCTGGACCCGCCCACTCGCCACCTCGGCCGTCCACAACCCGCCGCCGAAGGCGAAAGCGGCCAGCCCACCTGAGTGGTCGGTGGCGTAGGCCTCGACCCCGGTGTCCTGCGCGCCCGCCAGTTCAGCGGGGTCAGCGAGCAGCCGCTCCGTCCCGGAGCCGAGGTCCATCACCCACAGGCAGGCCACCGGGTCATCGCCCCCGCGGCTGCGCAGGAACAGCACGGCCGCCCCGTCCGAGGTGACCGTGAACCGCTCAGGGACGCCCGAGGTGAAGCGCTGCGTGCGGACAAGCTGGTCAGGCAGAGACATGGGGGCCATGCCTGACACGCTGCCATAGCCCCCCCCCCAACGCACCGCATCAGGCCACCCAAAACACATGTGCTGCACTCCGCGCAGCATCTGATGCGGCATAATGTGCTGTATGCAGCGGAAGACGCTCAACTTCGAGAACCCAGTCACCTGGCTGCGGGACTACGCGACGCAGGGCACGGTGGAGCACCGGGCCCTCATCCGCGTGATCGGCGAGCCAGCGTATGTACTGACAAGCGAGAGCGCCGTACTCGTTTCTTTGGTGGAGTACGCGCACGCATGCGTCGAGGAGGAGAAGTTGCGGATCCTCTACGACGAGGCCTATACAGATCAGGCTCCGGACCCTGACTCCGAGACGGCCATGGACATGCTGGAAGGCGACTATGCCGAGTTCGTGGAGCGGGAACGGTGACCAGCGGAGAGCGAATACTCCGTGGGCAGATCTGGGCCGTGGATCTGGGACTCCACGAGCCAGGAGAGAAGTTCCACGTGGTCTTGTCCAACAACGGGCGCAACGCAAGCGCCTACCCCTGGGTCCACGTGGCCCGGATCACCGCCCGCAAGCCCGCTGTGCCGCTCCCCACCGTCATCGAACTCCCCGGCGACCTGCCCGGTGGGGGCTGGGTGAAATGCGACGAACTCATGCCGCTGCGCAAAGAGCGCCTGCGACGCCAAGTCGGAGTGGTGCCACAAGCTCACATCGCGCGCATCGAAGACGCCATTCGGCTGGTACTAGGCCTCCGGTGAGCCACGGCCACACATGTGGCGCTGGTCAGGTGATCCGCCAGCCCGCGGATTCCGCCCACAGGCTCGCCGACTCCAGCGTGTCCAGGACGAAAGCGGTCTTGGCGGCGCCGTAAGCCTTGCGGTCGTGACGCCAGCGGCTGATCAGATCCTGCTTGAGCGCCGCATAGCGGGCGCATGCTTCCGGGTGGGTGCGCAGGTAATCGCGGAACAGCAGATGGTCACGCTCCCAGGAACCGGTGGTCCGTCAGGAACCTGGACACTACGCACCTACACTGTCACCTCGGCACTGGTCGGGCTGTAGCTGCAATGAGAGGTCGCGGTGGAATACGTCAACCTTGGTGGCAGCGGGCTGCGGGTCTCGCGGGTCTGTCTCGGCATGATGAGCTTTGGCGACAAAAGCAGCCGTGAGTGGGTGCTCGAAGAGGATGAGGCCAGGCCGCTGGTCAAGGCCGCCGCGGACGGCGGTGTGACGTTCTACGACACCGCGGATGTCTACGCGTCCGGAGCCAGTGAGGTGGTGACTGGCAGGCTGCTCGGTTCGCTGTTCCAGCGGGACGACGTGGTGGTGGCGACCAAGGTGTTCATGGCGCTGGGCGAGGGCGAGAACGCCGGCGGTCTGTCCCGCAAGCACGTCCTGTCCGCTATCGACGCTTCGCTCCGCCGGCTGCGCATGGACTACGTGGACCTCTACCAGATCCACCGGTGGGACCACCGCACGCCGATCGAGGAGACCATGGAGGCGCTCCACGATGTGGTGCGGGCGGGCAAAGCCCGCTATATCGGGGCGAGCAGCATGTTCGCCTGGCAGTTCGCCAAGGCCCAGCACACCGCCACCCAGCACGGCTGGACCCGGTTCGTGTCCATGCAGAACCACTACAACCTCGTCTACCGCGAGGAAGAGCGGGAGATGATCCCGCAGTGCCTCGACCAGGGGATCGCGGTCCTGCCATGGAGCCCGCTTGCCAGGGGCTTCCTGGCCGGCCACCGGGCCCGCGACGGGCGCAAGCTCACCACCCGGGCGAACACCGACCCGCTGGCACAGGACTGGTACGGCAAGTCATCGGATTTCGACGTGGCCGACGCGGTGGCCACGGTCGCCGCCGAACGCGGCGTGAGCCCCGCCCAGGTCGCGCTGGCGTGGCTGCTGCAGCGCCCCGGCGTGACCGCGCCCATTGTGGGCGCGACGAAGGAAGGCCACATCGAGCAGGCTCTGGCCGCGGTCGAACTGAAGCTGACCGAGGAGGAGGTGAAGCGACTGGAGGAGCCCTACCTTCCGCACGCCGTCATCGGCCACCACTAAAGCCAGGCCACACAGCGGGCCGTAGGCTCGGGGCATGACGAACCCACCAGAGGACTCGAAATCTGGTCACTGGCGCGCGTCGGACCAGGACCGGGAGCGGGTTGCGGAGGTTCTGCGAGACGCGGCCGGGGACGGCCGGATCGGCATGGATGAGCTGCAGGAGCGCCTGGAGGCGCTCTACGCGGCCAAGACATACGCGGAACTGGAGCCGATCACCGCGGACCTGCCGCCCACGGCGGCGGTCAGCCGTCCCGTCGCGGCCCCAGCGACGTCCAGCCCTGACCGGTTTGGCGGTGAGCCGTCGGGCGGTACCGCGGTCGCGGTGCTGAGCTCGTTCGAGCGTAGGGGCGCCTGGGTCGTCCCGAGCCAGTTCAGCGCCATGACGGTGCTGGGCTCCGGTGAGATCGACCTGCGCGAGGCCCGGTTCGCGGAGCGCACGGTGACCATCCACGCCGTCTCGGTCCTGGGTTCCATCGAGATCTTCGTGCCCGACGACGCCGATGTGCGGGTCAACGGCATCGGGTGCCTGGGTGAGTTCACAGACGAGGCGACTGGCACAGGCCAGCCGGGTGGCCCGACCATCATCGTCAGTGGCATGGCCTGCCTCGGCATGGTCGTGGTCGTGCGGAGGCCCAAAGGCGAACGCCGCGAGGAAAGGCCGTACACCCCCCGCGACAGGCTGGAAGACCGGCGGGAAAGGCTCGAAGCCAGGCGGGAGCGCCTGGAGATGCGGCTGGAAGACAAGCGCCACCGGCGGGAGTCACGGTGGGATCGGCGGCTTGATCGCTGAGTTACTGGGCTCCGGCCGGATGGCGGCTGTTCGAGCCCGGGCAGGTGGGTTCGGCCAGGGGCTATGCCGGCCGGTCAGCCTGTCAGGTGGTAGAGGCGGTGGAAGCGGTCGTTGATGCGGAGTTCCCTGGCATCGGTGAAGCCAGCAGCCACGGCCAGACGGCGGACCATGTCGGGGCGCAGCACGGTGCCTGTGCCCCCCCGGCTGGGGCCGGCCGGCTGGCTGGTGCTGGGGAGGCTCACGGGCAGGCAGTGCAGGATGCTCGTGGCGTACTGGAAACGCTCGATCTCATCGCCAGGTGCGGTGAAGCGTGGCGCCACACGGGCGTCCAGCACCAGGACGGTGCCTGCATCGGCCCGTAGTGCCCGGCAGGCCGTCAGGACCGGGACGGGCTGGCTCATCTCGTGCAGTGCGTCGAACACGCAGACGAGGTCGTACTTGTCGGTGCCTGCGGCCTCCGCCGCGTCTTCGCACCGGAAATTGACCCGGTCAGCGAGGCCGCCCGCCTTGGCATTGGCGTTCGCGAGCGCCACTGTTTCGGGGTCAAGGTCGTAACCGTCGACCTGCGCATGCGGATAGGCACCGGCCAGGGCCAGCGCCGCCCACCCGGCCCCGCAGCCGACGTCGGCTATGCGTGCCGGGGCATCACACAGGCGTGAGTGCAGGGCAGGCAGGACCGCGGGCAGCCATCCCGGGAGCTCGTGGGTGAACAGCGCCCGGTTGGCCCCGGAGTGGCCATTGCGCCAGTCGGCACCGAATGCCGCGTCCGGCACTCCCCGCCCGCCGCGGTAGGCGTCCAGCAGGCCAGGGAGTGCCGCCGCGACCCCGCCCAGCGGGAGCATCGTCAGCGCTGCCATGGAGAGCGGGTTGTCAGAGGCGAGGAGCACCACTGCGTGCTCGGCAGGCAGTGTGTATCGGCGCGAGTCGCGGGGGGCGAAGACGTCGTCGACGTCCAGGAACCCCGCGACCGCCTGCTGTTCCAGCCACTCCAGGGCATACCGGGGGGCGACCCCGGCGCGTTCCGCCAGTTCGCCAGCGGTGGCCGCGCCCGCCTGCAGCGCCTCGTACAGGCCCAGCCGTACACCCAGGTACCCCGCGAGGAGTTCCTGGGTGTGCAGCATGGCCATGAACAACCGGACGTTCAGCGCGCGGGCACGGCCGCCCGCTGACTCAGGCAGCGAGCGCGCCACGTGAACCCAGGATCTGGACCACGTGGTCGCCGATGGCCTGGACCGTCGTGATCTGCCGTGCCGTCGCCTCGTCGATGGGCGGCAGGTCGAACTCGTCCTCCAGGGTGAAGGCGAGCTCGAGCAGGGCGAGTGAGTGGAAGCCCAGGTCCTCGACCAGCCGTGCGCCGGGCTCGGCGGGACGCTCATCGGGGTTCGGGGCGAGCTCGAGCACGATGTCGGCGACGTAGCCGCGGATGCTCTCCTCGGACCGCTGCTCAACCGCGGTGCTCTGTTCGGTCATCTGTTTCCTCCCGGTGCCATTTCGAGTGTCTGCGTCCGCGCTGCGGACGGGATAGGTACCTCAACCGCGCCTGCCATGTCGTCGTCGACAAAGGCTTGCCAGAGCCGCCTGCGTTTTGGTTTGCCACTGGACGTCCGGGCGATGGCGCCCCGGGGGGCGTCCAGTAGCACCACCTCGGCGCCTTCCGTACTGCGCCGCAGGAGGTGCGTGGCCGTCTCCAGCCATTCCGGCCTGGCCTGTTCAAAGACCGCGACCACGGTGGGAGCGCCCGCCCGGTAGCCGAGCAACGCGGCCATCCGCAGCGGTGGCACTCCGGCCTGGCCCATGGCCAGCTCCAGGTCTTCCGCGAACACGGCACGGCCGCGCAGTTTGAGGCTGTCACCGAGCCGGCCGAGCACAAAGAGCTGACCATCCACCAGGAACCCGGCGTCGGCGGTGTGCAGCACGCCGTCTTCGATCCGTGTCAGCGAGGCCGACTCGCCCTGGTGCTGGTAGCCGCGCGCCACCGAAGGCCCGGTCACGACGATCTCGCCGACCTGGCCGTCGGGCAGTTCCTGGTCCTGCTCGTCCCGCACACTCACCGACACGCCGCCCAGCGGGCGGCCACAGCCGGTGACCGGCTGTGCGTCCGGGCCGAACCGCACCGTGCGCCACTCCTCTTCCAGCGGCAGGCCGGTCACGGCGAGGGTCGCTTCGGCCATCCCATAGGCGGGGAGGATGGCCCGGCGGTCCAGCCCGTGCGGGCCGAGCAGTGCGCAGAACCGGTCGAGCACCTGGTCATCGACGCGCTCCGCCCCGACGATGACGGTCCGCCAGGCCGAGAAGTCCATGCCCGCGAGCGCCTGCGGCTTGACCCGGCGGGTGACGTAGCCGAGCCCGAAGTTCGGCATCGAGGTCAGCACAGCGCCGGGTTGACCGGGGCTGGGGGCATCGAAGCAGCGCAGGTAGCGCACTGGGTTGTGGATGAACTCCTCGGGTGGCAGCAACCACAGGTCACTGCGGTTCACGACCGGGGTGATCAGGCAGCCGATGAGGCCCATGTCGTGGTGGATCGGCAGCCACGACGCCGTGGCGTCCTCGGGCGTCATCCGCAGCCACGCCCGGATGGCCGCCACATTGACGGCGAGCGCTGCCGCCGGGACCGCCACGCCGCGGGCACGTCCGCTGGAGCCGGAGGTGAACTGGAGCAAGGCGGTCTCGCCAGGTTCGGGCACGTCCAGGGCGTCCGGGGACAGGATGTCTGCGGTGGTGACCACGGGCGCCACTTCGACCATGCTGGCGATGCTGCCGGCCAGGTCCGCGTCGGTGACGACCAGCGCTGGGCGGGCCGTCTGCGTCAGGCCAGTGACGTGGTCACGGTAGACGTCCGGGTCTTGGAACGTCAGTGGTGGGGCGATCGGCGAGGGGATGGCGCCGACCATCATCGCGCCGAACACGCTGCCCACGAAGTGGGGGCCGGAGCGCTGCACCAGCGACACCACATCGCCGCGCCTGACACCGCGCGCACGCAGGCCGGCCGCGGCCTGCCGTACCAGGCCCGCGAGCCGGTCATAGGTCCACAGGTCCCATTCGGTGCCGGGCAGTGCGAAGCGGATCCCCCGGCCTGGGTCGGGGTCGCTCACCCAGCTCAGCAGCGATTCGGATGCGTCTGTGCTCACCGCGCCGTCCTCACGTGTGTTACGCCGGACAAGACATACGAGTTACGAGACATACAAGATGTACCCGACACACTTACAAGATACAAGAGTCCGCCGTAGAGTGTTGTGCGTGACGGACTTGTCTTTGGTAGCCGAACTGGCACCCACGCTCGCCAAGTGCGCCCGCGACGTCGAGGAGACCCGGCAGGCGCCGAAAGAGGTCATCACACGGTTGGGCGAGGCAGGCTGCCTGCGCATGCTAGTGCCAGCCCGCCACGGCGGCGGCGGGCTCCCGCTCGCCGACGCGCTCGCAGTGATCGAGGAGCTCGCCCGGGCCGATGGCTCGGCCGGCTGGCTGATCGGCCAGGTCGGCCTGGCCCACCTCCTGTTTGGCTGCTTCCCTGAGCAGGCGCAGCAGGAGGTCTATGCGGCGGGCCCGGACGTGTGGGGCGCCGGTGCGGTCGCGCCCAAGGGCCGTGCCGCCGCCAGCGGCGACGGAACCTGGCGGGTCAACGGGCAGTGGCCGTTCGTGACCGGGTGCCCGCACGCGCAGTGGGTCTACCTGAACTGCCTCGTGGTGGACGGCCGCTCGCCCTGCCTGACACCCGACGGGACACCCCTGACCCGGATGATGCTGTTCCCCGCCGCGGAACTCGACATCGAAGACACATGGCATGTCCTGGGGCTGCGCGGCACCGCCAGCCACGACGTGCGGGTGAAGGGGCTCGCCTGCCCGGACTGGCGCGGCTTCAGCCTGGACCCCGCCACACCGCAGGCACAGCGGGCAGTCTTCACCATCGCGCTGGCGGGACTGCTGGTGGCCGCGTCGTCGGTGGGGATCGCCCAGGGCGCCCTCGACGAGGTCGCCGAACTGGCGGCCACGGGACGGCGCCGGTCGTTCAGCCGGACCTCGATGAGCGCCGCACCGGTGTTCCAGGACCGGCTGGGCGAAGCGCACCTGAGGCTGCGTGCGGCCCGGGCACTACTGCACGAGCAGGCCCGCGCCTCCTGGGGCGCGGTCGCATCCGGGCAGCAGGTGGCGCCGCTGGAGCGTGCGTGCCTGCGCGCGACCGCCTCACAGGTTACCTCGCTGGCCACCGAGGCGGTCCACGCCGCGTTCGCGCTCGCTGGCGGGTCGGCCGTCTACGACACCTCACCGCTGCAGCGGCGGCTGCGTGACATCCACACCGCTGGCCAGCACTTCGTGAACGGCCGCGACTTCTACGCCACCGTGGGCGCGCTGCTGGCTGGGGCGGAGGTGGACCCCGGCAGCTTCTGAGTGGTGCAGCCGGGGCCCAGCCCGGACGGTCTGCCGCTCAGGTCCTTAGCCGGCCGGTCTTGGCGAACTGGACGGTGAAGCGGGTGAAGTCCCAGGCCTTCTGGGGGACACTGCTGCACTCGCTGGACAGGTTGCCGTTGTTGCCCGGTGGGTTGCACTGACGGTCGCGGTTGAGCGACCAGAACGTGAACCGGCCCATGTGGTTGCTCTCCGCGAAGTTCAGCACCGTCTGGAAGTCGCTCTGGTAGAAGTACTCGGCCGAGTCGGTGCGGCCGTTCATGCCGGAGAAACCCTCATGGGCATACGCCGTCGCGCTGGTCCAGCCGAAGTGGCTCATGAGCTGGCCGTTGAAGTCCTGCAAGGCCGTGACCTGCGATGCGGCTCCGTTGAACCCGCCGTCGAACGGCATGATGCTGTAGTCGTTGGGGGTGTAGCCCAGGGTCTTCGCCTCGTCCATCAGCAGCCCGCCGAAGTAGTTCGCGCCAGTGCCGGTGCTAGGCATGGTGACCGACTCGAACAGGCCCGGGTTGTTCTGCTGCAGGATCTTCGCGGCGCCGAGCTCGTTGGCGATCGCGGAGGAGCTCTCGATCTCGGGTTCCTCGAGGTCGAAGTCGAACGCGTGCAGGCCGTACTTGGTGATCACCTGCTGGTAGGCGGCTGCGGTCGCGGCCGCGGACCCGCACACCTGGCCGAGCTTGGTGCCGTTGTAGCCGCCCATGGAGACGATCACGTCACCGGCGTGGCTGCGGACGTTCCTGATGTGGCTGGCCACGCTGGTGTCCGAGGAAATGGGGTCGGTGCCCTCCCACGCGGGTGAGCAGGAGCCATTGCTGGCCAGGATGAAGGCGAAGTCGAACGCCTTAGCCCCGGTGGCCGTCATGACTTTGGTCAGGACGGGGCCCTTGGGGTCCATCGCGTAGTAGTACGGCGCCGACTCGTACCAGTTCGCCGTCAGGGCTGCTGCGTGCGAGGCGGGCGCTGACGCAGCGGACGCGGCATTCGCCGTCACCAGCACTGCACCTGCTATCCCACCTGCGGTTACGAAGAGGGCGGCGGCGGCTGCTGCGGTCACTGACTTGAGCCGTCTGGGGGGCACGGCCGTGAGGTGCGCCAGGCGGAGCGGGGACTGGCTCACTCAACCTCCCTGGGAGAGAGCATGAACTAATAGGAAACTTTCCTAAAAGTTATAGGAGAGCCTATGTCCGCCGAAACTGGACGGTCAACCGGAACGCACGACACCGGACGACTCCCCCACGACACGGTCCACAGGAAATGGCTCGTGGGCAAGGACCGCGCCAGGGACAGCGGGGCAGGCGTCAGCGCCCACGCGGGTCAAGCTGGCCGGACAGCGCGCCTCGGTGCGCCGATGGCCTCGTATCTTGCTGTTATCGGCTCGTTCGGTGTTCTGCTGGCGGTTCCACTGCCGCTGGCGACTGCTCTGGTCGCGGTATGCGCGGTCACGCAGATGAATGTGCGCAGACGGAGAATCTTTTGTACGTGGCGGGACATCGATCATGGTCGCGAAGATCATTTGTGCTCTTGCCACGGGCCGGTCCTGTCCGTCCGCGCACATTCATGCACGCGGTGACCATTGGGAGCCGGTACCGGACGCCCTTTGTCCGCTTTGCCCGCCTGCCAGGGGTTCCTAGCCGACAGCATCCGCCTGCCAGGGATTCTCAGCCGACAGCAGAGGCGGACAGCCTCTGGGCGGGCTCCTGGGCAGCCCGCTGGGCGGGTTCCCGGGCGGGCTCCCGGGCAGCCTCCTCAGCGGGCTCCATAGGCGCGGCCATGCAACCGCGGTTGCCCGCGCCGAAGTAACGCTCCCGCAGGGTGGTCTCGGCGGGGTCGTAGGCGGTGCGGAACAGGCCGCGCCGCTGCAACTCGGGGACCAGCCGGTCGCAGATGTCGTCGATGCCCTGCGTGGTCGGGCACGGGATCAGGTTGAACCCGTCGACGCCCGCGGTCTCCAGCCACTCCTCGATCCGGTCGGCGACCTCGCCGACCGTGCCAAAGAGCGTGACCGGGCTGTTGCGGCGCGGGCGGCGTGGCGTGGCGACCAGGTAACGGACGTCGGCCACGGTCCACTCACGGTCCGGGCTGAGCCGCTTCAGGAACCCGACGAAACTGCGGCTGCCCTGCCCGTTGATCTCCGAGACCGGTGTGTCGTCGGGGTAGGCGGCGAGGTCCACGTCCATCCAGCCGCACCACTTGGCGAGCTGGCCTTCGCCGCTCCACAACCGCACATAGTCCTCGGCCCGCTGCCGGGCCTCGGCCCGGTCCTCGCCCACCATCACCATGGTGCCCTGCAGCGCTTTGATGCCCGCGGGGTCGCGGCCGAACTTGGCCACCCGGGCGCGCAACTCCTCGACCTGCGGCCGCCCGCTGGCCGGGTCGGACAGGGTGAGGAACACCACCTCGGCATGGCGGGCAGCGAAGTCCAGCCCGCGCGAGGAGGCACCCGCCTGGTACAGCACGGGGGTCCGCTGCGGCGATGGCTCGCACTGGTGTGGCCCGCGCACGCTGAACCACCGGCCGGCGTGGTTGACCTCGTGCACCATGGCCGGGTCGGCGAACGTGTCCGTCGCCGCGTCCCTGACCACCGCGCCCGTCTCCCAGCTCTGCTCCCACAACGCCCTGGCCACCGCGACGTACTCGTCGGCGCGGTCGTAGCGCTCGTCGTGGTCGAGGTAGCACCCCAGCCCGTTGCCTTCCGCAGACCGCAGATAGGACGTGACGATGTTCCAGCCGATGCGCCCGCGGGTCAGATGGTCCAGCGAGCTGAACAGCCGGGCGCACTCATAGGGGGGGTGGTAGGTGGTCGAGTAGGTGACCGCGAAACCCAGCGACCTCGTGACCGCCGCACAGGCTGGGATCACCAGCGCCGGGTCGATCGAGGGGATCTGCACCGCATGCTTGACCGCGGTCTGCCACGACCCCCGGTACACGTCGTAGGCGCCATGGATGTCGGCGAAGAACAGGGCATCCACACATGCCTGTTCCAGCCGGGTGGCCAGGTCGGTCCAGTACTCCAGCGACCGGTAGCCGGTGGCGCTCCGGTCCGCCGGGTGGCGCCAGAACCCTTTGAACTGCGGGGAGGGCGAGCACTGCGTGAAGACGTTCAGGTACATGGCGCACCTGCTTCCGCGAGACAGTCGTTTCTCGTATCTTGTCAGAAGTATATTCTTTTTCTGAGGAGGATGCATGGCCGCCCGACCGCGCATGGACATCCGGGCCGTGACCGAGCTGACCGAACTGGCCGACTACATCGTCCCGTTCTCGATCCGGGTTGCGTGCGACACCGGCCTGGCCGACCACCTCACCGACGGCCCCCGCCCGGTCGCCGAACTCGCCGAAGCCACCGGGACACACGCCCCGTCCCTGCACCGCATGATGCGGGCACTGGCGGGCCGGGGCATCTTCACCGAGGTCGAGCCTGGCACCTTCGCCCTCACCCCGCTCGCCGAGCCGCTGCGCAGCGACCACCCGTTCTCGGTGCGGGCGTGTTTCCCGCTCATGCCTCCCGACATCGGATCCTGGGCCCGGCTGCCCGGCAGCATCCGCACCGGCCGCACCGCATTCAATGACCTGCACGGCATGGGCTACTACGACTGGTTCACGGACCAGCCCCGCGACTGCGAGCGTTTCGAGCGCTCCGCGGAGAGTGTCAACCCGCTGGTCCTGCGGACGGTGCTCGGAGCCGTCGACTGGTCAGGCATCGCCACCCTGGTAGACGTGGGCGGCGGGCATGGCACCTTCCTGGCCGGGGTCCTGCGCCACAACCCCGGGATGCGCGCCATCCTGCTCGACCTGCCCCACGTGGCGGCCCTGGCCCCAGCCGAACTCAAGGCCGCCGAGGTCGGCGACAGGTGCGAGGTCGTCGGCGGCAGCTTCTTCGACCAGGTGCCCGCCGGGGGTGACGCGTACCTGCTGAAGACGATCCTGCACGACTGGCCCGATGAGCGGGCCACCGAGATCCTGCGCAACGTCCGGGCCGCGATGCGCCCAGGCAGCAGGCTCATCGTGGTCGAGTCGGTGCGCTCTCCCGGTGACGGCTGGGACGTCGGCAAGGTCATGGACGTCAAAGCGCTCGCCCTGTTCGGCGGCCACACCCGCACCGCCGAGGAGTTCGCTGCCCTCTTCACCGCCGCCGGCCTGGTCATGGGCGAGGTCACACACACTCCGACGATGTCCGTCATCACCGCCACCTGCCCACTCACGTGAGGACACCATGGCACCAAGGCTGGACGGCAACACCCATATCAACCTGACTGTCACCGACCTGGACCGCAGCACCGACTGGTACTGCGCGGTCTTCCAGATGGTCGTTGTCAACGACGTAACGCCACCCGAGTCCGGCTTCCGCTTCCGTACATTGCTTCACCCGGCGTCATTCGCATCAGTCGTGCTGGGCCGGCCGCTGAGCTCCCGGAGCACCGATGTCTTCGACGAGGCCCGGGTCGGCCTGCACCACCTGGCCTACCACGTCCCAGAACGCCCCGAGCTAGAACTCTGGGCGGCTCACCTCGACTCGCTGCAGATCCCCCACAGCAGCATCACAACGTCAAAGCACGAAGCAGGATCCCAGATCTGGCTCCGCGACCCCGACAACATCTGGCTCGAGTTCTACTGGGTCAACCGCGACTTCTTCGTCGGCCGCCTCCGCGACCAATGGCGCGCAACCCACGGCCGCAGGCAGCGCCGGCCGGTGGACGCGTGAGGACTCACCCGGCCGTATACGCGTAGGGCACATCCCGGAGTTCCTCGCCGTAGTGGGTCTGCGGGTTCCACATGTCGATGCCGATGAAGCCATGCACCGGCCCGTGGCTGCCTGCCCCCGGCCTGATGGTGACCATGAAACTGCCAGTCTGGCCAGGCGGTATCTCCACCGGCTGGAAGGACGTTCCCGCTGCTGGCAGCCAGAAGTCCCCGGTGGACGCGGTCACGTCGGACGCGAACGGGCTGGCCTGGACGGCAGCGGCGCAGGTGACACTCGCCTGGGTGCCTGACACCGGCGAGGGCCGCGCCTCATTGGCGTCGCAGACCCATGTGGTGGTGGCGAGTTCACCACCCTGGACGGTCACCGCGGCATGCGTGCCCACGCTGCCCGCCACGTCGGGGTCTCCCGAGTAGAACCCGCCTCCCCAATAGGGCTGAGTGTCGAGCATGACCGGCACGGACGAGGCGGCCGTCACTTCGAGCGCGCTGGCGTGGGGAGGCACCAGGAACTGCGGGTACGCGCTAGGAGAGGTGTCCGGCAGCTGGTAGGTGGCAGGGACCACGGACTGCAGTGTGAGCGACTCGCTCCCGTTGAGCCGGGCATCGCCGAAGACTGCCAGAGGAGCGGCCCCTGTGTTCTTCACCGTGACCTCCGCGGTGACGGCCTGGCCGGGGTGGATCACCGTTGTGGTGCTTGTGGGCAGCCCTGACGTGGTGACCGGCACGGTACGGAACGCGATGTCCCCCCGCACGCGGGCCTGGGTCCGCAACGAGCTGACCTGGCCGTTGAGTACCACCAGGAGCGTCCACCGGCCAGCCTGCGGATCCCGGCAGAAGATCTGGACCGTGCTGCCCGGGCCGGCCGCCGCTGGGGTGCCCGCCTGACCGGTCAGGGGCATGCCGCTGGGGGAGACCAGGAAGCCCCAGATGTCGTATCCAGGTGCGGCGGTCCGCAGCGAGACAGACAACCCCGGCTCTGCAGCGGGCAGGTCGAACTGGTAGCTGAGCGTCTCACCGCCGGCCGCCGCGCCAGCCAGCAGCCCGTTCCCCCCGCCGATCGTGGCACTGAAGTGTCCCCCGCCCGGCCCGGTCGGGATCAGCGACCTCAGGCCCACCGGAATGCTCGCGTCCACCGTCATGCCGTCGCGGACGACGACCGAATCTGTGGTGTCGCCGGGGCTGGCCGGGCTGGTGACTTCAACCCGCAACCTCGCGGTCTGCCCAGGCCGTAGCGGGACATGCGCGGGTGAGGCCGTCGCCAGGTGGGTGAATGGTGCGGCCGCGAGGCCGAAACGGACCGGCCCGGTGTATGCGGAGGTGTTGTTGCGCGACCAGATGACGGCCCGCCATACCCCAGGCTCAGGATGGGCTACCGTCACCTGCCCGTAGCCGGAGGGCCCAAGCGGGAACGAGTATCCAGCCAGCCGCCCGGACGGGTCGACCAGACTCAGGTCGGCGACGCCACCTGAGGCCGGCCGCCATGTGATGGTGCCCTGCAGCACGTTCATGCCGGGTGGCACGCTGAACCGCCGCGTCTGTGCGTACGCCGGTGTGCCGTCGGAGTCGGTGAAGGCCGTGCCGGTGGACGGGGCCAGGTTCACCAGGCCGGCCGCGAGCGTGGTGGCCTGGCCGATCCCACGGACATAGGCGTTCACCGTCTGCTCCGCCGCTCCGGTGTTGGTGACGAGGACGCGGATGTCGTGGCGGGCACCAGGCTGACCGGTGATACTCACCGAGCCGGGCCGCACCCACAGACCCATGCCGTGGCCCCTGGCAGGGGCCGGGGTGTCCTGACCAGGCCGGATCGATTCCGCCATCTGCACCGCATGCAAGCTGTTGATGAGGCCAGCACCCTGGACAGTTGCTGGCGCACCCAGGTCGGTAGCAGGACTCATGACGATCTGCCGGACCAGCGCAGGCGCCGGGGTGACGCCGTTGTGGGTCCGCCGGTAGGCCTGAATGACGAGCGCAGCCTCGCCAGCCACAAAAGGTGCAGCTTGGCTGGTGCCACTGAACAGGAAGAAGGGGCTCGGCTTCCCGCCATTGAAGAACGAGACACAGGTCTGGTAGATCGAGGTGGCTGAGGAGCAAGCCGCCCAGCCGGCATCGCCCGGTGCCACCACATCAACCGGCTCCGGCAGTTGCTGAGCAGGCCCGGTGGAACTCAGTGCCGACACGTTGTCACTGCGCCAGCCGCCTGGCGCGAGCGGCGCGGCGCCCTGGCCGATCTGAGCGTAACTGCGCCACTGGGTGGATGCGCCGACGCTGATGACGTCCGGGTCGTTCGCTGGTGACCCAAGCGTCCCGGCCTCGCCAGCGTCGCCCGCGCTCACCACCACGCTGACCCCGGAGGCCGCGGCGGCGTCATTGAACAGGCGGACCGCGTCAGCAGCGGTGCCCGGCAGGTAGTAGCCGTCAAATGACTCGTTCAGCACATTCACCCTGTCGTGGGTGACGGCCCAGTCGATCCCGGCCAGGATCGTTGACGTCGGCGCCGCGACGTTGCTGAACACCTTCTCGACATCGAGGGTCGCCCCGGGTGCCACTCCCTCGATGCGGATGTCGCAGCCGGCCGGCAGCGGGTGCGCCGAGTCCACGTAGCTGGACAGGTCGTACACGCCGGTGCCCTGTGCCGCGATGGCGCTGGCGTCACCGAACGACTCCAGAATGAAGGTAGGCGCGCTGACGCCCTCGCCGGTGAAGTCACGGTAGTCCGCGATGACAGGCTTGCCATGGCGCATCAGCTCAGGCATGGCCGGGTCGATCGCGCCGCCGAGGATGCCGACCCGCACGCCCGCCCCGTTCGCGAGGCGGTGCGCTGAGGGGCCGCCAGTGGCCGAGGCGGTATCAGTCAGTTCGAGGCCCTCCGGCTCCAGGAGGGGTTTCGAAGGGCTGGATGGGCATACGGCAGGGCGGGTTCCCGCGGGCATCGGGCGTGCCCGCTGCGTGGGAGCGGGCGGCCCGGCCACGCCATGCGGCGGGACAGGCGGTACCTGCAAGCGGACTGTCGTGTCCGGTAGGACCGCTGCCACCTGCGGGTCGGCGGCGAGGCTCCTGGCCTCGGCCGATGGGACTACTGCCGATATGGCATTGACGAGCCGGAACACGTGGATGCCGGCTGACCTGGTGCGCGCCAGCATTGCCAGCACCTGGTGCTGACCGGCGGCCACCTGCTGACCTGGCTGACCCCGGTGGGCCTGGCTAGGGCGCCACGCTTGCCGTTGGTCCCTGAGCACGATGATCACACGGGCCGTTGCCGGTGGGCTGGACGAGGTGGTGCCCACCGCCTCGGTGGTGCGCTGCGCCGCCGCGGGGCCGCCCGGCAACGCAAGGAGCGTGGCGGTCAGTGCCGGAAGGACGGCCAGGACAGGCCGGCGGACGGCCAGGGCAGGCCGGCGGACGGTCGCCGGGCGGAAGCCGGCTCCGCCGGCGGGGGCATGGCGCACTGGGTTGCCTCTCTCTTGCTTACCGCTCAGGTGGTGATGTGGCCAGCTGGCGCGGCTGGCCGTGGTGGCGCGGCGCGGCGCCGCCGGTCGCCCAGGGCAACGATCGCGAGCGTGCCGAACTGGAGCGCCATGAGTGCGATGAACCCAAGGCCATCCCAGAAGCCGTACGAGGCCGGCCCCGAGGGCAGACTGACTGCCGCCAGCCGGAGCATCTTGACCAGCGCGGGGACACTCAGGATCAGGAACGCCGCGGTGACGGCCGACGAGCCGAGCAGGTAGTACCAGGCGTACCAGCGGACGATCTTCAGTTCGCGGGCGGGGATGTCAGACAGGTCAGGCAGTGTCCCGCGCCGCAGCAGCCGGCCGGCGGTGTGGGCCACCAGCCGCTTGGTGTCGCCCATCAGGTCGCCGAGCCGCAGCCAGTTCGCCACCACGTAGTAGATGTCGGTGCGCATGAAGACCGAGAACTGGTAGATCAGCATCAGGCAGAGCATGTAGGCGATCGTCCGGGGCCAGCGCCCGAAGGCCCCGGCCAGCTCCGCACCCAGGCAGCAGGCGAGCACCAGCAGGTCCCACGTCATGCCAGCCAGGTACGGTGCGTAACGGCTGCGCCGGGGCAGCCTCCGCACGTCAACCAGTTCGGTCTGGGCCACGAGGAACCACAGGCGCCTGCTGATGGCGAGCCGCCCCGTGCAGCCGAGGGCCCGGGCGGTGATGGCGTGGGCGAACTCGTGGACGATTACCAGCGCCCAGGCGATCGGGGCCAGGACCAGGGCATTGACCAGCACGTGGGGCAGCACTAGCGCGTCCGAGGGAGTGGGGGCGAGGTCCGGCCGCGCGATCAGCAGCGCGGGAACGCCAGCCCACAGCGCCAGACTGAGCAACCGCACAGGCCGTGAGAGCACCCAGCGCAGCCGGCGGGGCGGGATTCCGGCGAGCATCGAGATGGCACGCGGGCCGTTGCGCTGCGGGGATGAGACGGTGCCGGTGGGCCTGTCGCCGATGGCGCCGATGAAGCCGCACTCCTGGATGCCGTCAAGGAACTCCGCCAGGTCCGGTGCCACCCCATAGTGGGCTTCGAAACGAGCGAGCACCTCGGCCACGGGCAGCCCATCGCCAAGCCAGGCCAGCAGGGACACCCCCTCGGGCGGCAGCGCGATGAAGGTCCCGGTATCGGGCCGGCCGACCTCACAGACCCCGTCCTCCTCCGGGCCGATGTGGAGCGGGAAGAGGTGGACGACGGTATCGCCGGACACCGCCGTGCTCATGGGGCAGCATCCCCGCCAGCAGCGGCAGTGGACAGGGCTGGCTCGCCGCACGCGGGGCAGTCGGGCAGCCGCTCCCCTTCGGTGACGGCGGTGTCCATCCGCTGGAGGTCGACGGCGAGCTTGTGGCCGTAGATCGTCGGTGTCGCCGCGCCGGTGAGGAACCTGACTGCCTCGAACGCGGCCAGGTTCCCGATCATCCCCGAGACGGGTGCGATGCACGGGTTGATCGTCCGGTCGCCGATGACCTCCACGACATAGCGCTGCATCGGCAGGAACCACGGGTGTGACCGCTCAGCTTCGAGTTCCAGGCATTCGAAGCATGCGGTCTTGTGGGGGTCGTGCAGGAACAACTGGACCGTCAGGCCGTCGTTGGCACCGCGGATCCAGGCGATCTCCTCCGTCAGTGCCGCCTTGTTGAGCCACTGGTAGAGCTGCACCCGCGGCCGGTCAGCCGCGCAGATGACCAGGTCACGGCCGGTGAAACAGGCCTGCGCCGCCTGGGCGCTGTCCACCATCATCGTCTTGGCGGTGACCCGGACATGGGGGTTGACCTCGGCGATTCTTTCCGCCGCCGCCTCGACCTTGCTGCGCCCGATGTCTGAGTCCTTGTACAGGAGCTGGCGGTTGAGGTTCATGAGTTCCACCGCGTCGTGGTCCACGAGCAGGAGGTTCCCGACTCCGATGGCGGCCAGGCTGAGCGCCACGTGCGATCCCAGCCCGCCGAGGCCCAGCACGGTCACGCGGGCGTCCCGCAGCCGCAACTGCATGTCCGCGGCTGTCAACCGGTCGTGCTGGAAGTACTCAAAGAACTCAAGGTTGCGGCGGTAACGCTCGAGCTCTGGCCCAGGGAAGTCGGCGACCGGGCCCGGGGCGGCAGCGTCCTTGACGAAGCCCGCCTCGATCAGCGCGCCCACTGCCGCATCCACCTCGTCGGCAGTAATAGCCGGGTCCGACGCTTGCATGGCCGAAGTCAGCTCGGTGAGGGTGCGTGTCCCATCGAGCAAGTTCAGTAATTGCCAGGTATGCCCTTGTTCATCGTCCTGCATCTCAGCGGCAATCCCATAGTCAGCTCCGATCCTGATAAGGCCATTGCCGGCCGGTATCGGCGGATAGACACTCTTTATCTGCGGGCGTTGCACAGCAACCTCCAGTTCGTTTCTACCACTTCAATTCAGGAACCCGGCCCCGGCGATTCATGATCCACCGGAGCCGGGTGGCCCTGTTAGCCCGAAGTTACGGCAGATCGGGTGGGCGGTTCTTGTGCTGGCCTGGGGTTTTCCCGCCTGGGCGGGTCGTTGTCGTGGCTACTTCAAGGTGAGAGGGATGTGGGCGTCGATGAGGTCGAACGCCTCGCGCTGGATGCTGGTCGGCTCGGTGAGCATTGGCACGGTGGCGGTTGCGCCAGCGAAGCGGACCTGGTTGCGGGTCAGGGTGGCGAGGTGGGCCAGGAGGCCGCGGAAGCTGTGGCAGGGGCGGCCGGTTGCGTCGTGCTGGCGGGAGGCCTTGGCCTGGGCGCGGGGTGAGCGCTGGGCGGGGGCGACGGGTTCCGCGGGCTCGGGTGGGTCCTCGTCGGTGAAGGTCAGCGGCGCCCACGCGTGGCGCAGGTACCAGGTCAGGTAGCAGCCGAGCATGCAGATCAGCACATGGGCTTTGACGCGTTCTTCGAGGTGGTGCCAGATGGGCCGCAGGTCCAGGTCGTCGGCCTTGAGGTGGCGGAAGTCGCGTTCGACGTATTTGAGGTTCTTGTAGGCGGTGACCACGCCAGGTGCGTCCAGCTGGCTAGCGGGCAGGGGGGTACGCAGCACGTAGAAGCCGTCCAGGGCCGCTTCCTCGTCGATCTGCGCCTGCCGGCGGGCGACGGTGAGGCTGGTGTCGGTGATGGTGATGTCGAAGTGCTTGCCGGTCTTGTACTTGCTGATCACCTTGCCGGCCTCCACGCCGATCGCCCCGGCACCGGTGAGCCGCCCGGCCTGGACCCGGGCGAGGATGGGGGCCAGCAGTTTCTCGGTGGCGGCCAGCAGCTCGCCGCGGGTGCGGGCGCGGTCGGCGGCCAGGACGGGGTTGCGGCAGGCGACCAGCCGCTCGCCGGGGTAGTCCGGGCTGGTGATCTCGGCCAGGTTCTGCTGATCGAACAGGGACATC
>DASYYE010000125.1:0-6924 GCA_035946955.1 Streptosporangiaceae bacterium | reverse complement strand
TGAATGTCACGCTAACCGTGCACGAACCGCCGGCCGCGAGTGACGCGCCGCAGGTGGTGGTCTCACCGAAGTCACCCGTCGCGGCGATCTGGGATAGCGCCGCCGCAGCGCTGCCGGTGTTCGTCACCGTGACTGTCTGCGGGCTGCTGGTGGTGTTGAGCGCTTGGCTGGCGAACACCAGCGAGCCGGGAGTGACCGACAAGATCGCGGTCGAGGAGCCGCCGACGGCTGGGAAGACAGCGAAGTCGGAGATCTGCCCGGCGGGCCATCCAGTGTTGGCGGTGATGTTCGCCCGTACGTACCGGGCGGTGGTGGGGTTGAACGTGATGGTGACAGTGTTGTTGTTGGCGTTCGGGTCGAAGGTGTGCCCGGCCGTGCCCACGATGGTCGAGAAGTTCGAGCCGTCGGTCGAGCCGAGCAGCGACAGGGTCTCCGTCCGGGCGCCCCATGCCGTCAACGGCGGAAGTCTCAAGACGACCTTGTCGATGCTGTAGCTCTGGCCGAGGTCTACCTGACCCCACTGGGGGAACGTACCGTTCACGCTCTCCCAGTAGGTCGACGGGTCAGCGTCGGTCATGTTCGAGGCCACGTAAGGGCCGTTCGCTGAACTCGCCGACGCCGGCTGGCCTGCCGCGAGGTTGGTGGTGCTGTCGATGCCGGTGCCGCTCAGGCCGACGGTGACCGGGTTGTTGTTGGCGTTGCTGGTCACGGTCAAGGTGCCGCTACGGGACCCGCCCGCGGTGGGCTTGAATGTGACCGTCACCGTGCAGGTGCCGCCGACCGCGACGGCTCCGCAGTTGCTGGTCTGGGCGAAGTCCCCGCTCACTGTGACGCCTGAGACGGTCGCGGAGGTGGTGCCCGAGTTTGAGACCGTGACTGTCTGTGCGGCCGTAGTGGAGCCGACCACGGTGCGGCCGAACGACAGGCTCGCCGGGCTCGCGGTCAGCACCGGGCCTGGCGCGGTGCCTGTGCCTGTGAGGCTCACTGTGTTGGTGACGCCGCCGGCGTTGACCGTCAGGCTCCCAGTGCGGGTGCCGGTCGCCGTCGGCTTGAAGGTCACACTGACGGTGCAGGAACCGTTCGCCGCGATCGACGAGCCGCAGTTGCTTCCCTGGGCGAAGTCACCACTCGCAGAGATCGCTGAGACCGGCACGGCGGAGCCGGTCGGGTTGGCGACCGTCACGGTCTGGGCGGTGCTGGTCGTGCCGGTCGCGACCGAGCCGAAGTTCAGCGCGGTCGGGCTGACCGTCACACCGGAGCTGGGGTACGGCGGGTAGACGGGGGGCGGGAACCCGTTGCACTGTGTCGGGGTGATCCCGGAGTTGCCGCCGTCGTCGGTGAGCGTGAAGTTGCTGCCTTCGCAGCTGTAGCTCGGCGGGTTGCCCGCGTTGGCCTGTGCCACTCCAGTGGCTACGACGTTGGTGGCGGTGGCCGTCCCGCCGGTCTGCTCCTGGAGGGCGAAGGTCCCGGTACCGGCGATCGTCACGTTGTCCAGGTTGACCCGGCTGACCGTCCCCTCGACCCACTGGATCGCCTCGAACGGGCTCTGCTCGATCAGCGCGTTGGTCACGTTGACCGGGCCATTGACCGCACCCTGGCTGCCGTCGAACCACAGCGCGCCGACGCCGAACTGCCAGTTCGGGTCGAGGTCACCGTCCCGGACCATCGTGTTGTTCTCAATTGTGGTGGTGCCGACCGGGGTGGAGTTGAACCGTTGCCCGACCTGGATGCCACCACCCTGGGTGATCCCGGTGTCGACCACCAGGTCGCCATTGATGGTGTTGTCGTGTCCGCCGTAGATGGCGATGCCGTTGGCCAGCTGTTGTAGTTGCACCGTGTTGTCGGAGATCGTGTCGCTGGCGTCGGCGCCGATGCTGGCATCGGCCCAGAGGGCGATGCCGTCGTCGCCGGTGTTGCGGATGTCGCTGTTGGTGATGGTCGAGTTGGTGACTCCACCGTGGAGGTTGATGCCGTCCGCGGTGGTGTCCCGGATCCGCATGCCGCTGAACGTCAGGTCGTTCATGGGCCCGTCCATCCACGCGCCGACCTTCATGTGCTCGATCCAGATATTCGACACGGTGGAGCCGCTCATTGCACCGCCGATGCCGTTGACCTGGCAGCTGTCGCAGCGGTCCTGGACGTTGCCGAAGATCGCGAAGTTCTCCAGGTGCACGTTGGTGCTCGGGTTCGGTGCGGAGTTGCCGTAGAAGCCGGGGGCCGCGCCGCTGATGGTCGAGTACCACATCCCGGCGCCGGCGATCGTGACGTTGTTGACGCTGATGTGGCCCGGAATGTTGTAGGTGCCCGGTGGGATCCACACCGTGCCGCCGGGCCCGGCCGCGCTGATGGCGGCGTTGAACGCGCTGGTGGCGTCGTTCACTCCGGCCGGGTCAGCTCCCTCACTGGTTACCGACACCGAGTTGGGAGGCTGGGTCAGCGCCGTGCCGACTTGCTCGAAGTCGGCGAGGTCGATGGTGTAGGAGGAGGCGGTGTCCTCGGAGTCGACCTGTAGCTTGAACGTTGTCCCGGCCGGATAGTTCGTGGCGAACAGGCGGTGCACCTCGTCGTAGAAATGGTGCGGGTTGCTGCCTGGCGTGTTGGTGAAGGGGTAGCTCCCGTAGTACCAGCTGTAGGCATTGGTCAGGGTGAAGTCGGGCTGCTTGACGCCGTTGATGTACAGCGAGAGTGAGGCCGTGTACACGGACCCGTCCGAGCTGTCGGGAATGCTGTACCGGAAGTCGATGGAATTGGTCGTCACTGGAGTGGTGAAACTGACGTACTGGCCCTGGCCTTGCAGTGTCACGGCCTTGCGGCCCGAGGCTTCGTCGGCCAGCTGACCCTGCGTGTAGCTCGGGCCGATGACCGTTGCGTTGGTGGCGGAGTTCTCCGCCTGTACTTCGGCGTACGCCAGATTGGCGCCGCTACCGCCGGTCGCCGCCGACGCAGGTTGGACCCCTACGACCGCGAGGCCGGCGACCGACAGCGAGAGCGTGCTGATGACCAGGACGGCTTTCCGTCTCAGATCTCTAACCGGGTGAGACACCGTAGCTCCTCTCACCGCGCGGATGCCGGAGCCAGCCGCCCACTCCGCAATCAGGCGGGTAGAGCGGGAGCAAAGGATCAACAGAAGTTGGTGATCGGTCACGATAAAGCGCGGGTAACGCAGACAGTAAGCTCTCCACCATGAGAGTGCAATATCTATATCGAAATTAGGAAGATTTCAATTAGTTACTGCAAATTTGCGACAAGCTTGCGCTGGGTAGTAGCCGCAGCCCAGCCGAGTGTGGTGCCCACCAGACCACGGCGGCCCAGATCAGAACGGGTGCGAGCACCGTCTCCGCAGGCACCCCGACCCACCGTGGGACTTCAGCGGCACTCAGCAGTCAAGGCCCTGGCGTCAGTCCGCGAGGCGGAACGCCAGCTCCGTCTGCCACGTGCTGGTGTCAGGCTGCTCAGCAGGGTTGGTCAGGTAGTCGGGGCCGCGCCAGGGCGGACGTGATCGCACGTGCTTCGGCGCGGAGCCTTTCGGCCCGGTCCAGGTGCCCACGCTCCTCGTAGGTGCGCGCGGCGTGTTCACGCTCGCTGACCTCGTCTGCGACGATCCGGTCCACATCCGCTGCGCTCAGAGCCTGCCGTGCTACTTCGCCAGCCCCGAGGCCCGTCACGGCACCCGCGAAGAACTGATTGCCACCGACAGGTACTGGTGCGACGCCAGCGGCCGCAGCAACACTGGTGTCCACGGCTTCGGCGTTGCCGATCGCGCTCAGTACGGAGCGCAACGCCGACGCGGCCACCATGTCCCGCGACTTGAGGGCTGCCCGAAGTGCCTCGCGCAACCGGACGCGGACACCCTCGCCTGGGTTTTCTTCCTCACTGAGACCAGCCACCCCGCAACCCTACGGTGAGGCGCTGACAGAACGGACCGCAGTGCTTTTAGCTGCTATGCGCAGTGAGAAGCACCGCAGTCATGGGTGAGGGGCGCGGCGAGTGGGTCGTGGGGTCAGCGGTTGTCTACGTGGAGGAGGTCTTGTTCGGACAGGAGCTTGTCAAGCCTTGCCTGGTCGACGCGGGTGACGATGGTTTCCTCTTCCTGGCGGTCGCGGATGCACTTGGCCAGGGTGAAGGCTGAGGTGACCACGTACAGCAGGCCGAGGGCCAGGAACGCCCGGACCCAGGGTGTCTCGTGGAGGTAGCCGATACCCACCAGGGTGACGCTCAGCGCGACACCAAAGGAAATGGCCGACTGGATATAGAAGGCAGTGGTGGTCCGTGGGTGCAATGGAGTGCTCATGACCTCAGACTCGCCCCTGGCGTGGGCTCTCACCTGAGCACGGCTACTCGATGAGGGTGGGCATCGCTACTCAAGGGGTGCTGGGCTGACCGCTCAGCTTGCCGGTGGTATCGCAGCGCGGGCGACGTTCTGATCCCCGGCCGGGGCGTCCAGCGCCAGCGCAATGGCTGACTCGGCATTCATGCTCAGCCCCTGTGCCCACAGCCGGGCAATGGCCGACTCCCCGAGACGCCGGCTGAGGGTGAGGTAACGCTCGACCCGCGCGGCGGACAGCGCGGGCAGCCCGGCCGCCTCACGCAGCGCAGTGGCAGCGGCGGCCAGCCGGACAGCCATTTCAGGCCGCTCCTCCTGGACCGCCAGTGCCGCGAATGCCTCCAGCCCACGTGCCACGCCGATCCGGGCACCGGTGGAGTGGCTGAGCTGGATGCTCTCGGCTAGGTGCTGCCTGGCCGAGCCGAACTCACCCAGGTCCATGGCCACCCGTCCCAGGCCAGCGAGGCAACGGGCGATCTCCGGCCGGGCGTCGATCTCCCGCAGGACCTCCAGGGCCTCCAGGTAGCGGCCACTCGCCTCGCCGGGCCTGCCTCTCAGCCGTGCCAGGTCACCCATGCCCAGCAGTGCCCGGGCGATCCCCCACTGCTGGTCAATGCGGCGCATGACCGTGATGGAGGCCGTCGCGAGCTGCTGCGCCTCGCCGAGCCTGCCCAGCAGAGCCGCGATGGTCGCCTGGATGCCCAGGGCGTACCCCTCGTTCCAGCCGTCCCTGACGGCCCGTGCCACGGACAGCGCCTCCTCGGCCAGCCACGACGCCTGCGCGGTCCGCTGGGTGTGCAGTGTGATCTCACTGAGCAGGTTGAGCGCGGACGCTGTCCAGAACCCGTCTCCCACGTCCTGGCACAGCCGCAGCCCTCGTTCGGCCATCTCCCGGGCCGAGGAGGGGTCGCTGGACATGGCGAGCTGCGCGCGGCCGACCAGGGCGGCGCCCAGCACCACGGGCGAAACCCCGGAGGTGTCGTAGGCCAGCAACGCGTCCAGCCGCTCACCACCCTCGGTATAGGTGCCGCGCACGAGCCAGCACGGGCGGACCGCGGTGCAGATCCGCAGTCCCTCCTCCACGTCGCCGTCTGCGAGGCACTGGTCCAGCACCTGCCAGACGTTGCCAATTTCAATGTCGTACCTGCGGAACACGTCGACCCGGGCCGACCACGGGGCGGGCGTCAGTGCCATCCCGACCGCGTGGTTGTGCTCGGCGACCGCGACGGTGTAGTCACGGAACCTGCGGCCGAACGTGGCTGACTCGCCGGCCTCGGCCAGGCGCGCCGCCGCGTACTCGCGGATGGTGTCGAGCATCCGGTAGCGGGTCTGGCCGAGCGCCTCGGGTTCCACCACCACCAGCGACTTGTCCACCAGCGCCGTCGTCAGGTCGAGCATGTCCGCAGCCGGGATCTCCTGGTCGGAGCACACCTTCTCGGCCATTTCCAGTGACCAGCCGGCGAACACGGACAAGCGCCGCAGCAGCACCTGCTCCCTGGTGGTGAGGAGGTCGTGGCTCCAGTCGATCGCGGACCGCAGGGTGCGCTGGCGGGGCGGGCTGGTCCGCTCACCATTGGTGAGGAGCGCGAAGCGGTTGACCAGCCGCCCGGCGATCTGGGCCACGGACAGGGCCCGGACCCGGGCTGCCGCCAGCTCGATCGCTAACGGCATTCCGTCCAGGGCCCGGCACAGCGCCGCGACCGCGGCCGCATTGTCCGCGGCCACGGTGAACCCGGGCGAGCACGCGGCGGCCCGGTCCGCGAACAGCTGGATTGCCTCATACCGGTATGGGTCCTCGCCGCCGGCGATGTAGTTGGCGGGCGCGACCGCCAGTGGCGGCACCTGCCAAACCATCTCACCCGGCATGCGCAATGGCTCCCGGCTGGTGGCCAGGACGCGCAGGCCGGGTGCGCTGCCCAGCAGCCTGCAGCCCACGCGCGCGCACGCGCTGAGGAGGTGCTCGCAGTTGTCCAGCACCAGCAGCATCGTGCGGGAGCTGAGCGCATTCGCGAGCGTCTCCAGGGGCGGCCGCCCGGGTTCTTCGCCAACACCGACCGTGGCAGCTACGCGCGAGACCACCAGGTCCGGCTGCTGCAGGTCGGCAAGTTCGACGAACCAGACGCCGTCGGGGTAGTCATCAGCCAGCTCGTCGAGCAGCCGCAATGCCAGCCGGGTCTTCCCAATACCGCCCACGCCTGACAGTGTCAGGGCGCGCGTCTCCCTTATCAGCCGGTGTAGTTCCGCTAGCTCCCACTCACGGCCGACAAAACTGTTCAGCTCCTGTGAGCTCTGACCTCGGATATCCGCTCCCCCCGGACATCGCTGCACGGCACGCCCCTTGGCTCAGCGGCCGCACTGCACACAGCTCACGCAAACAATAACGTCGGACCTCTCAGCCGGTATAGGCGTCTCCTAACAGAGATACATATTTTTGATAATGCGGCCACTATGCGCCCCCGCTAAGAGCGTGTCTTACGTGGTGAGTTTGGCGAGTTTCTTGTAGCAGGTCAGTGTGGCGGCGAGGCCCAGGAAGGCGAGGAAGTGGCTGCCTTTGCGTTCGTATCGGATGGTGAGGCGGCGGTAGCCGAACAGCCAGGCGA
>DASYYE010000124.1:0-26287 GCA_035946955.1 Streptosporangiaceae bacterium | reverse complement strand
ACCGGGTGATGCTGGCCCTGGCCTATGATGCTGCGCTGCGGCGCGAGGAGCTGTGCTCGCTGCAGGCCGGTGATGTGGACCCGGCGCACCGCACGCTGCGGGTGCGCGCGGAGACGACTAAGAACCGGCGCGAGCGCGTGGTGCCGTACTCAGCGGCGGCCGGTGAATTGCTGTCGGGTTACCTGGCCCGCCGGTCCGGTCTGAGCAGGGCCCGCGGGCCGTTGTTCCTGTCGGAGTCGCGGCGCAACTACGCTCAGCCGCTGAGCTTGTGGACCTGGTCGAAGGTGGTGCGCCAGATCGCGCTGCAGGCCGGCGTCCCGCAATTCTCCACTCATACCCTGCGGCATCTGTGCCTGACGGACCTGGCTCATATGGGCTGGGAGGTTCATGCGATCGCGGCGTTCGCCGGGCATCGCCACACCGACTCCACGCTTACCTATATTCACCTGTCGGGCCGTGACCTGGCTGGCAAGCTGAGCGGCGGCATGGAGCACATCCACGCCTGGCGCGTCCGGATGCTCAGCTCCGGCGGCGATCAGGTGGAGGCGCCGCGGTGAGCGCGCCGCTGGCTGCGGTCACGGAAGACGGTGACGGGCGCTGGCGCTGGCCGGTCGATGTGAGCAGCTATGACACTACGTCAGCGGTGCAGGCCGCCGAGGCAGCAGCCATTTCTGGTCTGGGGGTTGCGGGCTTGCGCCGCCTGGGCTGCCATGACATGGCCGCCGGGGGCTGGCTGCAGGTCGGGCGGCTGCTGCGGCCTTTGGATGATGCCGGTGCCGCGCTGGACTCCCCGCCCACGCCGCATCGCCGCCGGGCGATGCTGGACGCGAGCGCGGTGGTGCTGCTGCGGTGCGCGCAGGCCGGCCGGTCGTACTGGGCGTGGACCGAGGAGGAGTGGATCAGTCTCCTTGGCCGCGACCAGGGCAGCTTCCGCATGGCCGCGCCCTCCTGGGCTGACGACGCGGCGCGGCCCTACCTCGCGGCGCATGCCTTCCTTCTCGGCGGGTTCAGCGCCTTCGGCCAGCTCGGCCGGCTGGGCCGCCTCGCCCTGGCCAGGCAGGTCTTCGGCCGCGACCTGATAGACGGTGAGATCGGCCGCGTCCGCTCGGTTCTCGCGGACTGGGGATACCGGCTCGGCCGCGAAGGCGACAAGCTGCTTCCGATGGTTGCCTGCCAGCTGTTCCTGCTCAACCGCAGCCCGCATGTCGACGAGCTGGATACCGGGCTGTTCGACCGGGTCCGAAACGAGCAGCTTCTTCCCGGCTTGCAACGTCACACGCTGCACGCGATGCAGCGGGCGGTGGCTCACCTGGGCTTCTGCGACCCGCCCGCCCCGCGCGCAGGCCCCCGCCCGGCCCGGGCACGCGGCGGCCCGGCCGAATGGGCGCGGTGGGCGGATCGGTGGCACGCCACCTCCACGCTCACTCCCCGGGCCCGCGGCAGCATCCGCGCCACCCTGCTCAAGACAGGGCGCTGGCTGGAGGCCGAGCATCCCGAGGCTGCCGACCCGGCCGCGTGGACCCGGCAGACCTGCGCCGCCTGGGTCGCCGCAGTGGACCGGATGAACGTCGGCGACTACGTCCAGCGCACCGCAGCCCATAGCGGCCGCATCGGCAAGCCGCTGCAAGCCCCCGCGAAGGCAGCCCAGCTCTACGCGGTCCGGACGTTCTTCCGGGACTGCCAGGAATGGGAATGGCTGCCCCGCCGCTTCGACCCGCAGCGGGCTCTGGGCACCCCCCGCAGCGTCGCGGCCCTCCTCGGCCCGAACCCGCGGGTGATCGCCGACGAGATATGGGCCAAACTGCTCTGGGCCGGCCTGAACCTCGAACCTGCCGACCTGCCCGAAACCCGGTCCGGGAACTTCTACCCGTTCGAGATGGTCCGCGCGATCACACTGACCTGGCTGTTCTCCGGACAGCGGAGCGACGAGATCACCCGGCTGCGGGTCGGCTGCATCCGCTGGCAGCACGACAGCGCCCCGATCACCGCAGACTCACAGAAGGTCCTGGCCCGTGACGCCGTCTGCCTGCTCGACGTCCCGGCGCACAAGACCGGCACCTGGTTCGCCAAGCCAGTCGACCCAATCCTGGGCCAGGCCGTCGAAACATGGCAGGCCGCCCGCCCGGACCAGCCCCAGCTCACCGACCAGCGCACCGGCGAGCGCGCCGACCTGCTGTTCGCCTACCGCGCCCGCCTCGTCTCCACCCCCTACATCAACAACACCGTCATCCCCATGCTCTGCCGCAAAGCCGCAGTCCCGGCCGCCGACGTCCGCGGCGCCATCACCAGCCACCGCGCCCGCTCCACGATCGCCAGCCAGCTCTACAACGCCAAGGAACCGATGACGCTGTTCGAGCTCCAGGCCTGGCTCGGCCACCGCTCGCCCCGGTCGACCCAGTTCTACGCCAAGATCAGCGCCCAGACCCTCACCCGCGCCTACACCGACGCCGGGTACTTCTCCCGCAACGTCCGCGCCATCGAAGTGCTCATCGACCGCGACGCCGTCGCCTCCGGCGCGGCCAGCCACGGCGAGCCATGGCAGCACTACGACCTCGGGCACGGATACTGCGCCTACACCTTCTTCGAGCAATGCCCGCACCGCATGGCCTGCGCCCGCTGCGACTTCTACACCCCCAAGGACTCCACCGCAGCCCAGCTCCTCGAAGCCAGGGACAACCTCCAGAAAATGACCGCCTCGATCCCCCTCACCGACGACGAACGAGCCGCCGTCGACGACGGCCAGGCCGCCATCGACCGCCTCCTGACCAAGCTCGCCGACACGCCCACCCCCGCCGGGCCCACACCACGCCAGCTCGCCACACCCAGTACAGCCAGGCTGCTCCCCGTCACCACCGCCCACCCCACCGAACCCTGCCAAAACCGGACAATCTTATTCCACAGAAAGACCAAGACCATGCTGCCGGTCATCGAGGCGTTCATGGCCGCCCACCAGTTGCCTGATGTCACCGTGGTCGCCGATGCGGGCATGATGTCGGAGGCGAACCAGAAGGAGATCGAGGCGGCCGGGCTGTCGTTCGTCCTCGGCAAGCCCATCCCCGATGTCCCTTACGTGGTCACCCAGTGGCAGCGCGAGCACCCCGGTGAGGACATCCCCGACGGGCAGGTCTTCACCCAGCCCTGGCCCGCCGGGCCGAAGAACGACCGCCGTGACCAGGTCATCTATTACCAGTACCGCCACGACCGGGCACGGCGCACCCTGCGCGGCATCGATGAGCAGGTCGCCAAGGCCGCCAAAGCCGTCGCCGGGCAGGCACCAGTGAAGCGGAACCGGTTCATCGCACTCGACGGCGCCACCAAGAGCGTCAACCGTGAACTGGAAGCCAAGGCCCGGTCACTGGCAGGGCTAAAGGGATATGTCACCAACCTGGCTGCCTGCCCTGACGGCACTCCAGTGACCGCGGAGTTCGTGATCAGCGCTTACCACCGGCTCTTCGAGATCGAGCGCTCTTTCCGGATGTCGAAAAGCGACCTGCAGGCCCGGCCCATGGGTCTGTTACAAGGGTGTTGAAAGCATCGAAGATAACCATGCCGCGAGAGTGCGAGGAACCGGGCACGGTTACCCGAGGCTGATGGAGCTGACCTTGTCGCAGATGCAGGCGTGCCTGCCGTCTGCGCGCATGACCGGGCAGCCGTCGCAAGAGTTCGGCATGGTCGACAGCAGCAATTCTTCGCCATGGTCGGGACGGAAGAGCCTGAGTTCGTCACCCGCCATGGTCAGCGAGGCCATAGCGGGCTGGTCAACGAGCAGGCCGCACCGGTAGGCGCGGCCATCGGGCATGACTTCAAGATTGGAGAACCCAATCAGGGCACAGCCGGTGAGGAACTCACCCTCAGCAAGGAACCCTCGCTCGATCTCGACGAAGAAGCCTGGCCGCCTCTCCACACGGGATTCGACCGAGCAGTGGCCGACATCCGGGAGGCACACGTCCGACGTTGGCGTAAAGACCTGCTCGACGCCGGAACTAGCGCCAGCAGTACGGCCAAGACGTATCGGCTACTTAAAGCCATCATGACGACGGCGGCCGACGACGGCCTGATCCGCAGGAACCCATGTCGGATCAAGGGTGCTGGTCTGGACCATTCACCTGAACGAGCGGTGTTGACGCTCAAGCAGGTGGTTGTCCTAGTCGAGGCGACCAACGAGCGGTATCGCGCTCTGGTGCTCCTGGCGGTCTTTTGCAGCCTTCGGTGGGGCGAACTCGCTGCGCTCCGCCGCTGTGATGTGGATCTGCGTAAGCGAACCGTCCGGGTCGAACGGTCGGTAACCGAGCTACCTGGTGGCGGGTTCCATTACGGGCCACCGAAGTCTGAGGCAGGCAAACGCCTGGTGGCTATACCCGCGCACATCATTCCGGCGCTGAGATCACATCTCGCCGACTTCACGGATACCGCGGATGAGGCTCTTGTCTTCACCAGTCCCACAGGTTCACCGCTGCGGCATGGCAACTTCCGTCGCCGGTTCTGGCTGCCTGCCTTGGCCCATGTCGGTCTGACGGGCGTCCACTTCCACGACCTGCGGCACACGGGTAACGATCTGTCCGCGTCGGCTGGTGCCACATTGCGAGAGATGATGGACCGGATGGGCCATAGCAGTCCTCGTGCCGCGTTGATCTACATGCATGGCAGCCAGGCTCGCCAGCGACAGATCGCGGACACTCTTAGCAAACTCGCCCGTGCCGAGATGGGCCGTAACCGCCCGGCGTCGAATGGTGCTGGCCGGAAGCCATCGGGCACGCAACGGGCACGGAAGGCACGTGACGTTTCATGACCGGGAGGACGGCCCTTCGGAACCTTGGGCCTGACCTGCGGTGGAGGGTGGTGGGGCTACGTGGACTCGAACCACGGACCTCTTCCTTATCAGGGAAGCGCTCTAACCGTCTGAGCTATAGCCCCTTGCATGCCACGTCCCGCAGAACGCCCCGCTGAGGGCGTCCTGTGCGGAAATCCGGGGACACACCTGCGTTTGCCAACGCACCCCCGGGTGCGGAACCCTTGTTCCTGCTCAGCAGGAACCGCGTCAGACTACCGCATCCCGGGGGGCGGTGCGTCACTCGGGTTCTTTGAGGGTCACCTCAATCCCGCCACCCAGGTGCGTGACCACGTTGTAGATCATCGCACCGACTGTGGAGAGTGCTGTGATGAGCACCACGTTCACCGCGCCGATCAGCATCGTGTAGCCGAGCACGCGTGACGCGGAGAGCCACTGGTTCAGGCTCGTTCCGGCCGACCCCTGGCTGGAGGTGACGCTGCTGAGGGTGCTCTGGATCGAACTGAACACTCCTAGGCCGGAAAGCGCGTAGTACAGCACGGTCACGGCGACGAAGAGCACGAGCCAGGCGACGAGGGAGATCATGAAACTGAACTTCATGACCGACCACGGTTCGATGCGCGCCAGGACCAGGTTGGCTCTGCGTGCCTCAGACTCGCCTGCTGTGTCCCTGCCAGGCTTGCTGAGCCCTGCGGCACTGCGGGCCCTGCCAAAGGCGGCACGCGCTCCGGTGCCGGGAGCGCTCGGGACACTGGGCGAGGGTATGGCTTGCTCGCTCACGGATGTGGTGTCCGCCCAGCCCGTGCCCGGCCGGGCGGTTGTGGCGTACCTGGAGCCAGGCAGGTCGCTGCTGCTCGACCCGGCCGGTGTGGGGTTGGTGCCACCACCCTGGGACGTGCTTTGATCGCCGTACAAGCGTTCTCCGCCATACGAACGCGACCCGCTGGACGCGGACGCATAAGTAGGTTCTTGCCCGTACCCGGAAGATGACACGTCCTTTTCCGGGGGAGCTGTGTTGGATGGCTTCACCGCCGGTTCGAGACCGTCAGCATTCGCCGTTTCGGTGGCCGCCCGCACCGACCTGTCGGTCAGCCACGATGGTGGTTCCACGTGCTGATCCACGTCCTCCTCCTCGGGGCGAATAGACCGAGACTATCCGGCCGGGACGAGCACTGTGGCTTCCGTGACTATTAGTGATATCAATGTTACTCCCCGTCTTCTTCCGTGACCTCTGCTTGCGGCGCTCCATCAGCTGGAGTTGCCTCGGATTCGGTGTCGTTCTCGGGCTCTGCATTGCGCGCGATAGCTACTACGCTGTCCCCCGGCGCTAGGTTCATCAGCCGTACGCCCATGGTCTGACGTCCGGACATCTTCACTTCGGAAGCGGCGGTCCGGATGACCCCGCCCGCGGATGTGATCGCGAAGACCTCGTCCTCGGGCGCCACCATGAGCGCGCCCACGAGTTCGCCCCTGGCCTCTACGATGCGCGCGGTCACCACGCCCATGCCGCCCCGGCCCTTGATTGGGTACTGGTCCGCGGGGGTCCGCTTCGCATACCCCCCGGCGGTGGCGACCAGGACGTCAGAGCCTTCCCGAACCACGTACATCCCGAGCAGCTCGTCACCGTCAGCGAAGCGCATCCCGATCACGCCAGAGGTAGCCCGCCCCATCGGCCGCAGAGCCTCGTCACCGGCGTGGAAGCGCAGCGCCTGGGCCCTCTTGCTCACCAGCAGCAGGTCGTCATCCGGGCCGACCAGCCGGGCTGCGATGACCTCATCGTCCTCCCGGAGGTTGACGGCGATGATCCCGCCTGTGCGTGGTGAGTCGAACTCGGTCAGGCGGGACTTCTTCACCAGCCCGTCCTTGGTGGCCAGGACCAGGTAGGGCGCGTCGGTGTAGTCCCGCAGCGCGAGCACTTCCGCGATCCGCTCGTCGGGTGAGAACGCGAGCAGGTTGGCTACGTGCTGGCCCCTGGCGTCGCGGCCGGAGTCCGGCAGTTCGTAGGCCTTGGCGCGGTAGACCCTGCCCTTGTTCGTGAAGAACAGGATCCAGTTGTGGGTCGAGGTGACGAAGAAGTGGTCGACAATGTCGTCGGTGCGCAGTTGTGCCCCACGCACCCCCTTGCCACCCCGCCGCTGCGCCCGGTACAGGTCGGTCTTGGTCCGCTTCGCATATCCGCCGTGGGTGATCGTGACGACCACCTCTTCCTCGGCGATCAGGTCCTCGTCGGTGACGTCGCCGTCGTAGGCGATGATCTGGGTGCGGCGCTCGTCCCCGTACTTGGCGACGATCTCCGACAGTTCCTCCCCGACGATCTGGCGCTGCCTGGCGGGCGAGGCGAGGATCGCTTCGTACTCAGCGATCTCGGCCATGAGCTGGTCGTACTCGTCCATGAGCTGCTGCCGCTCCAGGGCGGCCAGTTTGCGCAACTGCATGTCGAGGATGGCCCGGGCCTGCTCCTCGTCGATCTCCAGCAGTTCCATGAGGCCCTGCTGGGCAGCAGCGGCCGACGCGCTCGCCCGGATGAGCGCGATCACCTCGTCGATCCGGTCGATGGCCTTCAGCAGCGCCCGGACGATGTGTGCCCGCTCCTCGGCCTTGCGCAGCAGGAACCGGGTGCGGCGGACGACGACCTCGATCTGGTGCGCGACCCAGTGCCGGATGAGCTGGTCCAGCCGCAGCGTCCGCGGGACTCCGTCGACCAGCGCGAGCATGTTCGCGCCGAACGTCTCCTGGAGCTGGGTGTGCCGGTAGAGGTTGTTCAGGACGATCTTGGCGACGGCGTCGCGCTTGAGGACGATGACCAGGCGCTGGCCGGTGCGGCCGCTGCTCTCGTCACGGATGTCGGCGATCCCGCCGACCCGTCCCTCCCGCACCAGTTCCGCGATCTTGGCGGCCAGGTTCTCCGGGTTGACCTGGTAGGGAAGCTCGGTGACCACGAGGCAGGCACGGCCCCGGGCATCTTCCTCCACCTCGACCACTGCCCGCATGGTGATGGAACCGCGGCCGGTCCGGTACGCCTCGCCGATTCCGCGGCGGCCGACGATCAGCCCGCGGGTGGGGAAGTCGGGCCCATGGATGCGGCTCATCAGGGCGGCGAGCAGTTCCTCGTCGGTGGCCTCGAAGTTCTCGAGGTACCACTGGGCGCCGGACGCGACTTCACGCAGGTTGTGCGGGGGGATCTTGGTGGCCATGCCGACCGCGATGCCTTCGGAGCCGTTCACGAGGAGGTTGGGGAACCGGCTGGGCAGGACGACGGGCTCGGCGGAGCGGCCGTCGTAGTTGGGCCGGAAGTCGACGGTCTCCTTGTCGATGTCCCGCAGCATTTCCATGGCGAGCGGGGCGAGGCGGCACTCGGTGTAGCGGTAGGCGGCAGCGGGGTCGTTGCCGGGGGAGCCGAAGTTGCCCTGCCCGTCGATCAGCGGCATGCGCATGGCCCACGGCTGGGCCAGCCGCACCAGCGCGTCGTAGATGGCCGAGTCGCCGTGCGGGTGGTACTGGCCCATCACGTCGCCGATGACGCGGGCGCACTTGGAGTAGCCGCGGTCAGGCCGGTACCCGCCGTCATACATCGCATAGAGGATCCGGGTGTGCACCGGCTTGAGCCCGTCACGGACATCGGGCAGGGCGCGGCCCACAATGACCGACATGGCGTACTCGATGTAGCTGCGCTGCATCTCCACCTGGATGTCGACCGGCTCGACCCGGTCTCCAGGCGGCGTAGGGCCAGTCTCCAGGTCAGTCACTTGCTCATCCTTCCCATGTCCGGCGCCATGCGGCGACGGTCTTCAAAGCACCATGGTGTGCCCCACACCAGAAAATGACCTCCCGGCCGCTGGCGGAGGGATCCAGTCCCGGCGGCCCGCACAGCCTCAGATGTCGAGGAACCTCACGTCCTTGGCGTTGCGCTGGATGAAGTTCCGCCGGGCCTCCACGTCCTCACCCATGAGCACGCTGAACAACTCGTCGGCCTGGGCCGCGTCGTCGAGGGTGACCTGGAGCAGGATCCGGTTGGCGGGGTTCATGGTGGTGTCCCAGAGTTCCCCGGCGTTCATCTCGCCCAGGCCCTTGAAACGCTGCACACCGTCGCGCGGGCGCGGGTCCTTGCGGCCCGCCCCCATGCCGGCCTCGATCAGCGCGTCACGCTCCCGGTCGGAGTAGGCGTACCCCGGTGCGGCCCCGCGGCCATCCCACTTGATCTTGTAGAGCGGCGGCTGGGCCAGGTACACGTGCCCGGCCTCGATCAGCGGCTTCATGAACCGGAACAGCAGCGTGAGCAGGAGCGTCCGGATGTGCTGGCCATCCACGTCCGCGTCAGCCATAAGGATGATCTTGTAGTAGCGCAGCCTGGCGATGTCGAAGTCGTCGTGGATGCCCGTGCCCAGGGCGGTGATCATCGCCTGGATCTCATTGTTCTTGAGCACCCGGTCGATGCGTGCCTTCTCGACGTTGAGCACCTTGCCGCGGATCGGCAGGATCGCCTGGAACATCGGGTCGCGGCCCGCCTTGGCCGAACCCCCCGCGGAGTCACCCTCAACGATGTAGATCTCGCACTTGTCGGGGTCACCGGACTGACAGTCCGACAGCTTGCCCGGCAGGGAGGTGGACTCGAGCAGGCCCTTGCGGCGGGTCAGGTCGCGCGCCTGGCGGGCGGCGATCCGGGCACGCGCCGCCTGGGCGGCCTTGGTGATGATGTCCTTGGCCTCGCCCGGGTTGCGCTCGAACCAGTCGCGCAGGTGGTCATTGCACACCTTCTGCACGAACGACTTGGCTTCGGTGTTGCCGAGCTTGGTCTTGGTCTGTCCCTCGAACTGCGGGCTGGCCAGCTTGACGTGGATGATCGCGGCGAGGCCCTCGCGGACGTCCTCACCGGTGAGGTTGTCGTCCTTGTCGCGCAGCAGTTTCTGGTCGCGGGCATAGCGGTTCACGATCGAGGTCAGTGCGGCGCGGAAGCCCTCCTCGTGGGTCCCACCCTCCGCCGTGTTGATCGTGTTCGCGAACGTGTACACCGACTCGGCATAGGAGGAGTTCCACTGCATGGCGATCTCGGCCGAGATGCCTTCGCCCTCTTCACCGAACTCGATGACCGAGGCGTGCACGGCGTCTTTGGTCCCGTTGAGGTAGCGCACGAAGTCCGCGATACCGCCGTCGTAGCAGTAGGTGACGACCCGCGGTTCCCCGTTGATGTAGGCGGGACGGAGGTCGGTCATGGTGATGGTGAGGCCCCGGTTGAGGAACGCCATCTCCTGGAGCCGGCGCGACAGCGTCTCAAAGCTCCACTCGGTGCTCTCGAAGATCGTGCCATCAGGCCAGAATGTGACGATCGTGCCCGTGTCCTCGGTGGCCTCCCCGCGGGTCAGTGGGCCCGTGGGGTCGCCGAGCTCGTAGCTCTGGCGCCACACATAACCGTCTTTGCGCACCTCGACTTCCAGCCGCGACGACAGCGCGTTGACGACTGAGACACCGACACCGTGCAGGCCACCGGAGACCGCGTAGGAGTCGCCGCCGAACTTGCCGCCCGCGTGCAGGGTGGTGAGCACCACCTCGACGGCTGGCCGCTTCTCCACCGGGTGGTCATCCACCGGGATGCCACGCCCGTTGTCGGTCACGCGGACGCCGCCGTCAGCTAGGAGCGTGACCTCGATCTCACTTGCGTAGCCGGCCAGCGCCTCGTCAACCGCGTTGTCGACCACCTCTTGCACGAGGTGGTGCAGGCCGCGTTCGCCGGTCGAGCCGATGTACATGCCCGGACGCTTGCGGACGGCCTCCAGGCCCTCAAGGACCGTAATCGAGTGTGCGTCGTAGGACAAGAACCAGCTCCTCCTGGAAGCGAAGGCGCCCGCGATCACGCGCAGACCGCGCTGCCTTCCCATCCCGGGACGCCTTCTCGATTTTACCTGGTAAAGTCCGCTCCTCAGCCCTAGTTGGGTTTCCGGGCACACGGCGCGCCGCGCGACCGATCTACCAGCGGGTTGTGCTGGCCCGGACGCGGCGCGTGAGCAGCAGCCTCCTACGGCTGGGGGCGGGGACGCCGGCCGCTGCGTACCCGCCACGGCCCGGACGGGCGCGGCGCCGCGGGGCCACGCACCACCACCCGGGTGACCGTGCGGTCCCCCAGTTCCTCGTTGAGCCTGCGTACCAGCGTGGCCGCCTGGACCTTGACGGCCGCTGCCCACACGGTCGAGTCGGCAGCCACGACCACCTCACCGCTGTCGAACCGTTCCGGGCGGGTGTGCGCGGCCACCTCCGGCCCGACGATCTCCTGCCACCGCCCGAAGAGGGAACCCACCGCGGCGGCCGCACGCCAGCCCTGCTCGGCCAGTAGCCCGTCAATGGCTGTGCTCAGCGGCTGCGGGTCGTCACGGCGGGTCCGTTGCCGCCTGCCAGCACGCGGCGGCAAGGTGACACCCGTCCCAGCGCCGGCACCCGGAGGTGACCCAGGCACAGCAGTGTCGCTGCCCGCGCGGGTCCGCGGTGGCACCGCGCCTGGTGCCGCGCGGGCGGCGAGCCCATCGCGCACGGGCGCGGGCTGGCCACGGGCGCGCGCATCCGCCCGGGCCCGGGCGAGCTCCTCGGCGGCCAGCCGCGCACGGTCGCGGTCGTCGCCGTCACTCCTCACGGCTGACCGTCCCGTCGCTGACCCGGAAGCGCGCCCCGGCCAGCACGCTCGGCACGTCACCGGCGACCGCGGCGGTGACCAGCACCTGTTCCGCCCTGGCGACCAGTCCTGCCAGCCGGTCCCGCCGCCCGCTGTCCAGCTCGGCGAACACGTCGTCCAGCAGCAGCACCGGCTCGTCCCCGTCGGCCCGCAATAGCTCATACGAGGCCAGCCGCAGCGCGAGCGCCGCCGACCATGACTCGCCCTGGCTGGCATAACCGCGGGCCGGCAGCTCACCGATACGCAACTCCAGGTCGTCGCGGTGCGGGCCGACCAGGCACACCCCGCGCTCGATCTCCTCCGCCCGCACCCTGGCCAGTGCCTCGTGCAGCGCCAGGGCGATCTTGGCCCGCTCCGGCGGTCCGTCGCCGGGCGCCAGACCCCCGGTGGTGCCGGCCGAGGCCCGGTAGTCCACGGTCATGGCCGACCCGCTGCCCGCAACCTCCTCGTAGGCGCGGCCCACCAGTGGCCGCAGCGTCGCGGTGAGGCTGATCCGGCCCTCGAGCAGTTCGGCGCCGAGGGTGGCCATGTGCTCGTCCCAGACTGCCAGCATGCGCTGTGGCGAGCCTGCGGACGTGTCGTGTTCCTCACCGGGGTCGCCGCCGGACCGGGCGGTCCTGCGTGGCCGGGCGCCACCAGAGCCGGTGCGGCTGCCGTGCCCCGCCCGTGCCCGCAACTGCTTCAGCAGCGCGGTGCGCTGCCGGAGCACCCGCTCGTAGTCCGAACGGACCGCCGCGTAGCGGGGAGCTGTCGAGACGAGGAGGTCGTCGAGGAACCGGCGGCGCTGGTCCGGGTCACCCTTCACCAGGCCGAGGTCTTCGGGGGCGAACAGCACCGTGCGCAGGATCCCCAGCACCTCCCGTGGCCGGGTCAGCGGGGCGCGGTTGACCCGGACCCGGTTCGCACGGCCCGGGTTGACCTCGATCTCCACAAGCGTGTCGTGTCTGTGGGAAACAACCATCCCCCGCACTACCGCCCGGTCGGCGCCGCGCCTGACCAGGGGAGCGTCACTGGCTACCCGGTGGCTGCCCAGTGTCGCCAGGTAGCCGACCGCCTCCACCAGGTTGGTCTTGCCCTGCCCATTGGCCCCGACCATCGTGTTCACGCCCGCCCCCAGCACCACGTCGACCGCCACATACGACCGAAAGTCGTTCAAGGCCAGCCGCGTGAGGTGCACACCAGGAGGCTACTAGGCCCCCCGCCCCTCAAGCCGAAAGGCCACTGCGCCGCCTGACTGACGAGCGCCTCTCCCGCGAGCCGAAGGGCGCGGCGCTGTCTGGACTGACGAGCGAGAAGCGAGCGCAGCGAGCGCAGGAGCGAGTAGGGAAGACAGTGCCTTTGGGCGCCCGGAGGCGAGCGGGGACTAACAGAGCGAACGGGACTAGCACTGATCCACGTGAAACCTTAGGTGCCGAGGCGGATGGGCATGAGCAGGTAGCGGTAGTCGGAGACGCCGCCGGGGCCTGGCTTGCCGGTGATCAGGACTGCACGACCTGGCTTGGTGAAGGCCATTCTGGCGGTGTCGGAGTCGATGGCTGCCAGGCCGTCCAGCAGGAATGTGGGGTTGAAGGCGGCCTCGAGGCCGTCTGGGCCGAATGTGGACTCCGGTGAGTCTGCGTGGGCGGGCTGTTCGCCTTCGGCGTAGCCGAGGAACTCGTAGCTGGCTTCCAGCGCCTCGACGGCTTGGGCCTCGTCTCCGGTGCCTGCTTCGAGGACAGCCTGGCCTGGCGAGAACGAAACCCGCAGCGCCGTGTTGTGCGTGGCCACCAGGGCGACCCGCTTGACCGCCTCGCTGAACGGCGCGGTGGCCAGCTCGCCGACCGCGGTCGCGTGGTCAGGCAGCAGCGACCGGTAGGGCGGGAACTCCCCACCGAGCAACCGGGTCGTGGTGCGCCTGCCCGCGCCCTCGAACCCGATCATGCCCTCGCCTCCCTGGTCCCCTTCGCCCGGCAGCGCGAGCGCGATCAGCACCTCGGCTCCCGAGGTCAGGGACCGGGCAGTGTCGAGCATCGCGCGGGCCGGGACGAGCACGGAGGCGGACAGCCCCGGTCGCGCCGGGTTCCACGGGAGTTCGCGGACTGCTAGCCGGTACCGGTCGGTGGACACCAGGGTCAGCGTGTCTCCCTCGATCTCCATCCGGACACCGGTGAGGCCGGGGATCGTGTCATCGCGCGAGGCGGCCGTGGCTGACTGCGCGACCGCAGAGGCGAACGCGTCGCTGCCGACGGACCCGGCCGCGGGCGGCATGGGCGGCAGGGACGGGTAGTCCTCCGTCGGCATCGGGAGCAGGGTGAAGGTGGCGCTGCCGCAGACCACCACGACGCGTGCTCCGTCTGTGGAAATTTCCACCGGCCGGGCGGGCAGGCTGCGGGTGATCTCCGCGAGCAGCCGGCCGGGGACCAGCACCGTGCCTTCCTCTTCGCAGCTCACCTCGATGCTGGCCTGCGCCGACAAGTCATAGTCGAAGCTGGACAGACTGAGTTCAGAGCCTGATGCCGCCAAGCGCATGCCAGCTAGTACCGGCAGTGCGGGCCGTGCTGGGAGAGCGCGGGCGGTCCAGGCCACCGCGTCGGCGAGTGCATCACGTTCCACCTGGATCTTCACCGGGACCTGCCTCCTGTCAGTGATCGGTGATGGGTCGGCCTGGCTGGCCGCAGAGCTCAGTTACCACTGGGGTTTTGCTGGGTAGAAATAGATCCCCGTAGCAGTAGTAGGGTCTGTGGGTCCTGGGGACAACCGGCGACTACGCAGTCCAGCACCTGTTTTGGCACTCACAGGGGCTGTGGGCCATAGGTGGTGGGCCCGGGAGCAGCGGTGGACAGACACAGTTTCCCCACCGGCCAGCGCGCCGTTGTCCCCCGTTACCCCCAGGTTGTCCGCCGCACATCCCAAGCGTGTCCACAGAGATATCCACAGCCTGTGTGTACCGATTGTGACGGCCGACACAAATACGTGGCGGGTCACCCTGGCCGTGCCTGTTGCTTGATGCGGTTGGTCAGTTCCGTGACCTGGTTGTAGATGGACCGCCGTTCGGCCATGAGCGAACGGATTTTCCGCTCGGCATGCATCACGGTGGTGTGGTCACGGTTTCCGAACTGCTGACCGATCTTGGGCAGCGACAGGTCGGTCAGTTCTCGGCACAGGTACATGGCAATCTGCCGGGCGGTGACCAGCACCCGCGACCGCGACTGTCCACACAGGTCGTCGATGGACAGCCCGAAGTAGGACGCGGTCTGGCCCATGATGGTCGAGGCCGTGATCTCGGGGCCCTGGGACTCAGGGATCAGGTCCTTGAGGACGATCTCCGCGAGCTGCAGGTCCACCGTCTGCCGGTTGAGGCTGGCGAAGGCCGTCACCCTGATCAGGGCCCCTTCGAGCTCGCGGATGTTGGTGGAGATGCGGCTGGCTATGTACTCCAGGGCCTCCGGCGGGACATTGAGCCCTTCCTGCACGGCCTTCCTGCGCAAGATCGCGATGCGGGTCTCGAGCTCGGGCGGCTGCACGTCGGTGAGCAGGCCCCACTCGAAGCGGCTGCGCAGCCGGTCTTCCAGGGTCACCAGGCGCTTGGGCGCCCGGTCACTGGAGATCACGATCTGCTTGTTCGCATTGTGCAGGGTGTTGAACGTGTGGAAGAACTCCTCCTGGGTCCCTTCCTTGTTCTCCAGGAACTGGATGTCGTCCACCAGCAGGACGTCCACATCGCGGTAGCGGCGGCGGAACCCGTCCTGCTTGCCGTCGCGGATCATGTTGATGAAGTCGTTGGTGAACTCCTCCGAGCTCACGTAACGCACCCGGACCCCGTGGTAGAGGCTCTGCGTGTAGTGCCCGATGGCGTGCAGCAGGTGGGTCTTGCCCAGCCCGGAGTCACCGTAGATGAACAGCGGGTTGTAGGCCTTGGCGGGCGCCTCCGCCACCGCCACCGCGGCCGCGTGCGCGAAGCGGTTGCTTGAGCCGATGACGAACGTCTCAAAGGTGTACTTGGGGTTCAGCCGGGCCTGGACCGGGCGTGCGCCGATCGTCATGTCGTGCAGGCCGCCACCTCGCTGGGGTGGGACGTCGCTGCCGGAAGCCGGGGCACGGTGTGCTGGGGGCCGCATCGGTGGGCCGGCCGGCTGCCCGCCAGTCAGGGGCCGCTCGGCGGGGCGCAGTGGCTGGGCGAGGGCCGGGTCGTTGTGGAAGTGCCCCAGCGTGCCTGCAGGTGGCTGGGTGGCCGCGCCTGTCCTGTCCTGGACTCCCGGAGCCTGCTGCCGCCAGCGTGGGGGGGCCTGCGGCGGGAGCGCGTACTGGGCCCGGGGCGGTTCGTAGGCCGCTGCTGGTGGCTCGTACTGCGCGGCGGCCGGCTCCTGGTGGATGGGGTGCTCGGGCGCACTCTCGTAACCGCCCAGTGGGTCCGGGGCGAGGTAGGGGCGGGCCTGGTAGTGACCGGGCGGGATGTCCGGGGTGGCCGCGCCTGGCAGGCCCTGGGCTGGCTGCGGCGGGGGCGCGGCGGCAGGGCCACCAGCACCGCCATGGTCCATGGGAGTGCCCAGCGCACCAGGCGCCCCGCCACCCATGCCCGCCGGCGAGGTGAGTGTGCCGCTGGCCGAGGCCGGGTCGACCGTGACGGCAAGCTGGATGCTGCGGCCGAACTCGCGGGACAGTGCATGGGTGATCAGTGCGCGCAGCCGCGTCTCGAGCTGTTCCTTGACGAACTCGTTCGGCGTGGCGATCAGCGCGGTGTTCTCCACAAGTCCGAGTGGGCGGGTGAGCCGCAGCCATGCCCTCTGGTGAGGTTCGATGTGCAGGTCGGAGAGTTGTTCAAGGGACCGTGCCCATACCTCCCCAAGGTCGGTCTCACTCATCTGGTCCCCCTTGGGCCCCACATGCGGATCAACAGTCTTGTCCACAACCTGTGCACACCGTGCTCCGCCCTGTGCAGGTAACGGTGTCAGCGCCCGGGGAAGGGCGCGCGGCGTCAGCGGTGTGGGAGCGTTGGCCGGTTGTCCACAGCCTAGGGGTGATGCCGAGTGGACGGTAGGGAAACGCCAGGCATCTTTGCCGCTGGTTTGGCGGCTGGTTTGACCGCCAGTCCCCCGGCCGCGTAGCGTAAGCAGACCCAACTCTGCCCAGCCGCCTGCCTGCGCAGGCCAGTCCCGTGGCGCCCTGTGGGTTCCCAGAGCATCGCACCCTGGAGTTGCAGTGAGCAAGCGCACGTTCCAGCCGAACAACCGCCGCCGGGCGAGAACGCATGGCTTCCGGCTGCGCATGCGGACGCGGGCGGGGCGGGCAATCCTGGCCGCACGGCGCCGGAAGGGCCGAGACCGCATCAGCGTCTGACATCTGGGATGGTCAGGTGTGCTTCCCAGGCACTCGCGGATGCGCAAGAGCGGTGAGTTCACCGCCACGGTCCGGCTAGGCAGGCGGAGCGGGCGCACACTGGTGACAGCGCACCTGCTGCTGCGCCCAGGTGAAGCAGACCAGCCACCGCGCGCTGGGTTCGTGGTGGCACGCCCCGTCGGTTCCGCAGTGGTCAGGAACCTGGTCCGCCGGCGGCTGCGTTCGGTGGTCCGAGGGCTGCTGCCCTCGCTCCCGGGAGGTAGCCTGCTTGTGGTCAGAGCTCATCCACAGGCCGCGACCGCATGCCAGGCCGACCTCGCCGCTGAGTTGAGCTTGGTGGTGGGAAAGTTGCTGCGGCAGGTTGGGGCGGGACGGTGATGGCGACAGCAGGCGCAGAGCAGGCGCGCGCCCGCCAGTCGGCCGGTGCGCGGCTCCTGCTCGCCATGATTGTCGCCTACCAGCGTTATGTGAGCCCGCTGACCGGAGCGCACTGCCGCTTCTACCCGTCCTGCAGTGCCTATGCTCTGGAGGCGGTGCGCCAGCATGGGGCCTGGCGCGGTTCGTGGCTGGCAGTGCGCAGGCTCAGCCGCTGTCATCCGTTCCATCCAGGTGGGGTCGACCCAGTGCCGCCCACTGCTCGCAGCCCCCGCAGGCTGCACTCGCAAGGGAGCTAGGTCGTGACTAATCCGCTCAATCCCCTCTACGACGCGGTCGCCTGGGTCATTGTGCAGATCCACGCCATGTGGTCGTTGATCATCCCCGCCAACAGCGGCGCCGCCTGGGTGCTGTCGATCGTGCTGCTCGTCGTGGTGATGCGGCTCCTGCTGCTGCCCCTGTTCATCAAGCAGATGCACTCGATGCGGCAGATGAGCGCGCTCGCCCCGCACCTGCAGGAGCTGCGCAAGAAGTACAAGAACGACCGGCAGACCATGAACGAAGAGACCATGAAGCTCTACAAGGAGCACGGGGTCAACCCACTCGGTGGGTGCCTCCCATTGGTCGCGCAACTGCCGCTCTTCTTCGCCCTGTTCGGTGTGCTGCGCGGGATCTCCGTCTGGACGCCCTACAAGCCCGGCACCCACATCCGCCAGGCGCCCCCTTACGGGCTCACCCAGCAGCTGATCGAGAGTGCACAGCACGCCAGCATCTTCGGGGCCAGGATCTCGGACAAGGTGCTCTTCACCGGGACGCTGCACGTTCCGCTGCACGCGAAGGTCGTGATCCTCTGCACGGTGGCCATCAGTGTCATCACGACGTTCCTGACCGTGCGCCAGAGCACCAAGCGGGGCATGACCCCGCAGATGACGCCGGACAACCCGATGGCGTCGTCGCAGAAGTACATGACCTATATCGTCCCCCTGTTCGCGCTCTCCGGCCTGTACTGGCAGTTCGGGCTGGTCTTCTACTGGGTCGCCACGAACGTCTGGACCCTCGGCCAGCAGCACGTGCTCTTCCGGCGCTTCCCGCCCCCAGCCACTGCGACGGCTGCTGCTGCTGCCGCCCCGGCCGCCCCGAAGTCCGGGACCAAGCCAGCCTCGGGCGCTGGCGCCGCACCGCGGAAGACGGGGCAGGGGACGACGAGGACCGGCACTGCCGCGAAGACGGGCACCTCTGGCGCGAAGACCGCCACGTCTGCTGCTGACGCGCGCAAGGCGCCTGCCTCTGCCAAGCCTGCCAGGGCCACCGCGGGCACGGCCGCACGGGCTAAAGCCACACAGGGTAAGGCCGCCGAGGACGCGGAACCAGTCGAGGACGCGGTCCCCGCCAGCTATGACCCTGCGGTCGATGCCGTCCTCCCGGCCAAGAAGCCGGTGACCGGTGCGGCACCCCGGAACAAGAACCCGCGCAGTGGGCAGGCAGGCACGCCCGCGCGGAGGCCGGTAAGCACGAAGAGTAGCCAAAGTGCTACAAGCAGTGCCAAGGCTGCCGCTAATGGCTCAGGATTGCTGCGCCGTCTGGGCAGGCGCCCAGCCGAGGAGGAGCAGCCGGAGACGCGCGAGGTTAAGATCGTCAGGCAGCAGCGGACCCACCAGCCGAGGAGCAAGCGTTCCGGCAAACGTTAGGGTTTGCTCTGCCCTGAGGGAAGCGCCATAGCCCCTTCGGGCTTGGAGTGACAGGCAGGTGGCCACGGATTGTAGTGGCAGTGGCTGTTTGCACAGCCAGGCACCTGCCTGTGATGAGTTGCCAATAAGACGTTGCAATGCTGAACCGGGAGGAGACTGTGGTTGTCATGACCGGCGGTGACAACTCTGGCGGGCTGACGCAGGCTGAAGGGGCTCGTGAGACCGAAGCCCTTTCGTCCGGTGGTGGCCTTGACCAGTCCGAGACGGATGTCCAGACAACTGCATCAGCGGTGGCCGCCGAGGAGGCTGGCCCAGATGGAGCAGTGAGCACCACCGAGCCGGGCGCCGGCGAGGACACGGTTGAGGAAGCGGCGGAAGGCGCTCCGAGCCTGGCCGACCTGGAGCAGGAGAGCGAGATTGCCGCCGACTACATCGAGGGCCTGCTCGATGTGGCCGACCTTGACGGTGACATTGACATGGATGTTGAGGGTGACCGCCCGCTCGTCAGTATTGTCGGTGCCACGCTTGACGAACTCGTGGGCTCGCGCGGTGAGGTGCTGGAAGCCCTGCAGGAGCTGACGCGCCTGGCCGTCCACCGCCAGACCGGCACACGCAGCAGGATCATGCTCGACGTGAGCGGCTACCGTGCCCGGCGCCGCCAGGAACTCACGGAACTGGGCCGCGTAGCAGCCGAGGAAGTGAGCCGCACCGGTGCACCGCGGCGGATGGATGCGATGACCCCCTTCGAGCGCAAGGTCATCCACGACGCTGTGGCAGCGGCTGGGCTCCGCAGCGAGTCTGAAGGCGAGGAGCCAGACCGGCGGGTGGTCGTCTTCCCCGCTGGGTGAGTCGGCGGGGGTGAGCGGACTGGGTGGGGAAGACGGGCGGCCCGGGGGTAGTGCCGGGTGGCCGGTGCCCGTGCCGCCTGGGGAGGACAGCGTGCCCAGCGCGCCTGCTGAGGCTCAGATGGTCTTCGGTCCTGCCCTGGCAGCAGTGGAGCGTTACGCCCGGATGCTGGCGGGTGCCGGGATCGAACGTGGCCTGCTCGGCCCCCATGAGGTCTCCCGCATCTGGGAGCGCCATCTCCTGAACAGCGGTGTGGTCGCGGAACTGGTGCCGCGGCCTTGTTCCCTGGTTGATGTCGGCTCCGGCGCCGGGCTGCCGGGGATAGTGCTCGGGCTGCTGCTCCCTGACTGCCAGGTGACACTTGTGGAACCGCTGCTGAGGCGTTCGGAGTTCCTGGCGGAGTGTGTGAGCGCGCTTGGCTTGGCCAATACCGAGGTGTGCCGTGCTCGCGCCGAGGATCTCGCTGGCACTGTCTCAGCCGATGTGGTGACGGCGCGTGCCGTGGCACCACTGGCCAAGCTGGTCGGCTGGACCTGGGGACTGCTGCGTCCCGGCGGGACCATCCTGGCGGTCAAAGGTGCCCGGGCAGAGGAGGAAGTGAGTGCCGCCCGTCCCGTGTTGCGGCGGCTCGGTGCTCGGGAGGTAGCTGTTTTGCGTGTGGGGGGCGGTAGGGTCGATCCGGCTGCGACAGTAGTCAGGGTGGTCAAGGGCAGGTGATGTCCGGGCCGCCCGGACGAGGTGACAAGGAGCATGGCGATGGCTTCCCAGGACCCAGTGGGATGGCCAGATGATGCTCAGATGCCGGGCCTCCGGACGGCAAGGGATGAGTCACAGTTGTCCAGGAGCGGTGTCGGGTGGCCCCAGGGCGGCAGTGCCACTACTGGCGGAGTGGGTACCACAGCGTCTGCCGGGGCGGCGGCACCAGGAGCGAGTGTGAGACCAGGGCCTGAGACGCCCCAGCCGCCCGCCACTGCGCTGCCGGCCACTCCACCGCCAGGGACCGCCGTGCCGGCCACCGCACCTCCGGTCTCTGCGGTGCTGAGCACAGCGACGCCTGCTGCGGCAGCGGCAGCCGTGAGATCGGTTACCGCGCCTCCGGTGCCCGCGGAGGCCGTATCGAATCCCGCAGCGCCCATGACACCGGCAGTGCCGATAACAGGAGGCTCTCACATGGCGGCCAGGCCGAACGGGGCAGACAACCAAGCCGGAGGGGCTGGGGGGCCCTACAGTGATCCACCAGCCCGCGTCAAGCAGGCTCTGTCGGGCGTGGTTTCACGTGAATCCATGTCGGGTGCGCCAGCGGCCGCACCGCAGGTGCCATCAGCGCGTGCGCCAGAAAGTGAGACTGTGGCAACAACAGCTGTGAGTGGATCGGCGAGCAAGGTAACCATGGACGCGCTCGGTGCTACCGGGCAGGTGTGGCCCAGACCCGCCTCCTGCCGGGTGATCACGATCGCCAACCAGAAGGGCGGGGTTGGCAAGACGACCACCGCGGTCAACATGGCTGCTTCGCTCGCTCTCCACGGGGCACGGGTGCTCGTCGTGGACCTCGACCCCCAGGGCAACGCCTCGACGGCGCTGGACGTGGACCACCAGGGAGGTCGTCCCTCCGTGTACCACGTACTCGTGGAGGACCAGCCGCTGGCGAGCATTGTCAGTCCGGTGGCCGCGATCCCAGGGCTCTACTGCGCCCCAGCCACCATCGACCTGGCGGGTGCCGAGATCGAACTGGTCCCACTCGTCGCGCGCGAGGCCAGGCTGCGCAGGGCGCTGGCGCAGCATGACATGTCCGGGCTGGACTACATCTTCATCGACTGCCCGCCCTCGCTCGGCCTGCTGACCGTGAACGCGCTCGTGGGTGCGGCAGAGGTGATGATCCCCATCCAGTGCGAGTACTACGCGCTCGAGGGCCTGGAGCAGTTGCTGCGCACCGTGGATCTGGTGCGGGCACACCTCAACCCGAACCTGGCGATCTCGACGATCCTGCTGACGATGTATGACGGCAGGACCAGGCTGGCCTCACAAGTGGCCGAGGAGGTCCGTGGCCACTTCGGCGAGGTGGTCCTGTCCGCCATGATCCCGCGCAGCGTCCGGGTGTCCGAGGCGCCCAGCTACGGGCAGTCGGTCATCACCTACGACCCCGGTTCCAGCGGGGCACAGGCATACCTGGAAGCCGCCCGCGAGGTGGCGGAGCGGTCAGCCAGTAGGGACGAGTCCTGAGGCCCTGCCCGGCCTACGGGGCAGAGAACGCGAGGAGGTGCGATGCCCGCGCAAAAGCGTGGCCTCGGCAGGGGGCTGGGTGCGCTCATCCCGACAGCCCCAACGGTAGACGGCGGGCCAGATGCGGCCGGTGCGCCGGGGCAGCCGGTGGCGGAGTTGCGGGTACCGCAGGCTCGGACCGAGCCGACCGTCAGCGGGATCTACTACGAGGAGATCCCCATCGGGTTGGTCACACCCAACCCGCGTCAGCCCCGGCAGGTCTTTGACGAGGACAGCATCGCAGAACTCGCGTCGTCGATCCAGGAAGTCGGCCTGCTGCAGCCGGTCGTCGTCCGCAGCGTGATGCCCGGCCATTACGAGCTGGTGATGGGGGAACGCAGGTGGCGGGCGTGTCAGCAGGCAGGTCTGGAGCACATCCCCGCCCTCGTCCGCGTGACCTCCGACGACGACCTCCTGCGCGAAGCGCTGATGGAGAACCTGCACCGGGAGCAGCTCAACCCACTGGAAGAGGCCGCCGCGTACCAGCAACTACTGGACGACTTCGGCGCGACCCATGACGAACTCGCGCGCAAGGTAGGCCGATCCCGGCCACATATCTCCAACACCATCCGGCTGCTCCAGCTTTCTCCGGCTGTCCAGAAGCGTGTTGCCGCGGGGATCCTCACCGCTGGGCACGCACGTGCACTGCTGAGCCTGCCTGACGCCGGGAGCCAGGACCGGCTGGCACAGCGCATCGTCGCCGAAGGCCTGTCGGTGCGGGCGGTAGAGGAGATCGTGGCCATGGGCGGGGACGAGGCAGCGCCTGGTCCCCGCCGGCCGCGAACGCCCAAACCTTTCGCCCCGGCGCTCAACGATCTGGCGGAGCGGCTGTCGGACGCCTTCGAAACGCGGGTAACGGTGGAGCTGGGCAAGCGCAAGGGGAAGATCGTGGTCGAGTTCGCGACTGTCGAGGATCTGGAACGGATCGTCGCCGCGATGTCCCCCGAGGCTGGGCGGCGTACCAGCGACTGACTCGCGTCTACTGACAGTCTTTCGTCGTGCCCGGCGGGGAGGCGGCCAAGCCAATCCGCTGGCCCCGGTGTTTGTGCGGGGCCCTCGCCGTCTGCCGTCCCCCGCGAGTCGCGGGGCTGGGGTTGACGACGTATTTGTGCCAGCGGGTTGACCAGGCCACCTCCCCACCTCTGTAGTGCCGCGACTGGCGGCGTTTCTTCTGTTTCACGTGGAACGGTGCGGGGGTGGGCCGTTGGTGTGACCTGGCGATGAGGGTTCCGGCAGGACGTGGTGGTCCGTCTATGCCGCCGGGAGGGGGCTCATTATCGGCGGGGACGGAGTGGGGACGGACTGGGGACGGCGGCGCTGAATATGGGCGCGCATGTCACAGATCCCCAATGGAGGACACCTTGTACAAGCCATTGACTCGGCTCGCCGGTGTCGGCTTGGTTGTGGCCGCCCTGTCCGTGGGTTCGCTGGCCAGCGCGAACGCCCAGACAGCCAGCGGCGGTGCCAGCCTGGCCCCGCACAGCCCGGCCCTGCACATTCGGGCACCACACAGCCCAGGCCACTTCGTGAAGATGTCGGGCCGGACTCTGGCCCGGCTGGCTCGGGAAGGCCTGGCAGCGCGTTCGGCGAGCACGGCCCGGATGGTCCGTGCGCTGACTCGGCTGGAGGCACTGACCCACGCGAACGGCGACTCGTTCAACTGCTGGGACGACGCGTGGATCTACGCCAATGCCAACGGCGACTACGTCTCCACCGAATTCGATTACACCGGTGGCGGCTGGGCCATGCTCCGTGCCCGGGCCTCCAACGTGAGTTGGTGGGAACTCTACGGCGGCTGCCGCGACGAGGTGACCGGGCAGACTGATCTCTACTCTGACGAAAACCTCGACTTCATCTCTGCGGAACTCAACTACACCGGCGGGGACTACGGCATGCTCCGCGCCCGGGCTGTGAACGAAGGTTCCTGGGAGATCTGGTACACCGCCTCCGATCCCTGCCAGGGCTGCTGGACCTACTTCCTCAACGGGGCCAATCTCCTCTTCGCCTCAGCCGAGGTCGGGTACACCGGCGGCCAGTACGGCGAGCTACGTGCCCGCGCAGTCAGCGTCGGTCCGTGGGAGGACTTCTACTGGTAACCAGGCGCGGTCCTTCGATAACCCGCCGCGCCACCAAGCAGGCCGGGGGTCAATGCCCCCGGCCTGCTCCAGCAGAAACCGTCCAATGGCCAGACCTCGTCGGCCGCGCCACTAGCGAGCGGCTACCTGCCTGATGTCCCCGACCAGCGCGTCCACGTCAGCCTCGGTGGTGTTGTACGCGGTCATCCAGCGGACCATGCGGGCGCGGGCGTCCCAGACATGCACTTGTCCTGTTGGCAGCAGGCGCTCTATGAGGTCGGTGTCGAGGCAGGCGAACACGGCGTTCGACTGCACGGGCTGGCAGAGCTGAACGCCTGGTGTGCCACGCAGGCCTTTGGCCAGGCGGAGGGCCATCGCGTTGGCGTGCTGGGCGTTGCGCAGCCAGAGGCCGTCTTCCAGCAGGGCCGCGAACTGGGCGGCCACGTAGCGCATCTTGGAGACCAGTTGCATCTGCTGTTTGCGGAGGAACGGAACCTCGGTGCCGAGACCCTCGCGCATGACTACGACGGCCTCGGCGGCCAGGGCACCGTTCTTCGTGGCGCCGAAGCTCAGGACGTCTGCGTACCCGGCCAGGTCTGCCAGTGAGCAGTCGAGGTGGGCGGCGGCGTTCGCTAGCCGGGCGCCATCGATGTACAGCCGGAGGGCGTGTGCCGAGCAGAAGTCGCGTAGCTCGCGAAGTTCGCTGCGGGTGTAGCAGGTGCCCTGCTCGGTGGCTTGGGCGATCGCGACCACTCTCGGCTGGACCCGGTGTTCGTCGCCTCGCCACGCCAGCCAGGGCTCGACCAGGGCCGGTGTGAGCTTGCCGTCGGGGGTTGGGACGGTGAGGAGTTTGTTTCCCAGGATCCGCTCGGTTGCGCCGCACTCGTCCACATTGATGTGGGCGGTTGCGGGACAGACAACGCCTTCGTAGGGGCGGAGCAGCAGGCTGAGGCCCAGGACATTAGCGGCTGAACCGGTGCCGACGAAGAACACTCCCCCGTGGGCACCGAACGCCTTGCTCAGGTCGGTGGCGGTCTGCTCGGTCCAGGGGTCGGCTCCGTAGGCCGGAGCGTCACCCTCGTTGACCGCGACGAGCATGGCGAGGACGGCCGGGTGCGCAGCGGCGTGGTTGTCGCTGCCGAAGCTCCGGCGACGCACCACCGGGCCGCCGGAGCGCAGGTTGCTCAACTCGCGCGGGCCGCTGCCAGGCCCAGCAGGTCACGGCATACCGCGCCGAGCGCCAGGCCCGCCGACTCCAGGCCCATAGGCAGTGTGCTGGTGTCGGTCAGACCGGGCGCCACATTGGCTTCCAGGAAGTACACCTGGTCTTCGGCCACGATGAGGTCGGTGCGGGACATGTCCCGCAGCCCGAGCGCACAGTGGGCGGTCACCGCAGCCGCCATCGCGGCCTGCTCCTGTGGGCGGCTGAGCCGGGCCGGCACGAAGAACTCCGTCTGCCCGGCGGTGTAGCGGGCCGCGTAGTCGTAGCCGCCGCGGAGTGGGCGGATCTCCACCGCAGGCAGGGCACGTGGGCCGTCCCCCAGGTCGACCACGCCAACCGCCACCTCCGTGCCGTCGATGGCCTGCTCGACCAGGGCCGTGTCGCCATAGGCGAAGCAACTGATCATCGCTGCGGGCAGGTCGGCGGCAGCGGCCACCCGGGTGGCCCCGAGAGCGGAGCCGCCCCGGGCCGGCTTGACGAACAATGGCAGGCCCAACGAGGCGACGATGCGGTCGAGGACGGCCGAGGCGCCAAGGTCGTGGAAGGTCTCCTTGGGCAGCGCCACAGCGTCCGGGGTCGTCAGCCCGGCGGCCCGGATGACCGTCTTGGCCACTGGCTTGTCGAATGCCATCCGGCAGGCCCCAGGGGACGATCCCACGTATGGCACATCCAGGAGGGTCAGTACCTCCTGGATGGACCCGTCTTCCCCACAGGCGCCGTGCAGCGCCGGGAAGACGGCATTGGGAGGGTCCGCCGTGATGGCCGGGATCAGGGCCGCGTCCGTGTCCGCGATCTCCGCCTCGACACCCACCTCGTTCAGGGCATCACGGAGCCGGTCGCCGGAGTGCAGGGAGACTTCACGCTCGGGGGACAGGCCTCCGGCCAGGATCAGCACACGGCCGAGGTCGCTCATGGCGCGATGTGGCCCTGGGCCGGCCCAGCCACCCCCCGCCCGGACTCCGCGGAGCCGGACATGCCACCGAATGTGGCGCGGACCTCTATCTCCGCACCCAGGGCCTCACCGAGCCGGCGGACCCCTTCCCTGATCCGTGCAGGAGT
>DASYYE010000123.1:0-4286 GCA_035946955.1 Streptosporangiaceae bacterium | reverse complement strand
TCGATGCCTACGGGCCGCAGACAATCACCAGGGCGCTGCTGAAGATCGCACGTGAGGCGTACTAGGCGCCGAGCGACCGGCTGTCCCTCATCTGCTGGGAGCCCGACCCGGCGCAGTGCCACCAGTCCCAGTTCGCCAATTGGCTGCTCGTCACTACTGGCGAGCGGAGTATAGAGATCGGCTGAAAGGGAGGGGAGATTTATGAGCAATCCCACACCGTACGGCTATGTGGCACCACAGGCACCCAAGCGCCGGACAGGGCGCAAGGTGCTGATCGGCTGCGGCAGCGTGGCCGGTGCCGTGGTGCTACTGATAATCATCCTGGGGGTGGTCGCCGCCTTGGGAAACCACAGCAGCACCAGCACCAGCAGAGGAAACCGGGCCAGCGGGCACCAGGCACCCGGCGCCGCCAAGATCGGCGCCCCCGTCCGGGACGGCAAGTTCCAGTTCACGGTCACGGCCGTGACGCACGCCAAGCACGCGGGCGGGCTGCTCGGCGGGACCGCTCAGGGCCGGTACACGATCCTGCACGTCACGGTGAAGAACATCGGCGGCCAGGCGCAGACTCTCGACGCCAGCAACCAGTACGTCTACGACGCGAGCGGCAGGCAGTTCTCCGCCGACTCGGCTGCGTCCAGCCAGACGTTCTTCCTCACCCAGATCAACCCCGGCAACGAGGTCACCGGCACCATCGCCTTCGACCTGCCCAACGGCGACCACGCCGTTAAGGCCGAGCTGCATGACTCGCTGTTCTCGAACGGCGTCACGGTGAGCTTGCCGTAAATAAGGCGGGCCGGGCGGGTGCGCCAACACCCGGGCTCCCGGCCCTGACCGACTACGAAGGAGTCGGCTATGCACAACGATCCCATCACCGCCCCGTCCGGCAATGGCCCGTGGCGGATCCTCATCCTCGACCGTGACCCCACCGATCCGAAGTGGGCTATCTGCTCGGTCGTAGTCCCATCCGACGTGCTCCCCGCCTCGCTGGACGCCGCAGGCGGCTATGAGGACTGGCCGGATGTCGCTCGCTGGGTAGCCGCTATGGTCGGCCGCCCCGTCGCCCTCACGCCCGTCCACGGCGCGCTTGCGTGGCGCGTAGACGAAGGCGGTAGCTGACGGCCCCGAGGGCGCCCAGGAAGCCCGCCCTGTCTGGGCGCCCGATCGGGCAATCAGCCCGGCTCTTCCCACCACGGATAGGCGCGAATATGGCCGCTGACCAGGTACCCAATACAACGATCACTCATCACTGGCGCCACTTTGCCGCCGGCATCATCGCGCGAAACAGGTCCAGGGATGGCACCTGGATCAGCCTGAGCCAGGGGTCATGGTCTGGCGGCTCCCCCACGGGCGCTCCTACCGAACCGAACCCGACCCCTACGATGAGCCCGGCTCCCGCCCGGACGGCCCCGGCCCTTAAAGCCACCAGAACCAGCCGGGCACCCGGGGCGCCCGGGTTATGCCTGAACGCCCGCGTTATGCCTGAAGCGCCGCCTTATGCCTGAGCGCCTCCGTTATGCCTGCAGCGGGGGTGGCAGGTCTACCAGGTGGGCCAGGGATGCGCGGTGACGGTCGGGGGTGCCGAACGCCAGGGAGCCGCTCTTGGCTCGTTTCAGCAGCAGGTGGGCGGGGTGTTCCCAGGTGAAACCGACACCGCCGTGCAACTGCACGCACTCCTGCGCGGCGTGGACGGCCGCCTCGCCGCATGCGGCTTTGGCCATGGCCACGGCCACTGGGATGTCGGGGTCGTCGGTGGCCAGGCAGGCCGCGGCGTAACGGGCCGCTGCCTGGGCCTGGACCAGGGACACCCACACGTCGGCGATTCGGTGCTTGAGTGCCTGGAACGACCCGATCGGCCGGGCGAACTGCTTGCGTTCCTTGACGTAGGCCAGGGTCATCTCCAGGCACCGTTGCCCGACGCCAAGCTGCTCGCTCGCGAGCATCCCGGCCCCGGCTCGCAGCGCGGCCGCGACCGCCGAGGTTGCTGCCTCACCGGTGGCGACCCGCCGGCCCAGCACCCCGTCCAGCGTGATGTCGGCCAGTGGCCGGGTGGCATCCAGTGACACGACCGGATCCCGCCGCAGCCCCGCCGCGGTGCCCTCCACCGCGTACAGGCCGAACGGCACGCCGTCGGCGGGCACCAGCAGCACGTCGGCGCCGAGCGCGTCAGCCACTCCGCTGACCGTGCCGGTCAGCCGTGTCACGTCGTCGAGGTCGCCCGGCTCGGACTTCGCCACGTGCACCCCCCAGGCACTGCCTGGAACTCCCGCACCGGGCGGCATCCGGGTGAACTCCACAGCCAGGGCGGCGCTCACCCGGCCGGAGGCAAGCTCGGAGAGCAGCTTGTCGCCGGTGCCGAGCAGGGCGGTGGTCGCCACCACGGCGCTGCCGAGGAAGGGGACGGGGGCCACGGCCCGGCCGGTCTCCTCCGCCACCACGGCCGCCTCACGGTAGCTGGCACCGGCCCCGCCCTGGCTCTCCGGGATGAGCAGCCCCGCGCACCCGAGTTCGGCGGCGAGCGAGTGCCACAGCACACTGTCGTGCGGCAAGATCGCTCTGTCCACGTGGGCGAGGACGGCAGGCAGCGGGCTGCGGTCGGTGAACAGGCCGCGGACCACCTTCCGCAGGTCCTCCTCGCTCTCCCCATAACGCAGGTCAGGCGTGGCCCTGGTCACGTCGGTGGCGCTCATCGCGGGAGGTCCTTCCATGCCACGGTGGTGTCGGTGCGGGGCTCTGACGGCAGGCCCAGGACACGCTCGGCGATGATGTTGCGCAGGATCTCCGAGGTGCCGCCCTCGATGGAGTTGCCCAGGGCGCGCAGGTAGCGGTAACCGGCCTCGCGGCCGAGGAAGCCTGACTCCGCCGGCCGCCGCAGCGACCAGTCGTCATAGCGCAGCGCGTCCGGGCCGGACAGCTCCAGCTCGAGCGTGGACAGGTCCTGATTGAGCCGGGCGAAGACGATCTTGGATGCTGAGCCCTCCGGGCCTGGCTGGCCGGCCGCGAGCTGCTGGCGCTGGCGCAGCCCGGCCAGCCGGGCGACCTCAGCGTCGACCCACAGCCGCAGCATCCGGTCGTGCAGGCCGTGCGTGCGGCGCTCCGGGTGGTCCCGCCAGGCCTTGGCGGTCAGGCCCACCATGCCGCCCTCGCGGGGCAGGGCGAGGCCGCCGATGGCGACACGCTCGTTCATGAGCGTGGCCTGCGCCACGCGCCAGCCCTCCCCCACCTGCCCGATCCGGTCGGTGTCGGGGATGGCCGCCTCGGTGAGGAACACCTCGTTGAACTCGGCCTCGCCGGTGAGCTGGCGCAGCGGGCGGACCTCGACGCCGGGCTGGTGCATGTCCAGCGCGAAGTAGCTGAGCCCAGCGTGCTTGGGCACGTCAGGGTCGGTCCGGGCGAGCAGCAGGCCCCACCGTGCGGCGTGCGCGAGCGAGGTCCACACCTTCTGCCCGGTGACCAGCCAGCCGGTGCCCGCCGGGTCCCTGACCGCCCGGGCCGCGAGCCCGGCCAGGTCGGAGCCCGCACCTGGCTCGCTGAAGAGCTGGCACCAGACCTCCTCGCCCGTCCACAGCGGGCGCAGCCAGCGTGCCTTCTGTTCGTCATTGCCAAACGCCGCGATCGTGGGCGCGGCCATGCCAAGGCCGATCCCATTGCGGGCCGGGTCGTTGCTGGGCGCGCCCGCGGCGGCGAACTCCGCGTCCACGAGCGGCTGCAGGGAGCGGGACAGGCCCAGGCCGCCCAGGCCGGCCGGGTAGTGCACCCAGGCGAGGCCAGCGTCGAACCTGGCCCGCAGGAACTCGTCGCGGCCGGTGGTGGCCGGGTCGTGGCCCGCGAGGAAGGAGCGGACGAGATCGCGCAACCCGGCCTCGTCGCTGTTGTCGCCTGCACCGTTTTTGGACAGCGCGTCCGGGCTCAGCACAGCGGACCGCCGGCCACGTAGATGACCTGCCCGGACACGAACCCGGCGCCCTCGCTGACCAGGAACGAGATCACGTGCGCGATGTCGGCGGGCTGGCCGACCCGGCGACGGGGATCTGGCTGGCCGCCGCGGTCTGGAAGTCCTCGAAGCTCATGCCCACGCGGGCAGCCGTGGCCGCGGTCATGTCAGTGGCGATGAAACCCGGCGCCACGGCATTGGCGGTGATCCCGAACTGGCCGAGTTCGATCGCCAGGGTCTTGGTGAAGCCCTGCAAGCCCGCCTTGGCCGCGGAGTAGTTGACCTGGCCCCGGTTGCCGACGGCGGACAGGCTTGAGAGGTTGATGATGCGGCCCCACTTCGCGGCCACCATGTA
>DASYYE010000122.1:0-3741 GCA_035946955.1 Streptosporangiaceae bacterium | reverse complement strand
GGCAGGCTGACCGAGGCCGCCCGCATGTTCCACCGGTCGCGGGCACTGGGCGGGACGGGCGCGCTAGGGGATGAGATCACCCTCGCCCACCAGGGGTTTGGTGCCTACGCGGACGGTCGGCTCGAAGTCGCCCTTGCACTCACCGAGGAAGCGGTCGCGCTGGCACGTGTGCACGGTAACCAGCGAGCCGAGGCGACGGCATTGGTGAACCTGGGTTTCTTCCAGATGTGGGCGGGGGAGTTCGGGCCGGCAGACACTGCGCTCACGCAAGCCGCAGATGCGTTCGCCGAGCTGAGCGACCCTTACGACAGGTACGAGGCGCCGCTGTGCCATGCCGCACGCGGGGTGCTGTTCGCTCTGCGGGGAGACGACGCGCAGGCCGGGCTGGCGTTCGCTGAGGCCATCGCCACAGCTAGGGAAGTTGGTGAGACCTGGTACGAGGCCATAGCCCGGGCATTGCGCGCGGAGTTCACTGCGCACACCGACCCACGGCGGGCTCGCCTGGACGCCACGTGGGCCTTACGCGAACTGAGACGGAGGAAAGAAGACTGGTGGCGACAATGGGCGGCCCAGGCCGCCGCCGTGGCAGCACGCGAGGCGGGCATGAACCGCGCGGCCGTCACCATGCTCCGGGCAGTGCTTGCTGACTGCTCACTCCCGCTTGAGAAGGCTCGATGCCAGCTCCTGCTCGCCGAGACACTGCTGCGCAACGGCGAGACGGACGAAGCGGCGGCGGTGTTCCAAGTCGCCGCCCTGACGTTCGACGCGGCAGGCTGCCGGTACTGGGCGGCTCGCAGCTACCTCGGGCTGGCCGGGACCAGCGGTGCACACGCGGCCCGCTGGCTCGCCCGGGCCCGGCGGGGCGATGTCTCGGATGCCGCCTACCAGCGACTCTTCGCGCGGGAGGAGGAACTGCGGCTGGTGGCGTTCGGCCCGGGCGCCGTGCTGCGTGCTGGTCAGCCCGTGACATTCCACAGCCACAATGCCGAGCGGCTGCTGTTTCTGCTGACGCTGACCGGTACCGGCGTCCACGTCGAAGAACTCGCCGACCGGCTCTGGCCCGACGCGCCCTCTGACCACAGCCGTGCCCTGGGCAGGATCCGCACCTTGCTGTGGGACGCGCGTCAGGGCCTCGGCCCCCACGCCTGGCGGCTGAGCCGCCGCGGACCGGTGGTCGGCTTCGACTTCGGGGGCGTCTCATGCGACCTGGCGGAACTGCGGTCCGATGTGCAGACCGCGGTGCGGGCGCAGGATGTGGCTGCAACGAGCGTGCTCGCCCGGCGGCTGCGCACGCCACTGCTCACCCGCTGGGCCTATGACGAGTGGGTGCTCCGCGAGGCCGCGGCCAACCAGGCGCTGGCGGACCGGCTGGCGGTGTGGGCGGACGCCCACCGCAAGCCGTATGTCCCGCTTGGCCACGGCCGCAGCCCCGGGGCAGGCGATGACCGGCAGGTTTCGGCGGCAGCCCTGCTGCCTTGACTTTGACGGTGGTGTGACGGCCTGGGCCTAGCCTGCGGCGGTTGGCACATGCTGTCCATCTCAGGAGGCCAATCTGATGTATCGACATCATGTTCGCGTCTGTGCGACAGGGGTGACGGCCGCGGCGGCCGCGCTGGCGGTCGTACAGCTCACACCAGCGGCCGCAAGCACCGTGCGCGCCGCCATTCCTGCGGGCGTATCGCAGGCAGCGGACAGGCTGGCTGGCCCAGCGGGGCCGCCGGGCGCGGCGACCATCAGCACGGTCCGGACCGGCAACTCCTATGCCGTCTATATCAACGGCCATCGCAAGGCGCTGGTCACCGACCAGAGCCCCTTCTATTCCATCCGTGCAACTGTGACGGGCAGTGGCTCCCTGGCTGCGGTCGTCCCAGACTTCGACGGGCTGTCCGGCAGCGGGTTGCTGATCCTCGACGCCAGGTCCGGGAAGATGCGCACGCTGGCCCACGGGCCGGTCACCTCAGCGGCTTTCACGGCCTCCGGCACACGCCTGGCCTATGCGGTGCAGGGCCACGGCTCCGCCACAGTCTTCACCGGGACACCTGACAGCCCTGGCCACCGCGTCGCCAGTGTCCCTGGCTTGGACGTGAGTGTGCTGGGCTGGGGCAGCGACGGCCGCTCGGTGTTCGCCACCGTCTACCCGGACCGGCGGGCCCAGACCAACCTGCCACCTGACCTGGTCCGGGTCGACACCGAGACAGCAAGGGTCATCCCGGTGCTGACGAGCGACGTGACACACCACCTCGCCTACCGGGACTTCCGGCTGGTGAGGATCGACGGCCAGCAACTGGTCAGTTTCATCCGGTCTGGCACTGGCTACGCCTGCGCCAACCAGCCCAGCGTCATCGGCCTGGCCACCCTCACCGGCCGGGTGGTGCGCACCTTCGGCCGCACCCATGACACCTACACCGAGGCAGTGTGGAGCAGTGACGGCCGCCAGGTCGCCTACACCGAACTCGCCTGCCCGACTGCAGCCCAGATGCATTCGGCCGCGGGCAAGACGGCATTCGCCCGCCGGGCGGTGGCGGTCGCTGGAACCTATGTGGCCGGCGTGCCAGCCGGTCCGCGTACCGAGGTGGTCAAGGGCATCTCGGGGTTTGGGCTCGCCGGGCTGGACCGAGGCATCATGGCGATCAGCCACGACCGGTTCGGCGTGCGGACTGTCAGCGCCGCTGCGGTCGCGGCGGGCCGCGCCGCGCCGCTGCGTGCCGCCGCGCTGCAGCCCAAGCCGAAGATCGCGGCCGTACGGCCGATCACCTTCGGCAGGCACCCGCGGCCGGTCATGGGGGCACCGCCGCGGGCACTCACCAATAGTGCGGGCTTCGTCAACCAGGTCTATGACACACCGGACGCCTTCGACGGCCGCGGCTCCTGCGGTCCCAGTTCCTCGGTCATGGACCTGGCGGGCTACCAGCTTTCGGCGTGGCCCATGTGGGTATACGCCGGCGGCTACCACGAGACCGACTACGGCCAGTACGTGACGGGGGTATACACCTATGGCAGCACCACCTATTCGTGGACCGAGCCGGACTACTCCGGGGCTGGCGCATGGGCTGGCGCGCACGGCTTCATGTTCATCCCCGGGGTCGGCAGTCCGTGGAGTGGCGGCTGGGGCATCTACGACTACCTCAACAACCACACTGGCTGGGCGCAGTTGAACGGCGGTTTCGACCCCGGCACGGTGCAGAACCAGCTCAACTGGGGCTACCTGGTGCCGGCCGGCGGGACCGTGCACGGCCTGTCACACGTCATCCTGGTCAAGGGATACACCGATGACGGCGGCTTCGTGGTGAACGACCCCTACGGGCCGAACACCGACGGCGGCTGGGGTGGCGCGGACCAGGTCTACTACCTCGGCTCGGACATGAGCCTGTGGAACTCGGTGGCCAACTGACATGCGTGCCACCCAGGTCTTGAGGTAGCCGCGACCGTGACTGCCACGGCAGCTGCCGTGGCAGTCACGGCGCCACCACCGGGCTGGATTCGTTGATGCGGGTGCGCCTGCCAGCGGGGGTGTGGCCTACTCCCTGGGTCCGTGGCTGGTGAGGGCGTTGAGTTCGGCGAGCAGATCCGGGGCCTCGGCCGCGCCGATCTGCTGGAATATCACGTGTGCCTGCCGGAGCAGGGCCTTCGCTCGCGTGGTGTGGCCGACGACCTCGGCGCAGCGGCCCAGGCCGACCAGCGCGTGGGCCTCGTCCCAGGCATTGCCGATCGCGCGGGCCAGTTCCAGGGCCCGCTGGTGAT